>NZ_JBMFQK010000045.1:0-507 GCF_049968615.1 Dictyoglomus sp. | reverse complement strand
CAAGACGATGTTTCAATCCCTTATAGGTACGCTACAAACAAGTACTGGAATTTTTGCAATTTCATTTATGGGATGTTTCAATCCCTTATAGGTACGCTACAAACTATAACCTGTATAAATTGTATCGCCATTACTTATTTGTTTCAATCCCTTATAGGTACGCTACAAACAAGTGGGTAAAGAAAGGAAGAGTGATAAACCGAGTGAGTTTCAATCCCTTATAGGTACGCTACAAACGGTTATTGCAGGGAGGTTTGCTACTACTTTCCTGAGTTTCAATCCCTTATAGGTACGCTACAAACCTTTTGGTCCTCTATTTTTCTCTTTCTTTCACTATTTGTTTCAATCCCTTATAGGTACGCTACAAACTGACAAGTTCAAATGTTACTCCTCTAGGAAACGTAAGTTTCAATCCCTTATAGGTACGCTACAAACCCTTATACGATTTAAGCGCGGTTGCCACCAGCTCCAGTTTCAATCCCTTATAGGTACGCTACAAACCAACAC
>NZ_JBMFQK010000044.1:0-507 GCF_049968615.1 Dictyoglomus sp. | reverse complement strand
ATGGTAAAGATGATTTCTCCCAAGTAATAGAACAGATTTCTGATAAAGAATGGAAGTTAAAAACTAAAGTATGTGCAGAACCTAAGCTTCCTTATGGATTTAAAGTAAATGGAACACGATTCAGTAATATAGAAGAATTATTAAAATACCTTAAAAGCAGTGGAAAAGATAAGTTAACTCATAAAGATGAAGTAGTTATAAACGGTACCCTTGATGAGTTTATAGATTTTTCCCAGCAAATGGTATACCTTGGCTTTAGTCCAGCTGTCTATACTGAAGAGGATTATAAAAGAAAGATAATATGCGATAGATTTATGGAGCATAAGAAGGAATTACTTAAGGATAGTCAAAACATAACACAAAAAATCTATAGAAGCGTACTCAAAAAGTATGATCACATAATAAAAAGTTATAGAGACGATTTATTAGAAAAATTTGAAAATATAAAGAAATCTATAATAAAGATGGACAATGTTAAGATAAGTGCTGCTGTTTTTGCTACGAAAA
>NZ_JBMFQK010000043.1:0-509 GCF_049968615.1 Dictyoglomus sp. | reverse complement strand
CTTAATAACTTGAGATACTCTAACAGCAATTTTTGATAATTGAATTAATGCATTAGCAGGATATGCTGTATAACTAGTTACTAATTCATTTACAAGTTTATTAAAATATTCGATACCTGCTTTATTTAAATTATCTGCTGATTTATATTTACCTGCTTCAGTTATTGAGAAATTAACAATAGCGGCACCAATTTGTGTCATTTTTGCTGATAATTCTGCTTCAGGTACAGACATAGATCTTAATAAAGTAGTATAAGTTAAATAATCAGATAAATCACTATTTTGTTTTACTTGAGGATAATAAGTATAAATCCAATTTGTTATATCACCAGACAATTTCGCTAAATATGATTGTTTTTTCTCTGCTACTTTTTCAGCTTCTGTTTTAATATGAACATTACCGGCATCATCAATAACTACATCGTTAATATTTTCTACCTGTATAACTTCGTAATTGTCAACTCCTATTGGTGGTATTACGCTAACATAAGTTTTATTATCTTTATCCT
>NZ_JBMFQK010000042.1:0-517 GCF_049968615.1 Dictyoglomus sp. | reverse complement strand
GTAATTATCTCCATAATAATCTACTTTACTATGGGAAGACCTATATTTTTTAAACAAGTTCGTCCTGGGTTAAAGGGAAAACCTTTTATGATATATAAATTCAGAACTATGCTGGATTTAAGAGATGAAAATGGGAATCTTTTGCCTGATGAGAAGAGGCTTACAACAATCGGTAAGTTTTTAAGAAGTACTACTTTAGATGAACTTCCTGAATTTTGGAATGTGTTAAAAGGAGATATGAGTCTGGTGGGTCCAAGACCTCTTCTTATGGAATATTTAGATAGGTATACTCCAGAGCAGGCAAGAAGACATAATGTAAAACCAGGTATGACAGGTTGGGCACAAATAAATGGTAGAAATGCTATAACTTGGGAAGAAAAATTTAAATTGGATGTATGGTATGTAGATAACTGGAATATTCTTCTTGATTTAAAGATTATCTTTCTTACCATTTTGAAGGTATTAAAGCGTGAGGGTATAAGTGCAGAAGGTCATGCTACAATGCCTGAGTTTATGG
>NZ_JBMFQK010000041.1:0-518 GCF_049968615.1 Dictyoglomus sp. | reverse complement strand
GCCTGGAGTAACAGTTGAGAAAAAGACAGCTACATTTAAAATTGATGATTTAACTATTGATCTCGTTGACCTTCCTGGAACATACAGTCTTAGTCCTTATACCCAGGAAGAAATTATTGCAAGGGATTTTATTGTAAAAGAAAAACCTGACATCATAATTGATGTTGTTGATTCAACAAATCTTGAAAGAAACCTTTATCTTACAATTCAACTTCTTGAACTTGGAATTCCTGTGGTTGTTGCGTTAAACATCTATGATGAGGCAAAGAAAAAGGGGTACGAGATAAATACAAATGCAATGGAGCAACTACTTGGTATAAAAGTAGTTCCAACTGTTGCTACAAGAAAAGAAGGAATAAAGGAATTACTTCAAGCTATAAAAGAAATTGCTGACTCTCCAGATAAATTTAGACCCAGAATACTTAATTATGGAGCAGAGGTGGAAAATGCATTAAAGATAATTGAAAATGGAATAAGGCAATCTCGTAAGGAATTAATTGAGATTTATCCGATAAGAT
>NZ_JBMFQK010000040.1:0-519 GCF_049968615.1 Dictyoglomus sp. | reverse complement strand
TTATAGCATCATATGCCATTATTGCACCTATTTTTTGCCCAAGTTCTATTATATCTGTATCTTTAATTGCAGGTTTTTTAGTTACATTACCAGATGCAGATGCTAATGTATTTATAGCATTTTTTGTATATAATCTTGCTAATTTAAATCTTGTAGATACTGTTAATAAACTATTTATCATTTTAATAGCAAGTTTCTTATCATTAACTTCTTTTAACCAATCTCTTATACCAAGTTTATTTAATGCATACAATGCAGTTGCTTTAACAGAAGATATATCAGATTGTGTTGCTATAATTGCTAATGCTAATATATCTATATCTATTTGTGTTTTTACAGGTATTTTAGGTATTTTATTAGTTTCTTTTTCTTTATCTTTTTCTACTTCTTTTTCTTCAATTTGTTCAGCTTCTAACATAATCTCTAAATCTGGTAATGCAAATCTAGATGCAATATTTATATACTCTGCTTTTGTTAAATCATAATATGTCATTGTTTCAAGTGTTGCTAATATACCAA
>NZ_JBMFQK010000039.1:0-547 GCF_049968615.1 Dictyoglomus sp. | reverse complement strand
GTTTCAATCCCTTATAGGTACGCTACAAACAGGATCTCCCGGGGTAGAAGCCTACCCCGGGTACTCTCGTTTCAATCCCTTATAGGTACGCTACAAACTTCCACCATAAGATTACCACCCTTCATATTACTCGTGTTTCAATCCCTTATAGGTACGCTACAAACATTCCTACATTTAACCATTCAATAGGTTGTTGAAGCTGTTTCAATCCCTTATAGGTACGCTACAAACATGTGGAAGACCACAGTGGCAAAGTACCTAAAGGAAAAGTTTCAATCCCTTATAGGTACGCTACAAACAAAAAGATTTTTTGGACTTTCCTTTCCTGTCAGAGGGGTTTCAATCCCTTATAGGTACGCTACAAACGTGGCCTGAAATTCTTCCTTGGTCCAAAAGCCTCAAAAGTTTCAATCCCTTATAGGTACGCTACAAACGGAAGGCTGGAGGAAAAATAAATGCTATTCAAGAATGTTTCAATCCCTTATAGGTACGCTACAAACAGGATCTCCCGGGGTAGAAGCCTACCCCGGGTACTCTCGTTTCAATC
>NZ_JBMFQK010000038.1:0-550 GCF_049968615.1 Dictyoglomus sp. | reverse complement strand
AAGCAAAAGGTTTCAATCCCTTATAGGTACGCTACAAACACAATCAGCCCCTTTACCCACTCCTCTGTAAGAGAAGGGTTTCAATCCCTTATAGGTACGCTACAAACGAGTAGGGATATACAGAGGTCGAGGCTTTATACATCTGTTTCAATCCCTTATAGGTACGCTACAAACTTAAAAACGCAACAGGATGAGATGCTAATAATGCTAGTTTCAATCCCTTATAGGTACGCTACAAACGTCCTACTAAAATGCATGATTGGATTAAGCTCCCAAGTTTCAATCCCTTATAGGTACGCTACAAACTTTTTGGGCTTCAGCAGTTGGACTTGCCAAAGTTGCGTTTCAATCCCTTATAGGTACGCTACAAACAGATAATTTTTCATTTTTTTTACCTCCACAACATTAGTTTCAATCCCTTATAGGTACGCTACAAACATATACTGATAAAAAAGAATATATGAGAGAATATAGTTTCAATCCCTTATAGGTACGCTACAAACCCAAGGAGTCCCTGTGAATATCAAGGATATAGCAGAGTTTCAATCCC
>NZ_JBMFQK010000037.1:0-550 GCF_049968615.1 Dictyoglomus sp. | reverse complement strand
CTATCTTTAATAGTAGACGAAGAAGATCTAACCCAGATAAAACCTTTGCCAAACCTGGATTACAAGCTTGTAGCAGGCGATTCACTGTCATGTATTCAACAAGACTTATTTAAAAGTTTTGATACTTTAGAGCAGTTGGAAGACGAATACCATACAACAACTAATTTAGATAGAAAAAGAGAATTAAAAAGAAAAATTGATCAAGAAATCAAAGAGCTTACAAATGGTCACAAAGAATTTGATTTCGTAGTTTACTTCTCAAAAGTAATGCGCAGTGGTGGCTTTGATATAGTGATTGGAAATCCACCGTATATACAGCTGCAAAAGAATGCTGGCTTACTTGCAAAAAAGTATAAAAAATTTAATTACGAAGTGTTTAACAGCATGGGGGATATATACACTCTTTTTTATGAAAAAGGCATAAATCTACTAAAAGAGGGTGGTCATCTTTGTTTTATAACATCAAACAAGTGGATGAGAGCAGGTTATGGAGAAAAGTTAAGAGAGTTTTTTATAAAGCACAATCCTAAGATTTTAATCGATTTAGGAC
>NZ_JBMFQK010000036.1:0-569 GCF_049968615.1 Dictyoglomus sp. | reverse complement strand
TCCACTTAAAAACATTCCAACTGGTACATCAGAAACAAGTCTTAATTTAAAACTTTCGGTTAAAATATTTTCCAACTCTTCTACTAACTCTTCTTCTGATTTCCTTAACCACCTTTCCCTTTCTTCCCGTCCTTTTAAAAAGTAATTTTCAACTTTCCAGTAGGAAAACTCCTTTATTTCTCCTTTTGAATTTATTACAAGAAAATGTCCAGGTTTTAACTTGAAGGTATTCTGAAATATTGAGTAAGGAGCTGGTATATAGCCGTATTGAAGGAAAAGCGCTAATGAAGTATAGTCAATGATCTTTTCAAACTTTGGATGTAGATGAAAGGCTTTGAGTTCTGATGCAAAAGCAAAAAATCCATTTTTATAATAGTAATACAGAGGTTTAACACCCACCCTATCTCTACACAGGATTAACTCTTTTTTATTTTTATCCCATATAGCAAAAGCAAACATTCCTCTAAATTTATAAACTGCATCAAAACTCCACTTATGAAAAGCTTTCAAAATTACTTCCGTATCACTTTCAGATTTAAAAGTGTATCCTTCCTTTTCAAGCTCTTTTC
>NZ_JBMFQK010000035.1:0-570 GCF_049968615.1 Dictyoglomus sp. | reverse complement strand
GGTCGTTTATATGGGCATCTTTTGCTTTAATATACTCATCAATTAACCTTTCTACTAATTGAGGGATAAACTTAGCGGGATAGCGATGGTATCCGTGTGTCCACTTACCTGTATCTGATGGTTTATATTCTGTAAACGACCATTCTTCGTCTAAATCTTTTGTAGTAAACAGCTGAATAATATCCTCTGGCATTCTTGTTGTTTGTGGCTTTGTGTTATTAATTTCTGTTTTACTCAACGTCATAGTGTGCGGTTGGCAACTCCTACTTTTTCTAAAATTTTCTTGATATAATCCCTATCTTCCTGAAAGAATATATTGTGATCTTCAAAATCTTCTTTCTTATAGTTGCCTTCACCAAATATTTTTGCTATATTGTCGTAAGAAGATGTCGAGATAATAAACGCATCTAATTGTAAGTCAACTGTCATACCTTTATTTTTTGCTTCTTCCTTTATCCTTTCCTCTATTTCTTTAATATAACTGGTACATAGTTGTATCTTATCATCGTTGAAGTTGCCGAGGTTTCTAATTCCTTTCGGATCTACAAAAATTATATGTTGTTCATTATT
>NZ_JBMFQK010000034.1:0-572 GCF_049968615.1 Dictyoglomus sp. | reverse complement strand
CATCATTGTTATCTATATTCCGTTATGCCATTATGCTATATCGCTATATGCTATTACTCATTTATTGCATCCGTATAGTTATCTTACCATTATCATATCACTATACCATTTGCTATATGCTATTATGATATGATATCATATTTGCAGTCTGCATGTTATATATTATACCTCTGCTTTATATATATATTATATATATAATTATTTTATAATTCTAAACATTATCACTTATTATTAATTAATACTATATGATATTGTTTAGAATTATAAAATCATAATACTAGTTAGTATGAATTTAAAATTTGTATTTCTATTACTACTATATGTATTGCAATAAGTATAGATATCATTTCATATCATATAGTATATTGTTATCGTGATTCTATCATTTGTATTTTGTTAATGCTATATGCTAATACCATATACCATAGTTATTATATTGCAATAAGATGTTTGATGATGTAATGGTATAGATATCACATCATATACTACATTGTTGTAGTGGATTTTAAAATCCACTACAACAATTGCATTAAGATAAAGCACTAATATTAAATTAATTACTAGATTGTTAG
>NZ_JBMFQK010000033.1:0-597 GCF_049968615.1 Dictyoglomus sp. | reverse complement strand
GTTTGTAGCGTACCTATAAGGGATTGAAACTTTTCAACCCTCCCCTTCACAAAATCCTTTGTAAGTACGTTTGTAGCGTACCTATAAGGGATTGAAACAGTGTCCCTGCTGCGGTAGAAATGAGATAAGGCAAGGTTTGTAGCGTACCTATAAGGGATTGAAACATACACTCTATTTAATTTCTCTTTTATCGCTGGTTTGTTTGTAGCGTACCTATAAGGGATTGAAACACTAATGAGTGGATATATGCAATTTGTTTTTGGGTTATTGGGTTTGTAGCGTACCTATAAGGGATTGAAACTTTGAAGGATAATGGGGAATTGCATGGAATATATCGGTTTGTAGCGTACCTATAAGGGATTGAAACCCCGAGTCGTAGAGGGATTCGAACCTGTACAAAACTGTTTGTAGCGTACCTATAAGGGATTGAAACACCTCCCCTATGTACTTGACGCCTCCTACCTCTATGAGTTTGTAGCGTACCTATAAGGGATTGAAACTCTTCAGGTAGATTTTTAATCGCTTCCACAACCTCGTTTGTAGCGTACCTATAAGGGATTGAAACCTTTGAAAGAGAAATCAGAATTAGTGGAAGAA
>NZ_JBMFQK010000032.1:0-593 GCF_049968615.1 Dictyoglomus sp. | reverse complement strand
AATTTAGTTTCAATCCCTTATAGGTACGCTACAAACGTTTCCTGATTTAAATCAGTCCTTTTTATCAATCTATGTTTCAATCCCTTATAGGTACGCTACAAACTCCCTTGCCAGTATAGAGATATAGAGAAGTCCTGCGTTTCAATCCCTTATAGGTACGCTACAAACTCGAAGCTATTTTGAAAGGGGCCCAAAAGGAATATGTTTCAATCCCTTATAGGTACGCTACAAACATGCATGGGCTGCAGGAGTACAAGCTGCTATAGCGAAGTTTCAATCCCTTATAGGTACGCTACAAACCTCTATCTCTGAAAGTATCCTAAAACTCTGAGCCCTGTTTCAATCCCTTATAGGTACGCTACAAACCTTCCTTTTTAATCTCATCGCCAAAAGTCAAACTAAGTTTCAATCCCTTATAGGTACGCTACAAACCCAATACTCATTCAATCTTGAGTATTCCAATAGATGTTTCAATCCCTTATAGGTACGCTACAAACTATTTCACTTTTGCCTGAACTTAAATTTCCGAGTTTGTTTCAATCCCTTATAGGTACGCTACAAACAAAATTTTTTCTTTTAATAATTGATCCAAC
>NZ_JBMFQK010000031.1:0-594 GCF_049968615.1 Dictyoglomus sp. | reverse complement strand
TAGTTTTTAGAGTACCTTACAGGGATTGAAATTTTCAGACCTCCAGGCATCAACATAAATCACTATGTTTTTAGAGTACCTTACAGGGATTGAAACGTATTTATGCGGGTTTAAGCCCATTTTAAAAAACTTGGTTTTTAGAGTACCTTACAGGGATTGAAACTCAACCCACCTTTAATCTGGTATCTCAAAAAACTGCAGTTTTTAGAGTACCTTACAGGGATTGAAACACGAATTGCTTGCAGATGCAACAATCGGAGGAGCGGTTGTTTTTAGAGTACCTTACAGGGATTGAAACTTCAAAGAGTTAAGAGAGGTGATAAGCATGGAAACAGTTTTTAGAGTACCTTACAGGGATTGAAACTATATGTTCCCTATAAATCTTACCTTCATAAATCACGTTTTTAGAGTACCTTACAGGGATTGAAACACTTCACTTGCGATTTCCTTCACAAGTGCAAAAGTAGGTTTTTAGAGTACCTTACAGGGATTGAAACAATTGATAAAGCCCATTGTTTGTTACATCAAAATAAGGTTTTTAGAGTACCTTACAGGGATTGAAACTTATCAAACACCAAATAATACTTTATTTTA
>NZ_JBMFQK010000030.1:0-627 GCF_049968615.1 Dictyoglomus sp. | reverse complement strand
ATTCTTTTGTTATCATCTTCCCATCTCTATCAAAGATTGCCTGCTTACCATTAATCATTGCTTTATAATACTTACTTTGTCCCCAGGCTAATCCATATTCATCTATCCAATCAAACCATTTTGGGCTTATCATATTTCCATCTTTATCAAAAATAGCATACTTATTACCTTTCTTTGCTATATACAGATTACTTTGTCCTTTAACTAAACCGTCTGGTTCTATATCATCAAACCAGTCTTTTGTTATCATATTTCCATCTTTATCAAAAATAGCCCATTTATCATCTTTCTTTGCAAGATAGTAATTACTTTCTCCTTTAACCAGTCCATCTGAATATATATCATCAAATAACTCTGATATTCTATTACCACTCTCATCAAAAATAGCCACACCCCTACTCTTTGCGATGTATAGGTTGCTTTCTCCACTAACTAAACCTTCTAAAGAAACACTGTAAAACCATTTCTTAGTTATCATATTTCCATCTTTATCAAAGATTGCATATCTATTACCGTTCTTTGCCACATATAGATTACTCTGCCCTCCTACTAAACCAGCTGAGTAAATGGTATCATACCACTGAGTTATTCTCTTTCCATCTTTATGAAAAATAGCCCACTTATAAT
>NZ_JBMFQK010000029.1:0-673 GCF_049968615.1 Dictyoglomus sp. | reverse complement strand
TTTTAAGAAAAAGTTATAGATAAGAAGCTCCCGAGGAGGGATTCGAACCCCCGACCAGTCGGTTAACAGCCGACCGCTCTGCCAGCTGAGCTACTCGGGAATTAGTGATAAATATTATAACATACTCTTAAAATTTTGCAACATTTTTTTATATTAGATTTTTTTGTGGCAGAACCACCAGTCAAAGCAGTCATACTGTTTAGGTCTTTCTGAAGCTGTTTTTACGTCTGATGCTGGTGGAATGATTACTTCGTCCTTTATAAGTTCGTTGTTAGGCCAGTTAGCAGGTATTGCTACTTTGTTAGCGTCTGATACTTGAAGAGCTTTGACTGCTCTTATTATCTCGTCTATGTATCTTCCTATCTCTTGTGGATAGTAGAGTATAAGTCTTATTGTTCCTTCTGGGTCTAATACAAACACTGCTCTTACAGTGTTTGTTCCTTTGTAAGGGCTTATCATTCCAAGAGATTTAGCAATTTCTCCCATATCGTCTGCTATGATAGGGAACGTAATCTCTACGCCAAGTTTTTCTTTAATCCATTCTACCCACTTAATATGGGAGAAAACTTGGTCTATAGAGAGGCCAATAAGTTCACAGTTTAACTCTTTAAACTGGTCTATTCTCTTTTGGAACGCTACAAACTCTGTAGTACAAACAGGTGTAAAGTCGGCT
>NZ_JBMFQK010000028.1:0-733 GCF_049968615.1 Dictyoglomus sp. | reverse complement strand
CGCTAATAACCCTCCGTGGATAGTTTGTAGCGTACCTATAAGGGATTGAAACGCCCTTCCCATTTACACTCTCAACAAGCTCTTTCAGGTTTGTAGCGTACCTATAAGGGATTGAAACCGGAGCCTCCTTTTCAAGCTCCGTGGCGTTGGGGGCACGTTTGTAGCGTACCTATAAGGGATTGAAACAAAAGTGGAATTTGAAGTTTCAAAAGGGAGGAAAATGTTTGTAGCGTACCTATAAGGGATTGAAACAATTTGCTCTTTCCTCTAAACTTTGTTTGTAGCGTACCTATAAGGGATTGAAACATTCTTTCCTTTGGGAGTGCTTATGAAAAGTCCACTTGTTTGTAGCGTACCTATAAGGGATTGAAACCTTGTTGACAATGTACTCAAGGGACTTGATAGCAGCCGTTTGTAGCGTACCTATAAGGGATTGAAACAAATATATATACTTTTCCAGCAAGTCGTAATATATCGTTTGTAGCGTACCTATAAGGGATTGAAACTGACGTTTGGGATGTGGTAGAACTTGTCGAGATCTTGCGTTTGTAGCATACCTATAAGGGATTGAAACTTTCCTTGTGAATCTTGCCCAACAAGAACCCTTATTCTTGTTTGTAGCGTACCTATAAGGGATTGAAACTTGATATAACACCTCCTGTTCCAATAGCATATCATATGTTTGTAGCGTACCTATAAGGGATTGAAACATTGTTTGAGAATCCTTTCTTTC
>NZ_JBMFQK010000027.1:0-831 GCF_049968615.1 Dictyoglomus sp. | reverse complement strand
ATAATTAAAAATGATATAAGAAAGTATTAAAAAATAACGATTATTCTCTATTCCATTGTTTAGATACTTCCCTTTTACCTTTTTAAAGGTGATAAAGTTCTCCTTTTTTTCCTTTCTACAGGTGATAGAGTTCCCCCTTCTTTTAAAGAGTTAACCTAGAAAAAAGCCTTAATGATATATATGGGTTAACTTTTTTGGCAAAAGAAAGAATTTATCCATTTAAAAACACTTCACTTGCAACGCTATTTTCCATATCTATTACTTTTTCTATAGGCTTGTCTTTTATAGCATAGTTATTTAATATGCCGCCTAATTCCTTGGAAGAATTTGCGATAATTAATCTTTTTCTGTATTTAGCAGGGATAGTAATCTTATCTTTTTTAACAAGTTTATTACGTCCCTATAAGGGTTAGAAATCATCGCCGAGCAGGAGAAGGTGATGGTGGTGGATTATGTTTATTATGTCCCTGTAAGGATTAGAAATGAAGATTATAAAATCTTATCCGTTTGTTAAATGGGCTGGTGGGAAGAGTCAGTTACTAAGAATCTTAAAACTCTTTGTGCCTGAAAATTACGATACATACATTGAACCATTCTTAGGCGGTGGTGCATTATTTTTTAGTTTGATGCCACAAAAAGCCATAGTAAGTGATATAAACCAAGAACTTATAAATGCTTATATTGTTATAAGAGATAAAGTTTATGATTTGATAGAAAGTCTTAAAAAATATAAAAATGATATGGAGTATTTCTATGAGATTAGAAGATTAGACGCTAAGAAACTATCAGATGTAGAAAGGGCAAGCAGGTTTATATATCTGAATAAAACTT
>NZ_JBMFQK010000026.1:0-871 GCF_049968615.1 Dictyoglomus sp. | reverse complement strand
TATGGCGCAAAATCTTGCCATGCTTGTGAGTAGAGGAGCAATAATAAGTGTGCTTTTTGTTACTCTATTTATAATTCTTCCTGACCTGTAATCAGTATTGAAAAAGTGATGCCTCCTTGTGGTAGAATTTGGAGGCGATTTTATATGTTTATTTTACCAAATTTACCTCTATCAAAAAACTTAGATCGCTTAAAAAGTTCTTTCCTTTGCAGTTCCTATAGGAGGTAGAGCTTTACCTACACTATAGAAAACAGTTTTTGTATTCGATAGAGAATTTACATATCCGGAACTGATGAAGTTTCTCATTGAGAATGAAATGTATTTCATCATAAGGTTAAAGAGGAATATATATGTAAATGGGAAACCCTTATGGAAATGTATTAGTTCATAAAGTGGTAGCCAATGTTTTTGTTTCAAATCTGCCAGCGGATATGCTAAGCTATGAACTTTACAGAAAAAGGATGAAGATAGAAGAAATGTTTAGAGATGAGAAGAGTAAGTTAAATTTAGAGTTATTAAGCTATATAGAGGAGGAAGAGGTGTTAGGGAGATGGTTAACAGTATATATGTTTGCTTTTTTCACAGTTTATCTTTTAACGAAGATGGAGGAGAGAAGAAGGAGGGCAAGAGGACTTGTGGAAGAATTAGAGAAAGGGATGATCAGTTTAATAAACTTTGGTTTATTGTTAGTAACGAATTTTTATAGATTGAAGATAAAGATAAGCAAGAAAAGAAGGTTAGTCCTGATATTTGAGGGGTGATAAAAGTGATTACAGGTCAGTTTATCATACTTCTTGCTTTAAAAGGTGATTTGGTTTGTTAGAGAGGGCAAGAGTTATTCTTAAAAAAGGAGTGCATACAAAGGTTGTTA
>NZ_JBMFQK010000025.1:0-874 GCF_049968615.1 Dictyoglomus sp. | reverse complement strand
TTGATCAATTTTGGCTTCAAGTTCCTTTGACTTTTACCTCATTCCACTCTTTTAGAGGGGTATCTACAACTACTCCGTCCACCTCTGGCGTCCCCCTTCAGGGAAGAGGAATCGAGGGAGAGGATTTGGGAGACAAGGGATTCTATCTGCTTGGCTTCAGGGTGTACTTTTGTGTTCGTCATAAAATCTTCTTCCCTTTTCAGTTATTTCCCATATACCTCGCGTGGAATTGGTTGCCAGCAGACCTTCATCTACCATTGTTTGCCTTGCCCATTGAGCAGTATTTTCCCATCGCTTCTGTTTTGGATTAGAAGGAAGGGGTTTATAATCATATTCATTTAAAATATTCTTCATTTTATCATGCACAAGCTTTAAAACATCTTTCATTTCTGCTTTTCCACCGAGTTCAATAAGCGATTCTAAAATGGGTATTACAAATTTATCCTCAGGAGTTCTCAATCCCTTTTTCAACCTGCCTTTCACTTGCCTTTTTCGAATTTCAGAAGAGATTCCTTCACTAAAAATCGTCTGCCATTCCTTTTGAAGGGATTTAACCTTTTCCCTGAAAGATTTAAGACGGTCGCCACGTTCAATAAGTGACTTTGCTTTATCAAAATCTTGGGCTTTAAAAGCCTCTTCCCCCTCCTTGCTTATGTTATTAAACTCCTCTTCAATGACCTCTTCAATCTCTTCAAGTAAGATTTCAAAAGCAGTGTTAACTTCGTTTTTATTCACAGAACCCCTCCTGCAATTATTTTAATTTCTTCCTCTGTTAAATCATAAAGTTTATAAACCAATTGATCAATTTTGGCTTCAAGTTCCTTTGACTTTTACCTCATTCCACTCTTTTAGAGGGGTATCTACAACTACTCCG
>NZ_JBMFQK010000024.1:0-876 GCF_049968615.1 Dictyoglomus sp. | reverse complement strand
AGCTCCAGGCTCTTGAACTTCCCTATGAAGAAGAGCTATCAATGCTAATACTTCTTCCAAAGAAGGATTTAAAGAATGTAGAAAAAAACCTGACCCTAAAAAAAATAGTAGAGATTAAGAAAGGCATGCGATTAACACCTGTAGATTTATATCTACCAAGATTTAAGTTTGAAACAGCATATTCACTCAACCAAGTATTTCCTGGGATGGGCATGCCAACTGCTTTTTCTGATTCTGCTGACTTTTCAGGCATAGATGGCACAAAAAAGCTTAAGATAAGCGATGTAATCCACAAGGCATTTGTAGAGGTCAATGAGGAAGGCACAGAGGCAGCTGCCGTAACTGCGATACAAGAGCGGGCAATAGTATCTGTACATCCGCCGAAAATAAAAAAGCCCGTCATCTTCCGTGCAGACCATCCATTTATCTTCATAATTCAGCATAATAAGACAGATGCTATACTATTTATGGGGAGGTTTTATGAACCGGGTAAATAATCAGATGATGAGCTTATTGACTATTTTGAAGCCCATCCAGGGCTGAGAAAAAAATAAAAAACTGGAGGTGTGTTATGAAAAAGTTATTAGTATCAGGTATTATTTCAGGGCTTTTGATGACAGGTGTTGCCTTTGCAGGTAATGATTCTCCATACGATAGTGCTCAAGGCATTTCAGGAAGCAGCCACAGAGCTTCGGAAGAGGCAAATCAACCATCTGACTACAATAGATTAAATGGTCCTGATGAAAGAGCACGACATGATGCGGGTGCAGGCTTTGACACAAACAGGGATTCAAATCTTGGTTGGGGAAACCAGTATATTCCAACTCCTACTCCAAAGATTGATAAGGAATATTCAAAGTAAAATTTATGGAAAGA
>NZ_JBMFQK010000023.1:0-1112 GCF_049968615.1 Dictyoglomus sp. | reverse complement strand
TGAAACAAATCTCTTGACACTTTTGTAAAAAGCATGTTAAAAGTTTGTAGCGTACCTATAAGGGATTGAAACTAATATTCATAGCTTAACTCCACTTTTAAGGAGGCTTGTTTGTAGCGTACCTATAAGGGATTGAAACATGGAAAAGCCTGACGATGTAGCTCATCGTACAGCCAGTTTGTAGCGTACCTATAAGGGATTGAAACCGTAAGTTTATTGCGTGATATGAAAAGTAGAGAAATGTTTGTAGCGTACCTATAAGGGATTGAAACTCGCATTTTTATCAAAAAGAGCTTCTGTGACTAAATTGTTTGTAGCGTACCTATAAGGGATTGAAACAATTCCAATTGGTGAATAAAACTGGAGTATCTGTAGCGTTTGTAGCGTACCTATAAGGGATTGAAACATGAAACTTGGAGTTTTAATATTGATGATATTCTAGTTTGTAGCGTACCTATAAGGGATTGAAACTTCCTACCGCAGCAGGGGCACTTGAACTCGTCCCTGGTTTGTAGCGTACCTATAAGGGATTGAAACCTATTTCGAAGTTTTTTTCGATGCGTGCCTCCGCTTCGTTTGTAGCGTACCTATAAGGGATTGAAACCTCGGAATTATGTCTTTGACACAATTCCAAGAACTGTTTGTAGCGTACCTATAAGGGATTGAAACCATTAAGACACCATCTAAATTAGATGTACCAAATTTGGTTTGTAGCGTACCTATAAGGGATTGAAACTCTCCAAATCCCCAATGAACCCCTTCCCCCTTTAAAGTTTGTAGCGTACCTATAAGGGATTGAAACAAATCTTAGGAAAGGCAATACTGAGATTTGGCCTCCGTTTGTAGCGTACCTATAAGGGATTGAAACGTGCCTATGAGACTTGAAAGTTTTTACGTAAACGTGTTTGTAGCGTACCTATAAGGGATTGAAACAGGTAAAACCTCCAAGTTTTAGATCTTCCAATTCCAGTTTGTAGCGTACCTATAAGGGATTGAAACTACCATTTTTTTTTTAAAATTGTCAATACAAAATTCGTTTGTAGCGTACCTATAAGGGATTGAAACGGGAGAGGAAAATTGGAAAATTGAGATGCCCTCTCTTGTTTGTAGCG
>NZ_JBMFQK010000022.1:0-1115 GCF_049968615.1 Dictyoglomus sp. | reverse complement strand
CTTATAGGTACGCTACAAACCAACACTACAATCCTTGAAATAGAAAAAATTATAGCGTTTCAATCCCTTATAGGTACGCTACAAACAATTAAATGCTTTATCAAAATTGTCTCTCATCACCATAACCTCAAGGTTATTACTCCTATCTTTTCTCCTGAAATATCCCATATGCCAATTCCAAAAGGAAAAAGGGATAAGGAAATCTTAAGCTTTTTTGGGTTATCATTTAAAAGTTCCTGCAACCTTAAAATATTCCCCTTAAATCCAATTGAAAATAAAAATTTATCTTCTCTGTCAAAGAAGTTTAGCTCCTCGTCCTTAAAAATTATTTTAAAATCTCCTATCTTCATATAATGGGGATGGCCGCTTTGGCCATCCCCAAATCCTCACCCCCTTACTTAAGGATTGTAGATATCGTTTGTGGTAGTTTCAATTATTCTTGCATCAACTTTTTCTACCAAGTCTCCTGATCTTCCCTGAATTATATTTTTCTGAATTATTAAGTCCATTGCATTCAAAATATCTTGATCAGTTAAATTATCTTTTGGATCTGGAATTGTAATTGTATATGTTGATCCTCCAGAATCAAGAAAGGTCATTCTTATTACTTTTCTTGTAGAAACAGCCAAAATTTCACCTCCTTTCAATTTAATTATTAATTATTACGCGCTAAAAATTCTCGTACATTACATCCCTTTCTCTGTACACTCCATCGATCGCATGCTTTTGGAGTGTTGCAAGTGCAATACCTACATCGTATACGTCCTGATCGCTTGCTGGTTTCAATCCCTTATAGGTACGCTACAAACGAAGAAAAGATATAGATAAAAGGAATAAAAAGTACAGTTTCAATCCCTTATAGGTACGCTACAAACAAATACAAAGAAGAAGTGATATATCGAGGAATTCGAAGTTTCAATCCCTTATAGGTACGCTACAAACGAGATGCATAATTTTCCTTTTATTTCCACGATGTTTTGGTTTCAATCCCTTATAGGTACGCTACAAACCGATATTGTTTATGTTGTCCGTTTTCAAACCTTGTTTGTTTCAATCCCTTATAGGTACGCTACAAACATAGAAGTAAAAATACAAAAAAAAGGAATATAAGTAAG
>NZ_JBMFQK010000021.1:0-1345 GCF_049968615.1 Dictyoglomus sp. | reverse complement strand
AACTCTTTAAAAGTCAATTAATATAATTTTAAAGTTAATTTAGGGTTTTTCTGATATGGTAAAATAGTTTCAAGGATCCCTTATAGGTACGCTACAAACGAGCATATCCAAGTTTTTGAAATTCCAGGGGTAAATCTGTTTCAATCCCTTATAGGTACGCTACAAACCTGCGACTGCACTAAGGGCATACAAAGAGAATGAGGGTTTCAATCCCTTATAGGTACGCTACAAACTTTGTATTTTGATTTTGCTTTTTAGCTTGACTTTGGGGTTTCAATCCCTTATAGGTACGCTACAAACTATGAGAAAATACAGGAATAAAAAGAAACAAGAAAAGTTTCAATCCCTTATAGGTACGCTACAAACTGAACGAAGCCACTTGCGAACCGTAAACGGAGAAACTGTTTCAATCCCTTATAGGTACGCTACAAACTTTCTTTAACTCTTCCCAAATTTTCTCAGGATCATTGTTTCAATCCCTTATAGGTACGCTACAAACTCGCTTCCACAACCTCTTCTTCATCCAGGAAATCATAGTTTCAATCCCTTATAGGTACGCTACAAACGGCATATGGCTATGAGGTCAAGGAAGTCAATCTGGAGTTTCAATCCCTTATAGGTACGCTACAAACCTTTTAAAATTTTCTACTATAAGTATACACACCTTTGTTTCAATCCCTTATAGGTACGCTACAAACACCTTTGTAAAAAGCATGTTAAAATATAATTGATTTGTTTCAATCCCTTATAGGTACGCTACAAACAAACTCTCTTTTCCTCCTCCCAATTCTTAGGGCCAAGTTTCAATCCCTTATAGGTACGCTATAAACTTGTCAGGAAAATGAGATTTTTTCAGAATTTTTATTTGTTTCAATCCCTTATAGGTACGCTACAAACGAGCTTAACGAGGATGAGCTCGATCGCTGGTTTAGGTTTCAATCCCTTATAGGTACGCTACAAACAAGATTCTCTATGAGAATCCATGCATCTCTGTTACTGTTTCAATCCCTTATAGGTACGCTACAAACGAAGAAAATCAAAACTCCAGCCCACTTGGCAAAGGCGTTTCAATCCCTTATAGGTACGCTACAAACGATTTAGAGACGAGGAAGTTTTCTTGGCTGTTTTATGTTTCAATCCCTTATAGGTACGCTACAAACATCTATGGATTCTTCTATTACCCCATCCGCAGGTACGTTTCAATCCCTTATAGGTACGCTACAAACTTACTGGGAAATTCTGGATATTATGCCCCCCGAGGCACGTTTCAATCCCTTATAGGTACGCTACAAACTATAGCAGATGAAGCACAAGTTTCCGAGGACGCTGTGTTTCAATCCCTTAT
>NZ_JBMFQK010000020.1:0-2293 GCF_049968615.1 Dictyoglomus sp. | reverse complement strand
ACGCTACAAACTGTCTTGAGAGGCATAAAGCAACTCCACATACTTTTGTTTCAATCCCTTATAGGTACGCTACAAACTGGGCAAAAGGGCGTGAGATATCGATTGAGCCAAAATGTTTCAATCCCTTATAGGTACGCTACAAACTGTCTTGAGAGGCATAAAGCAACTCCACATACTTTTGTTTCAATCCCTTATAGGTACGCTACAAACCTTTGTAAAACATCTTTATAAACTCCATAAGGTTTGTTTCAATCCCTTATAGGTACGCTACAAACAAATGTATTTGTTGTTTGATTTATTTGGTTCAAAATGTTTCAATCCCTTATAGGTACGCTACAAACCCTTTATATTTCAAACTCCATATCAGGGAGCTCCGGGTTTCAATCCCTTATAGGTACGCTACAAACGTAAACACGTTGGAGCAGCGCTTACGAAAGAGATGGGTTTCAATCCCTTATAGGTACACTACAAACACAGCTCATTAAAGACTCTCCCATTAGGGCCTGTCAGTTTCAATCCCTTATAGGTACGCTACAAACATACTTATGTTTTTGATGTGAGAGGGGATGGTCATGTTTCAATCCCTTATAGGTACGCTACAAACTGATTGCCTCCCTCCCCTCTTGCCTCAAGCTGTTCAGTTTCAATCCCTTATAGGTACGCTACAAACCAAAGATCTAGAAGCTAAACTCACTCAAGAAATATGTTTCAATCCCTTATAGGTACGCTACAAACCAGTATCAGGAATAAATGAAATTGAAGCAAAGAAAAAGTTTCAATCCCTTATAGGTACGCTACAAACGGGGTTTTGTGAAAGAGCAAGAAGGCATAGAGCTCGAGTTTCAATCCCTTATAGGTACGCTACAAACGATATTCATCCCTTGCAAATTACGTCAGCTGATATGAGTTTCAATCCCTTATAGGTACGCTACAAACAGACCAATTCTTATTCAAAGAATGAAGGATATTGGAGCGTTTCAATCCCTTATAGGTACGCTACAAACGAGCTCGATGAGGACGAGCTCGAGGAGAGATTCGAGTTTCAATCCCTTATAGGTACGCTACAAACAGGACTGGGAACTTGAGGAAGAAGAAGTTTTAGAAAGTTTCAATCCCTTATAGGTACGCTACAAACTGGCTCCCTAAATGCAAATCAAAAAGAGGGATCAACCGTTTCAATCCCTTATAGGTACGCTACAAACATAAATGTTGATAAGTTATGGATTCTGCATAAATTTGTTTCAATCCCTTATAGGTACGCTACAAACCCCAATCAGGTTCAATCGGAGTGTTTATTCCTACTCGTTTCAATCCCTTATAGGTACGCTACAAACAATTTTAAAGTACTTTCTTTTCTTTTTCTCTATATTGTTTCAATCCCTTATAGGTACGCTACAAACTTGATACATCAGGCTTAGAAGACTACGGATTTAATTCGTTTCAATCCCTTATAGGTACGCTACAAACCTTAGACGTATTCTTAAACATCTATGCCTCTCTCTCGTTTCAATCCCTTATAGGTACGCTACAAACGGACTACACAGCAGGGGTCCAAGCTCCAAGGAGAAGGGTTTCAATCCCTTATAGGTACGCTACAAACGCAGGGACGAGTTCAAGTGTCCCTGCTGTGGAAAGAAGTTTCAATCCCTTATAGGTACGCTACAAACTTAAGACTGGAGAAATTTGGGAATAACTACTACTCTAGTTTCAATCCCTTATAGGTACGCTACAAACATAGCAAGGCTTGCAAAACTTCTCACACAGAAGAGGAGTTTCAATCCCTTATAGGTACGCTACAAACGAACAATCTGTAACGCCGTCTCCTCTGATGCCGTAGTCGTTTCAATCCCTTATAGGTACGCTACAAACCTCGTTCCCCCCTCTTACCCTTATCGCGCCAATTTTGTTTCAATCCCTTATAGGTACGCTACAAACCAGATGAAAACGCCCAAATTACAATCTTCTCGTATGGTTTCAATCCCTTATAGGTACGCTACAAACGATGATATTCTATTTCCTAAAGCAATGGGGGCAGTAGTTTCAATCCCTTATAGGTACGCTACAAACCAGTTCTACCTCAGATATACCACTCAGCAGGAATGGGTTTCAATCCCTTATAGGTACGCTACAAACGCAGATAAAGTACTTGAAGGGAAGTGAGGAATTACGGTTTCAATCCCTTATAGGTACGCTACAAACTTTATCCAGTTTGGAAGACTACAGTTGTGAGGTATTGTTTCAATCCCTTATAGGTACGCTACAAACTAATCTTTTTAGTTCCTCGTATGCGGCT
>NZ_JBMFQK010000019.1:0-12071 GCF_049968615.1 Dictyoglomus sp. | reverse complement strand
ACCCTCCCCATACTTTTTGTTTATTCACATACCGTTTCACACTCCTCATCACTGCACTTTCCCACGCAGCCACCTAACAAAAAAAATACTACCTCTCCAGCAATCTACTGCACACTCGTAGCATTCAGGACGACACACCTGCTTTCTCACTTTACAACCTCCTGTGAATAATTTTTGTTATATATATTATTGGGCTTTATCCCTTGACCTCCTCCCCTTGCTAGAGCAATCTGATTATTTACCCGGTTCATAAACCCTCCCAATAAATAGTATAGCATCTGTCTTATTATGCTGAATTATGAAGATAAATGGATGGTCTGCACGGAAGATGATAAACATAGCGTACCTCCTTAGTATTTGGTTCATATTTTTCATTTATTTTCAGTCTCCATTATATTATTTATAGCTGTTTTAAGCCCATTTAGTTTGTTCTCTATATCCTGTTTCTCTTTTATGAGCTCTTGTTCCCTTTTTGTAACCTCCTGAAATTCTTTTTCTGCCTCCTGATTTAGTCTCATAGCTTCTTTTATGAGCTGGTCGTCTTTCTCTTCCTTTTTGATCTTTTCCTTGTAGTCATTAATTTTTTCTATCGGACTATCAAAACCCTTCTCAGAAGCATTTCTTGCAGACTCTATATCTGTCATAAGATTTTTTGATAAATCAAAATTTCCATTTAATGCCATCTCTGCTGCTTTGATTGATTGAGTTGCTAAACAATATGCCTGTTGCAATGCTCTGTTGTATCTTTCTGGGTTTGCAGAATAAACAGGCGGTCTTTCATCAAGCATTGCAAAGTATATGGCTCCTGCATTATCTTTTTCTTTATATATTTGTTCCCTCATCCGTTCTTCTTCAAGCTTTCTCAAAGCCTCTCTCTGTCGTTGGGCTTCTTCCTCTGTTTTCATAAGCTCTTCAATAAGCTTTCTTCTCTCTTGCTCCTCCCTCATAGAGTCTTCATACGGTTTCGGTTGTGTTCTGCCTTCACCTGTGGAGCCATAAGGAACACATCTTGACATCCTCTGCCAGCGAGCATCATAAGGAAGGGCATTGCGTCTGGCACTTTCACAGGCAGAAAAACTTGGAAAATCACCTCCTTTCCCGGGATCCCAGCAAGCCTTTTCAGCACCACGAACATTATTGCAGAGCCAGCGATTATATTCTGAATAATCAATATAGTAACTAGGTTTTTGAGGGGGTTTGCAATAGATTTTATACTCTTCAGGAGAATACCAGTTGCCATCATAGGAACAATGTATCTTGGGTTTTGGCTCAGGTATATTCTGGGAATAGGCAGGGAGAATCAGAACAATCCCTGCAAAAAGAAATAACATAATTATGTATAAACCTTTCTTACCCATATACCACCCTCCCTCCTCTTTGGATATGATGTTGGTATATATCAAAAAAGGAACTATTATTTTTTAACCCGAATTGCCTCATCAAAAATCTATATGAAACTGAATCGTTGCCTCATTTAAAAATCTATATGAAAATATCATAATGTCTCCTGATAAAAATGTCTACAGGAGGCAGAGATGAGGTTAACGATGGAAGAAAGGAAGAAACTGACGAAGATAGTATCTGAGAGGTATCAGAAGTCCTCTAAGAAGCAGAAGGGGGTAATTCTTGATGAATTTGTAGCACTCACTGGGTATGATCGTTGTTATGCATCTTATCTTTTAAGGAATCATGGGAGGAAGGTAAGAGTCAACTCTAATACGGTAATGGTTGCAGATGTAGGCAGAAGACCCAGAAGGAAACGACAGAGGATTTATGACCAGAAGGTATTCATAGCACTCAAGAAGATATGGGAGATAATGGATTTTATTTGTGCTAAGAGACTTGCTCCTATAATAGGCGAATTACTTCCTATATTAAGGAAGTATAGGGAGGTCAAACTTGATGCTTCTACTGCCAGAAAGCTATTGAAGATAAGTGCGCGCTTGTCAAGAATTTTGTGTCTCCTGGTAGAATTTCATATTAAAAAGTTGTAAAAGGTCATATGCTTTTGCCCTGAGTATAGGGACAGGATTCTGCACTTTCCCTGTTTGAGTCTGTCAATAATGTTTCCTCAGTATTGATTCAATAGCTTTGTCTTTGATCATTTCAAATGTCTTCTGATCCAATTTGTACCCTCCTTTTCTTCTAACCTTAGACACAAAATTATTCTAACATCCCGGTTGAGCCTGTGATTGGGAATATGAGTTATAATTTAGGGTTTAAGGAATTTTTGTTGCGTGGTTTAAAGAAGGTAAAAGGGGAATATGTCTTGATGTGTATTGCGCATAACTTTATAAAGATTAGGAATTATTTAAGGGAATTGGGTTTAAGTTTGAAAGAGGGGTTAGCAAAACAGGAGAGATTATTAGGATTGAATAGTTCATAAGGGGTTGAGAAGATAAATTCAGGAAAAATTAAAAAGAAAATAGAAAAATAATAAGGGTTGAAGTGTCTTTCTATAAATTTATCTGTTTGGAGGGGATATTTTAAGTGAATTATGACACAGCCTCTTTAGTTTTTCCAAAATTCTGGTAAATTAATATACCATCCCCGACTTGTCAAGAGGATTTTTTCGCCTTTTTGAATTTCAATTCCAGAAGATCTTTTCTTCTTTAAGCTCCTCTTTTTAGAACTCACCTGATTATTTTAAAAAGGGCTTACGTTCTCGAAACACATATAAGAAGAAGGTAATATGAGAATTATGGAATGCAGTAGTGGAAGAAACTGTCCTTGTCTAAGATGAATCAATAAGAATCAGGGGGACATGATAATTTAATAAGGACCCAACACGATAATCTCTATTTCCTTTGATGGTGATAAAAAAAGAAAAAAACTACCTGCCTTTTCTGGGGTAGGAAGTTATGAGTGGTTTTCCTTGCCCATGGGGGACGATTGTAGGGAATTAAAGAGATCTTAAAAGTAAATTTGGTTTTTTGGAAAAACTTGCCTATTACTCCGATTTTACTACGCTTATCGGGATAAACTCCCTTCAGCCAGCCTATGGTGTTGTTTTTGAATGCAGGCTTTTAAGCCAGTCCTCCACAATGCCTGGTGTATACATCCTGTGTCATGCGATACATGCACTGGTTTCACTGCTTAATGAGATTTTTTCTTCTTTTTTAGTAGATTTCACCTTATCAGAATTTTCTGGACTTGCTGAAGTATTGAAAATAAGGTTGAGAATGATAAAACTAATCAGGAAAATAGCCAATTGCCTCATGATAAACCCTCCTTTTCTCGTTTCCATGCCTCATTGATTGATTCTAAGTTCTATTATAAATCGACCATGTTGATTTTTAATCTTCTTTAATGCTTTGATTGGTTAGAAGCTTTTCTATATCAGCCTCATTCTTATATCCAGTAACAGAGCTTACCTGTTTACCTTCTTTAAAAAGTATAGTGGTTGGGATTGCCTGAATCCTGAACCTTTCGTAAATTTTCTTGTTATTTTGTATATTTATGCTTACAACCCCCACCTTCCCTTTATATTTTTCAGCTATTTGTTCCATCACTGGGGTAAATTTTATACAAAAAGAGCACCAATCTGCCCAGAAGACTACAAATATAGGCATACTATTTTTAATAACCACATCCTCAAATTCATCCTCTTCAATCTCATACACATTGCTTTTAAATACATCAAGGGAAGTAGGGATAACTTGTTGTCTGCCTCCTCTAATTATGGTTATTCCTACCACATTCTCAATCCCTGTCCTTTTGCCATATATTGAAAATCTACCCTGAAGTCTTGGGTCTTCAAGGGGTGTCTCTATCAATCTGTAAAAATCTTCAAGTTTGATTCCTACCGAACTTCTTTTGTTAACCTCTATAATCTTATCACCACTTTTAAAACCTGCCTTCTCAATCTTTGAGCCCGGCAAAACATTCATTAAATATATACCATCCTGCATTGCAACAATGCTTATACCAGATAGTCCAATCCTTCTTTTTGTTTCTCTTATCTTTTTAAGTCTTGAGATCTCTAAAAGCACCTCACTCTTATCAGCCGGATTCTTTGTAATTTCCAGATACCTTTCAAATGATCTTATTGCCTTTACAGGCTTTCCTATTTCTGCTGATATCAATGCGAGATTATAATATGCCTCAGCCCAATCTGGAGCCAATTCTATAGCCTTTTCAAATTCCTCTTCAGCCTCCACAAAATTTAATGGAGAAAGAGCTGATTCAACTAATTTCTTGCCTTTTATAAAATGCTCTCTTGCCTCATTAGAAATCGCATCACCACAAAATCCGTATGAAAAGAATAATAATAGATTAATTATTAAAATTAATAAGTTTCGCAAAAAACTTACTACCATTATTTACCCTCCACCCCCTTTACATTAAAAACAGTTTTGTTTATTTCAACAATTGCTTTTATTTCTTGATTCAACTTTATAAGTTCTTCATCAGCCTTTTTTTCCTCTTTTTTAGCGTCTTCAAGCAATTTTAAAGCTTCATTAAGAAGACTATTATACTCTTTTATTTCAATTTCATTTTTAGCTAACATTTTCTTATCCTCAATTTCCTTGATCCTTTTTTCTATTTTCACAACTTCCTGGGACTTTTCATCTTTTTTCTTTTTAATTTCATTTAATAAATTCACTCTCTCATTCATTTCTTGAGTAACAACTTTAAGTAATTCCTGTTGAAATTCTGCTTTGTAAATGCTGGATTTATCAGAACCAGGAACATCTATTCCTATTTGGATGTCAGGGCAATTAGAAAGATCTCCTTGCATAGCCTTTGCCGAATTTTCGCTATATATTTTTGCCTTTTCAAATGAGTCACCATTATCCGATGATATTATCTTTGCTGCTTCAAGACTCCAATATGCGCTACACTTAAGACTCTTCAAGGATGAAGAATCATCTGATAAAGAATCAGGTCCTTTTAACTTATTTATTAACCTATTTTTCTTTTCTTTAAACTCATTCTCTCTCATTAAGGCATATTGTTTTTGCATCTCTTCAATTTGTTTTTTCACCTCATTCTGCCATTCCTTGAGATCTCTCTCTTCAGATTCTTTATCCACTTGAACCCTTGTATGGGTTTGCACTGAGGATTTACCTACTTGTCCTCCTTGCAGTCCCTTCATAAATCCCTGCATAAAACTCTGTACTAAAACCAGCATCATATCCATCTTCCAATTACCTGTGCTTCTAAATCCACCAGTATAGCCACTTGTTGAAGGCGCCTGAGAAATCGGTGTGCATCTACCGCAACCTACACATCTATACCTTACCCCACCTATCATAACTTCTACTGTCTGCCCACTTGGTATAAAAACCCAACCACTATCGGTTTTCAACTGAGAACCATCACAGCTCATGCCAAAGGGAAAGGCTACATCAACAAAAGTAGTTGCTATAATAACAATTGTTAAAACTAAGCAAAAAGATCCCTTAAACATATTACATCTCCGAATTATTTATTTTTATCATAGTATTTTTTTGAATATTCTTCACAATCTTTGACTTTTTGCATAGTTTTTCTATTTTGGTCAGTTAGTGTATTTAATGCCTTCAATTGTTCATCAGTAAGTTTGTACTCACGATCTATTTCCTCATCCATCAAAGTTATTTTCACACCATGATAAGGAATATTAACAAGTAAATTTGCATATATCTGGCCTCTAGATATGGCATTTATTATACCAATTCGTGGATTTGTTATAAGAGTTTCGGGATTTCCCTCTAAAATTTCTTTTATTCTGTCTAAAATTAACCCTGCTCCAAATTGCCCTGTTTCAGATAAATAAACTTTAAACTCTGGATCAGAAAGAATTGCTCTAAGCTCTGTTTCTGCTTGGTCTATGTTGTGTTTTATAATCTGAAGCTCGGATACGACATATCTGATGGAATCGATAGTTAAAGAAATATTTTCTAACGCATTAACATGTTGTAAGGCTTTCTCATAATTATTATAAGCCTCAATCCACCTCTTCGTTATAACTGGATTACTATAATTTTTTAAAACTTCTTCTGAAATTATTACTTTCAACTTTGCTATAGCATCTGCTTTTAAATATGCACTTACTGCTGGAAGAAGATTTGAAGCTAAATCCGCATAATATTCAATTATCTCTTTTTCAACTTCTTTCAATCTTTCTTCCCATTCTTTATTTCTTCTTTCTGCCTCTTCTAAAAATCTTTTTAATACTATTTTATCACGATCTACTTGCTCCCTGTATTTATTACATACATCTTTCATGCAATTGAGGCCATTCTGTTTAGCAGTATTTATGTATTGCTCAAGGATTAGAATTTCTTTTTCTGCTTCTTCTTTATTTTTCCTATGCTCATTTTTTGATTTTTCTGCCCGTCTTAATGCCTCTTCCGCAACCTGGCCTGCTTTTGTATCTCCTCTTGCCCTTGCCAGAAGAATAATTTCCTGGGCTTTCATCATAATTCTGTCACTATCAATAATCCCTTTTTCTGCACCCTCACGAATTTTTTTCAATTTAATAAGTCTTTCCTTCAAATCAGCTATACTTAGCGAATCTTTGCAGGAATCCTGGGCTAAAGAATTAGATGAAAAGGGCAATAAAATAACAAATAGAAGAATGGAAATGAAAATTTTCCTCACCATTACTTACTCCCCCTTTTCCATTAAGAATTCCCACCTGTAAATCTCGTCTTTTGCAGTTCTTGCATCAGGTGCGTCAGGATAAAGGTCAAGATAAATATTCATGTTTTTAATAGCCTGCTTGTAATCTTTAAGCTGAGCAAAATTTAGGGCTAATGCCTTATACAGAGCAGGAAAGAAGGGAGATTCCTTTAGTGCTTTTTTATATTCTTTTATTGCCTCTTCAAACTTCCCTTCAGAAGTATATACTTCTGCTCTTATAACCATCTTTCTTGCTTCTTCAGTAAGAGCAAAGTATTGAGGATATTTCATCATAAGTTCAGCAATATAGGCCCTCACCTCTTTGGCTTCTTTTTCATCAGCAAGTTTCAGATAGTCTTGATATTCTTTAATAGCCTCTTTATATTGCTCTTTCTTTTCTAACTCTTTGGCAACTTGTAGTTTAGAGTCTTTATAGGGTTTTAAAGCATTCTGCAGGGAAGCTATATAGCTCTGGCGGAACTTGCTTCTTGTAATGAAATAATCTTCAGGAAGTTCCTGACAAATACTAACGGAACTTTTTATATCTCCCGATTTTGCATAGGCTATTGCTTCGAGCACTCTATCGAAGGGGCTATCTTTTATAGTAGAAAGAATTTTCAAAGCCTGACCATAATCCCCTTTATCAATTAATGCAACAGCAATAGCAGATTTTGCCCAGCTATTGTTGGGATTTAATGAATAAGCCATTTCTGCATCCTTCAAAAATACCTCTTTTTTACCCAGTTCTCTGTAAGCTAAAGCCCTTATAGCAAAAGCAGGAGCAGCCTGTTTATATATAATCTTCTCTCTAATTAGTGTAACATCCCTGGGTTTATCCCACTCCTTCCTTTCTATTGTTAGAGTGACCTTTGAGCCCTCTTCCCCTCTTAGGCTGCTTACCACTTTATTTACATCCCATCCTTCAGTAGACCGACCATCAATTTTTATGATTTTATCTCCTGCCTTTATTCCCGCTCTATCAGCAGGACCTGAGTTAATAATGCTTTCTACCTCCAGGTAACTTTTATCTGCACTAAGTTTTATTCCCATGCCAACATCGATTATTGTATTTAACTCAATAGCCCTACTTGAAAAATCAAGAACTTCATGGTAGTTACCAGTAACCAAATGTGCTCCGGAAAGTAACAATAAGGCTTCAAAGTCATCTTTATTAAGTTGTAAAGATTTTCTTAAAATATCTATAGCCGCTTCATAATTTTCGCCATCAAGATAAATTCTTGCAATGAGGTGATATGGTTCTGGTCTCTCAGGAGTAAGTTCAATTACTTTTTTAAATGACTTAATAGCCTCTGATTTCTGTCCAATCTTTTTTTGAATTAGACCTAATGCTGAATAGCCAAAAGTATTTTGAGGTTCAACCTCTATAGCTTTTTTTGCCGATGCGATAGCTTTTTCATATTCACCCATCTTTCCATAAGCTAAGGCGAGCGTTGAAAAAACATCAGCAGAACCCTTTGGATCTAACTCAATAGATTTGTTTATACTCTCTATTGCCTTTTGATATTCCCCATTACTATAGTAAGCGTTACCAAGCCAAAATAGAATTGCATTTTTAGGGGGGACAAGAGAAAACCATCTCTTCCAACTGGGAGTATCAAAAGGGGGAACTGGCCTTTCTTCCGCGATAGATGCAGCTATAGAAAAATTCTCGATAGCTTTTTTATAATTGTTTGTATCATAATAGGCTTTACCAAGCCAAAAATACCACGCTGGTAGCATTCCCCAAGTTGCACAATTAATTTTTTCACAATTCTCTATGACTTCTGTAAGATACTTTATAGCATTTTGGTAATCTCCTTTTTTATAAAATGCCACTCCCATTACAAATCTACTATATCCTCCTACATACTTATCGTTTAGGTCTATTTTTTGAAAATATTCAATTGCTTCATCGTATTGTCCACTCCAAAAATTTTCCTCACCTTTTATGGCTTCTTCAACTGAAGCACATCCTGATAAGAACAAAAGAACAAACAGTCCTATAAGGTATACACCAATTTTCATTTGTCGAGTAGACATCTTTTATAACCTCCTTTCGGTTATTTAACGCCCCTCACAGAACCGTGCTTGCTGATTTACAGCACACGGCTCTTCAGGGATACCTCCTCAATAAGAGAATAGTGTAAAGGTCAAGTTATATATCTTCGTTAACGGCAATGGATTATACCTCACGGAGTTTAAGAACTGCTGAAAGTTTACGCTCTTCCTCTATCGGTGGCATATTCCCACTTATGCCATAATAACGATCTTCTGCCAAACTCCTCTGCCTCACCTCACTGAATGCAGAGTTCACTACACAGCTGGTTGCTAACCTTTGCTGTGGTTGGACTTCCCTTTCTTCCTCAAACAATCTAAGTTGTTTCATTTATTACCATCTTTAAACAGGGTCACCAACTGGATACTATGAGCTTTACTCGGCGCACTCATCTCTTTTCCTCCGCTAACATTTTGTTTTTCATCTCAGCTAACTTATTTTCTATTTCCTGTTTCTCCTTCAAAAGCCTCTGCTCATTTTGCAAAGCCTCCTGATATTCAGCCTCTGCCTGTTGCTTTAAAGCCAATGCCTTTGCAAGAAGGTCATTATCTGTTTCTTTATCTTTTTGAGTTTTTGCCTTATCTTTATCTTTCTTTACTTTCTCAATCTTTGCTTCAACTTCTTTTATCTTTTTTTTGGCTTGCTCCTTCTTTTCTTGAATTGTTTGCAGTTCATTAAAGTTTGCCTCTATCTTTGGAATCAAAGCCTGCACATTTTTTGTTATTTCAATATATTTTACATATTGAGGGTCCTTTTCTATAGACATTCGGACATCCGGTATTTTGAAGTTTATATCCTTAGGGCAAGATGATAACAATTTACCGCTATATTCAGTATCAAAACCTGCTCCAGCAGTTGCTTTTATATTTTCAAGGTCTGTAATAAGATTTTTTGAAATTTCAAACTTACCTTGAAGAGCCATTTCTGCTGCCTTAATTGAAGTATAGGCTGCACAATATGCCTGCTCAAGAGCTTTCTTGTATTGTTCTTTTTGGAATGAGTTCATAGGTGGAGGAGAGGTTTTCATTTGGCTACTTAACTTAAAGACCTCTTCTTTAAATTCCCTATTCTTTTGTTCTTTTTCCTGTAGAAGAGATTTAACATATTGTTCTCTGGCATCCTGTTGTTTTTGAGCTTCTCTTCGTGCTTCTTCTACCAGCTTTTCCTGTTCTGAATTTCTTGGTTCAGGTTGAGGTTGTTGAGAAGAAGGCTCTCTTGATGATCCACAGGGAACACATCTTGACATTCTCTGCCAACGAACATCATAAGGAAGGGCACTTTTTCTTGCATTTTCACAAGAATTATAATCAGGGAAATTTCCAACATAATCCGGAGCATAACAGGCTTGCTGAGCACCTCTTACATTGTTACATAGCCACTGGTTGAAATCTCTTTGGTAGATACAATACTGTTGAGCAAAGACATAATCAAATGAAAGGAATAGAGAAATAGTTAAAGTTAAAATTTTATAAATTCTTAGCATATTACCCTCCTATTCAAGACGATAATGAAGTTCATATTTAAAGTCCTCCATCTCATCAAATTTATATTCTTTCAATTTTTGAAATGTCTTATTTAGTGCCTCATCAAAGCTATTGTATTTCTCATCATCACGATTTTTACTAAAATATCTTATTTTTATTATGGGAAAGGATGAATCTAAATCTATTTCTCCTCTATACATTTCATACACAGGATAGAAGAATTTTTGCCAAAGTCCTGTTGGTAGTTTATGTTCAATTATCCATATATAAAAACTTCTGATTTCAAAAAATCTTCCATCAAATTCTACAGGGAACATAGGATGTTCTCTTATATTTCTTTCCACAATTGCTTGTAACGACCCCTCAATTTTGGTTTCAGTTAATTCAGTTAAGGGATTCATCATCCAGATTCTACCTGATTTATCAAGTTTGAATTTTTTAATAGAGACTCCTATCTTGCCTGGAGGAACTTGCTTAATAAGAATCCAAGTACTATATACCATCTTGGATTTTACACTTTCTAATACTTCATACTTTCTTTTATTTCTATTTATAGCCATAGCAATGTTTTCAACATCTGGTGAATTTTCTCTTAAAGCATATCTCAAATATTCTGTAAAATTTTCTGCAGCCTTGTCATAGTAATCAAGTTTTTCATAAATTAAACCCAGATTATGATATACATCAGGCCAGGTTGGAGATAGTGCCTTAGTTTTTTCAAATAGATTGACTACTTTTCTCAAATCATCCCGTGTTGTAGCCCTTTTTAGTGCGTCAATAGCCTTATCAAAATAAATTTGAGGGTCATTTTCTAAGACTTCCATGCTAATGCCTAATCTTGGAGAAGTTGAAGAAGGAGGAAGTTTAATGGAGACTTTAATTTTCTCTCCTTTTCTTAAAATTACTAAATTATGATCACCTGAGGGCAACGACTTAAGATAGATAACAAATTCTTCCGCGAGAGAAGTCGTCTCTTTGTCATAAAACAATCTGTGGTTCAAAGAGTAGATAATATCACCGACCGCAATACCAGCTTTCTCAGCAGGAGCATCAGGAATAATTGAATTTACCATCAGGACAAATCTTTTTGGCGGTAAATTCTTATTTTCTTGAGCCCATAAAATATTGGCTATCAATAAAATGCTCAGACAAAATATGTAAATAAATGCTTTACGATAAGAATTTGTTATTGTTTTCATTTCTTTTCATTTGCCAATGCGTTTGCTTTTAATTCATTTATCCTGCTTTCAATGACCTGTTTCTCATTTAAAAGCCTCTGCTCATTTTGCAAAGCCTCCTGATATTCAGCCTCTGCCTGTTGCTTTAAAGCCAGTGCCTTTGCAAGAAGGTTATCAGTTTCTACTTTTTTCTCCGGGGTCTCCGCTATTTGTTTTTTTGCCTCTATCTCTTTGATCTGAGTTTCAATTTCTTTTATTGTTTTCTCTAATTCTTCTTTTTTAATTTTTACCTGCTCAAGTTCTGTAAAAATAGTCTGTAGTTTTTCAAAATTTGGCATAGCAAGCCTGTAAAAAGTGCTATACTTGGTAAGTTGCTTGTTTAGCTCTGCTGCCTTTTTGCTATCCATGGCATCAAGAAGTTCTTTTGGAGGTCTGTATTCTATTACTCTTGGCGAGTTTGCTCCACCTTCAAAGGCAAGCCCTGCATAGAATCTTGCTGCTTCAAGGTCTCCAGATTGAAGGAATGTTTCAGCCATTTTGGAGAAGTATGCAGTTCTCAAAAGCTGTTCTTTTGCAGTTTCAGAAGATTTAGCAGCAGATGGAGTTGCCCTGGGATTATCCCAATTGATTGATGAGAGAGTTTCTCTTTCTGAAGCCGGTGGACCTATTATGGTATACCTTCCAAAAGGTCCGTTTCCAATCCCAACCTGCTTAAGGATACCCCATCCTGCTTTTCTTCTTGCC
>NZ_JBMFQK010000018.1:0-16627 GCF_049968615.1 Dictyoglomus sp. | reverse complement strand
AAGATAAAGAGAACTTACCATATTAATTCTACTATTGGGGATATTATGAGGGACCCTATAGCATGGGAGAAGTTTAAAAATTTTATGTCTGAACTTGAAAAAAGATTTTCTATACCTTCTTATATTGATTTTATGAAACGTCCAGAAAGATATATAAGAAACGACTGTTTAAGAAGAATGCTTTTTTATTACGTAAGACAGGGAGCAGACATGGAAGAAGTTGAAAGAATGTTTTATAAATTTATAGAGGAACTGAATACTGGAGGTGATAATTAAAAATGAAATCTTACAGAAAGGAACTTTGGTTTGAGCTTCCTACAAGAAGGGGATTTGTGAATATAACGGATACTCTTCAAAGGTGTGTAGAGGAGAGTGGCATAAAAGAGGGACTTTTGCTTTGTAATGCCATGCATATTACCGCCAGCGTCTTTATAAATGATGATGAACCAGGACTTTTAAAGGATTTTGAGATATGGCTTGAAAAACTTGCTCCCGAAAAACCCTATAATCAATATTATCACAATGTGGGAGAGAATAATGCGGATGCCCATTTAAAAAGAACCATAATGGGAAGAGAAGTGGTGATTGCAATAACTAATGGTAAGCTTGATCTTGGTCCTTGGGAACAGGTGTTTTACGGAGAGTTTGATGGTAGGAGAAGGAAAAGGGTCCTTGTGAAGATAATAGGTGAGTAGGAGGAGGAGAATATGTTTTTAACAGTATTTAGTAAGTTTTTGCCGGTATTTTTGCTTTTTCTTCTTGGAAATCTTTTTAGGATAAAAAGCTATGTGAGTGAGAATGCTGTATCGGAACTGAAAAAATTGGTAGTGAATGTTTTTCTTCCTTCCCTCTTGTTTTTATCCTTTTCTCGCACAGGAATTGAGCCCAAACATCTAATAATTGTTGTAATTATGTTTTTAGTTTGCACTATTTTGCTTTTTATTGGAAGGTTTTTTCAAAAGCTTTTAAAAGTTGACTCTAAGTATTTCTATCTTCTTTTTACAGGTTTTGAGGCTGGAATGTTGGGATATTCTTTATTTACTGTTTTTTACGGGACGGAAAATGTATTTAAGTTTGCCATTATTGATTTGGGACAAGTCACCTTTGTCTTCTTTGTTCTTGTAGGGATTCTTTTAAGTATAAAAGAGGGTAGAAGATCTTGGAATTTTAAGAGCATGCTTTACTCCTTCCTTAAGACTCCAGTAATAATTGCTATTTTTCTTGGAATAATATTTCAAAAAACAAAACTTATTGATATTTTTATGAAGAATATTCTTCTTTCTTCCATATTAGAAACTATTGAGATGCTTTCGGTAATGACTGTGCCATTTATATCTTTAATTATAGGGTACGAATTAAAGTTTCAAAAAGAAAATCTTTCTCTTTCCTTTAAAGTAGTTATTTTGAGAAACGTGGTTCTCATAGTTTTGGGGTTTTTAATCAATTACATTGTAATAAATAAAATGTTAGGTCTTGATAATATATTCCAAAGAGCTTTAATAACCATGTTTCTCCTTCCCCCTCCCTTTATTATTCCTCTATATATAAGGGATGAAGATAGAGAAGATAAAGTTTTTATTTCAAATACTCTTGCTTTGAGCACCCTTTTTACTATGTTAATTTTCCTTTTAATGAACATATTAGGAGGAGTAACGTTATGAAAAAATTTTTAATTATTAACGCGGATGATTTTGGAATGTGTCATTCTATGAATAAGGCTATAATGGATCTTTTTGATATGGACCTTATTTCTTCGGCATCTCTAATGATTACGTGCCCATGGGTAATAGAAGCTGTTGATTTTTGTAAATATAAAAAAGTAGATATCGGCTTACATCTTACCTTTACTAGTGAGTGGAAAAATTAAGTGGGGGCCTGTTGTGAAGGGTAAAGTTAAGCTTTCAATAACTGATACATATGGGCATTTTTTTGAAACGGTGGAGGAATTGGAAAAGAGGGCTGAGGAAGGCGATATAGAGGATGAGATTAAAGCTCAAATAGAGCTTGCTTTTAAGTATGGATTAGCTGTGTCCCATATAGACAATCATATGGGAAGCCTTTATGGCTTTTATGGAAGAACTTTTCTTCCTTTAGTGTTCAAGTATTGTAAGAAGTATAATCTTCCCTTTAGACTTCCAAGATATTTAAAGGATAATTTTCCAGATTTCTTATCCCTTTGAGGAGATAAACGGGGAAGATCAGGAATTTCGGAGTTATATATTCACCCATCTATAGAAAGCGAGGAAATAAAAGCTATAACTCCTCATTGGAAAAAAGCGAGTTTGGGAATATAGAGTATTTCAAGAAGACAAAGTTCAAGAAGTAATAAGAAACGAAGGGATTTTAGTAACTTCTTGGGGGATTTTAAGAAAGTAATTGTTATTTTTTTTGGCTTGACAAAAAATTATAAATGAATAAAAATTTGTTTAGGCAAACGTTTATATTAGCGTTTGCAAAATTAAAAAGGGGGGCTGGTTATGAGGTCAAATTATCCTAAATTACTTATCAGTCTTTTGATCCTTATAGTTCTTCTTGGGAATACTTTTTCTGCACCGAAATATAACGAAGCACCAGTTCTTGCTCAACTTGTAAAAGAAGGCAAGCTTCCTCCTATAGAGGAAAGACTTCCTAAAAACCCTGTGGTTTTGAAGCCTTATGAAGAAATTGGTAAATATGGGGGGACTTGGAGGAGGGCTTGGCTTGGAGCCGGAGATAGATGGGGGATTGCAAGAATATCTATTGCTGCATGTAATCTTTTAAGGTTTAGCTCTGATGGTAAAAAGATTCTTCCATGGCTCGTAGATAAGTACACAGTTTCAAAGGATGGTAGAATATATACCTTCCATATACGTGAAGGGATTAAATGGTCCGATGGACAACCTTTTACTTCAGATGATCAAAGATTTAACTCCTAATATGCCCGCTCAATTTGTGGGTTCTGATGGAAAGTCTATTGCAAAATTTGAGAAGATTGATACTTATACTTTTAGGATAATCTTTCCTGAACCTAAACCACTCTTTATTTATGATATACCTGCGCAGGGTTGGTATATAGATAATACTCAGGGATCTCTCTCATATTATGCTCCAAAGCATTATTTGATGCAATTCCATCCCAAGTATACCCCTATAGATAAGTTAGAGAAGATGGCAAAAGATGCAGGTTTTAATAAGTGGTATGAACTCTTTAAGTTCAAAGATGACTGGTTACAAAATCCTGACCTTCCCATAACTGCCCCATGGAAAGTTGTGAGCAAGAGTCCCAACGAACCTGTATTTGTAATGGAAAGAAACCCATACTACTTTGTAGTGGATCCTGAAGGAAATCAACTTCCATATATTGACAGGATAGTCCACTATTTAGTAAGCGATGCAGAAATGATCAATATGAAGGCGGTGGCGGGAGAAATTGATTGTCAAGATAGACATATGAGGGTTTCTAATTATTCTCTATTTATGGAAAATGCTCAAAAAGGAAATTACAGAGTTTTAAAGTGGGCATCCGCAGTTGGGGCTGATCCTGCCATATATCTCAACCAAAATGTAAAAGATCCTGTTAAGAGACAACTTTTCCAGGATGTAAGGTTTAGACAAGCATTATCTCTTGCCATAAATAGAGATGAAATAAACAAGATACTGTATATGGGACTTGGAACTCCAATGCAAGCTGCAATACCCAAAGGTGCTGCTTATTATGATCCATACTGGGAGAAGGCATATGCTCAATATGATCCAGGAAGAGCGAAGATATTACTTGATGCTATGGGACTCAAAGTAGGAAAAGATGGGTTTAGGCTTGGACCTGATGGCAAACCTATCGAGCTAATTGTCAGTTTTACTACCTATCCTGGAAATGCTAATATGAGTATTATGGAGCTTATCAAAAGTTATTGGGAGAAAATAGGAATTAAGACCATAATTAAGCAAATAGATAGAAGTTTGTACGTAACTAACTGTAATTCGGGAGATATTGAGATTGGTATATGGGTAATGGACAGATGCTCTAACTTTATCTTAAGCCCTGGAAGAATTTTAGGAACCATAACCGATGGTCCATGGGCTCCTCTTTATGCAAGATGGTACTGGACAAAAGGTAAAGAAGGAGAGGAACCTACAGGAGATATAAGAAAACTTTATGAGTTATGGGATCAAGTCAATCAAACTACCGATACAGTAAAAAGAGATGCACTTATTAGACAAATTGTTGCTCTTCATAGAAAGAATATATGGATTATAGGTACTGTGGGTGCTCTACCGTCCCTTTGTATAGTAAAGAATAATTTCAGAAATGTCCCTGAATATCTAATAAGTGATGCGCCACTTTTCACTCCTTTGAATGCATTCCCAGAACAATTCTTTATAAAGTAAGCTAAACTGAAACATAGAATTTTAAAGGGGAGGGAGAATGTTCTCTCCCCTTTTTAATTTTATTTAATATTTTAAAGCCTCCTTTGGTATAATACATTTGAATTATTAATTGGAAGGAGAGATAATTAATGGAAGCATTGAGACAGAATTTTCCGTTGCTTTTGCCTCTTTTTGTTGTTCAATTAATTTTTCAAATAACAGCTATCGTTGATATTTTTAAAAGAAGTAAAGAAGAAATCAGATGGGAAAACAAAATAATATGGCTTATAATTATTCTTGTCTTTGGGTTTTTAGGGCCTGTTATTTATTTTATTTTTGGAAGAAAGTAGTATGAATGTAATAGAGACGCATAATCTGTACAAATATTATGGAATTAAAAAGGTGTTAGATGATTTAAACTTAGAGGTCCCTGAGGGAGTTATTTTTGGTTATTTGGGGCCTAATGGAGCGGGAAAGACAACTACCATAAGGATTCTTTTAAATCTTGCAAAACCTACAAAAGGCAGTGTTTTGGTTTTAGGAGAAAATATATCAAAAAGTAGAAAATATTTAAGAAGGATAGGTTATCTTCCTGACGTACCCAATTTTTATAACTATTTTACTGCTAAGGAATATTTAGAAGTTCTATCTGAAATAATAGGCGTGGATAAAAAAAGAGTAGAAGAAGTTCTGGAGATAGTTGGTCTTAAGAATGAAAAGAAAAGAATTGGGGCTTTTTCAAGAGGTATGAAACAGAGGCTTGGAATTGCTCAAGCTTTGCTTCCAGATCCAAAGCTTCTTATTTTGGATGAACCAACTTCGTCCTTAGATCCTCAAGGAAGAAAAGAGATCCTGGATTTGATTTTGTCTTTGAGAGGAGAAAAGACAGTGTTTTTCTCAACCCATATTCTTTCTGATGTAGAGAGAATATGTGATAGGGTTGGGATTTTGAGAGAAGGGAGACTTTTGTTAAATGATACCTTAGATAATATTAAGAAAAAACTTTCTAGAAGAATTGTGAAATTAAAAGTTGATGATCCCTTAAGAATGATGGAAAGAGTAAAGAAAGAGGATTTTGTGGAGGAAGTTTTGATTAAAAATCAGAATTCTTTAATAATAAAGGTGAAAGATCTTCAAAGGGCGGGAAAGAAGATTCCTGAAATTATTGTGCAAGAGAATTTATCTATTATGCATTTTGAAGTTTCAGAGCCAACTCTTGAGGATATATTTTTTGAGGTGATCTCATGATCCTGAAATTAATGAAAAAAGAATGGAAAGAACTTGTTAAAACTGGTAAAATATATGTGCTTCTTTTTGTTTTTCTTTTCTTCTCCATAGGAAGTCCTGTGATTGCAAAGTTTACTCCCGATATAATAAAAAGTCTTGCATCAGGCTCAGAGATGCAAGGAATTATTATTCACCTTCCACCTCCTACTTGGAAGGATGCTTTATTGCAATTTTTTAAAAATCTAAATCAAATAGTCTTTATCGTGATTGTAATAGTTTTTATAGGGAGTATTTCGGAAGAGAAAAACAGGGGAACAGCAAGCATATTACTCTCTTTTGGGGTTGAAAGAAAAAAATGGCTACTTTCAAAGTTTTTGTTTCAACTTTTTGTAACTTTTATTTTTGTTCTATTCTCCTATATCCTTTGCGCCTATTATACTTATTTTCTTTTTAAAGAGATTTCTATATATAGTTCCCTTTTCGCAACTCTTCTTTATTTAATATATGTTTTCTTTGTTCTATCTTTATTAATTTTTTCTAGTTCTCTTGGAAAAAATACTATTCAATCTGCAGGAATATTCTTTGCTATTTTTATAATTTTTAACCTTATTTCCATTTTTCCTAATTTAAATGAGTATAATCCTATGAGCCTTTCCTCTTTTGAAAATCAATGGATCCTAAAGGGAGTATTATGGAAAGATGCTATTAAAAATATAATCTTTACCCTTATTTATTCTTTTATTTTACTCTTTTTAAGTATTATTCATTTTGAGAATGAGGAGTTATAAAGGAATGATTGTGGGACTTTTTAATGACTCCTTTCCTCCTATAATGGATGGTGTAGCTATTGCAGTGAAAAATTACGCTTATTATATAAACAAAAAATATGGAAAAGCCTATGTTATAACTCCCTCTTTCCCAGGATATAAAGATAAGGAAGAATACGAAGTAATAAGGTATTTTTCTATTCCAGTTATTTTAAGGCCTCCCTATAGGTTCGGTGTACCTTTTTTAGACATTAAAGTAGTGAAAAAAATAGAGAGTATTCCCTTTGATATTATTCATGTGCATTCACCCTTTTCTTCAGGCATTTTAGGACTTTATATCGCAAGGAAGAAGAAAATTCCAATTGTGGCTTCTTTTCATACGAAATATTATGATGATTTTAAGGAGGCCACAAAGTCAGATTTCCTGGCAAAAATTGGGGTGAAGATAATAGTGGAATTTTATCATAGGGTTGATGAGGTCTGGACTGTAAATTCTGCAACTGCAAAAACTTTAAAAGAGTATGGGTTTAAGAAGGATGTAAAGATAGTTCCCAATGGCACGGACTTTTTTCCTCTTGAGAATTTGGGAGATTACAAGAATAAGATAAATAGGATTCATAATTTATCAGAAGAGGATACAGTTATTCTCTTTGTAGGACAAATGGTAAGGCAAAAAAATGTAGAACTACTTTTGAGATCCTTAAGTATTTTGAAAGAAGATAATGTTAATTTTAAAGCCATATTTGTTGGAACGGGGAAAGATGAGGACTATTTTAAAAGGCTTGCCGAAGAGCTAAAAATAAAGGACAAAGTCATTTTTACAGGAAAGATTTTTGATAGGGAACTTTTAAAGGCGTACTATGCAAGAGCTAATCTTTTGGCTTTTCCTTCTTTATATGATACCTCTGCTCTTGTGATAAAAGAGGCTTCTGCTATGGGATGTCCATCTCTCCTTATAAAAGGATCGACAGTAGCAGAAGGTGAAGGAGTAATAGATGGTTTTAATGGCTTTCTTTCAGAAAATGATCATATCACCTATGCAAGAAAGATGAAAGAGATATTATCTCAAAAGGAGTTTTTAAAAAAAGTTGGGGAGAATGCAAGAAAAACTCTTTATAAGCATTGGGAAGAAATAGTAGATGAAGTAGTTGGAAATTACAGAGAATTGATAGAAAAGTATAAAAAGGAATACTAATTTTTAAACTCTAATTAAAAATTTGGTTTTAATTTATTTTTAGAGAAGTAAACCTGGGTTGTTATTGTTAAACTTTCCCTTTTAAATTTCTTTTAAAAAAATCACTTGTCAATTTTATTATTTTTTGCTATAAAAAAAGTGTAGATTTTAAGTTTACAATAAAAAGATTTTTAATATCAAAATAAAAACGATATTTGAGAAATAAAGCACGAGACAAATTTTTACAGTAAAAGAAAAATTAAAAAATTAAATTATTAAATGGGGGTGAGAAAAAAATTATGACTTTTAAAAATTTCTTTGTGAAAGGGGGAAGAATGGTGTTTTCTAAAAGACTATTTATCGTTTTAGCTTTGTTATTAATTCTATTAATTACCATTGGAAGTGGAGTGGATTTTCCTACAAGGCCGGTACAGATAATTGTTCCTTGGTCAGCTGGTGGTGCAACAGATGTTCTTTTTAGAGCTATTGCCTCAGTATTTCTTAAATATGCCAATGGACAACCTTTAGTAGTGAATAACATTCCTGGTGGTGGTGCTGTTCCTGGTATTATGGAGTTCCTTAAGGGCAAAGCCCGATGGCTATACTCTTCTTTCCTTTGCAGCTCCTATTTTAATTAATTCCCATATGGATCCTGTAGAATTTAGTGCTGATTCTTTTGAACCTGTAATCATTATTGTAAACGATCCTTGTTATATTCTTGTTAGAAAAGATGCTCCTTGGAAGGATTTAAGAGAGTATGTGGAATATGCTAAACAGAATCCTGGAAAGATCACTATTGGTAATGGTGGTGCTGGAGGAGGAACCCATCTTGCTGCTCTTGCCTTTGAGAGTTTTGCAAAGATAAAGCTTACTCATGTGCCCTTTGAAGGAGGAGGACCTGCAGTTACTGCTCTTGTAGGTGGGCATATTAATTCCTACATGGGTGCTGCACCTGAAGGTCTTGCTAATGTGGATTCTGGACAACTTAGGATTTTGGGAGTTTTTGGTTCTAAACGTCTTGATAAATATCCCGACGTTCCTACAGCAAAAGAGCAAGGATTTAATTTCCAATTTGGTATGTGGAGAGGAGTTGCAGGACAAAGAGGTACACCGAAGGAGATTGTGGATAGGCTACATACCATATTCTATAGGGCTATGAGAGATCCCGAATTTCAAAAGAAGGCAAGAGAACTATCTTTAACATTAGACTATAAAGGTCCAGCTTCCTTTGCTAAATTTATTAAGGATTATGACAAATACTATGAAAATCTTATAAAGAGTAATAAGTTAGGAAATAAATATAAGTATTAGAGTATTCTCCCCCTACTTTAAAGTGGGGGGAGATTTTATTTTTAGCGTGGGAGGGAAGGGTTGATGAGATTAAGATTTAGTTGGGATACTGGTATAGGGATAGGTATAGTACTTTTTGGTTTCTTTATATTGATTAATGCCTTAAATATGCCTAATATGCCTTTGGGACTTGGGCCTGGAGATTTTCCTGAGATTGTGAGTATTGGGCTTATTATTTGTGGGATTATTTTAGCTATACAAAGCATAAGGAAGATGGAAAAAACTAAAAAGATGTATTCTGCGAATTCTTTAAGGGATATTTTAATCCTCATATTTCTCTCTCTTTTGTATGTGTATCTTGTAAGCTATCTTGGTTTTTTATATCTCACTCCTTTTCTCATGTTTGCTACCATGTATCTTTTTGGGTATAGAAAAATACCTTATGCAATTGTCATAAGCATCATTTTTACCCTTTTGGTTTATTACGTTTTCTACGGAATATTTAAGGTTCCTCTTCCTCAATTTTCTTTATTCTAAGGGTAGAGGAGAGAGAAAGATGATAAATTATTGGATAGAAGGAGCAATAGAAGGTGTTGCTGTAGTAGAATGTGCAAATAACGCAGTTACAGGAGGTGCCCTAGTACCAACTTTAGCCTTAGGAGTTCCTGGAGATGTGGTTACAGCGGTAATGCTTGGTGCTATGATACTTATTGGGGTACGACCTGGACCTCTTTTATTTCAGGCAACTCCTCTTATCCTTGGAGTTATTCTTGGACCTATGGCAGAGCAAAATTTGAATAGGGCATTAATCCTTTCAGGAAATGACTATACCGTTATGTTCAAAAGTCCTATATCTTTGACCTTGTTAGTTCTTGCAATTTTATCAATTGTTTTGGGAGTTATCTCTGGAAGAAGAGAAAGTAAATAATGGGAGGAGTATGGAGAAATGGAAAGGAAAGAGGAGGTAAAAATTAAATTAGAGAAAGTAAGAAATTTTCTAAGGGAAAATGATCTTTATGCAGTGCTCATAAAAAAACAACCAAATTTTTCATGGATTACCGCAGGCGGAGTAAATTTTGTTGGTATGGCAACGGAGATGGGAGTAACGTCGGTTTTGATCACAGAAAAAGATCAATTTGTCATTGCTAATAAGATTGAAGCGAGAAGGATGAAAGATGAAGAGGTAGAAGACATGTTTGAGGTGTTGGAATATGAATGGTATGAAGACAAAGAAATGGAAATAGTTAGGACAATTGTTGGAAATGGTAAAGTTGGGTGTGATGTGTTACTTCCTGACATCCAGTTTGTGGATAATACCTTTAAAAAACTGAGATATGAGCTAACAGAAGGTGAGATTGAAAGGTATTTATATCTTGGAGAGAAACTTTCAAGAATCGTAGAAGAAGTGCTTATGTATGAAACAAAACCAGGAGAGACAGAAATTGAAGTAGCAGGTAAGATTTCAGCAAAACTTTGGAAAGAGGGGATTGAGCCAACAGCATTTATGATTGCTTCTGATGATAGGATAAGAAATTATAGGCATCCCATATCTAAGAATAAAAAAATTGAGAAAGTAGTAATGGCTTCGGTGAATGCAAGATATAAAGGGTTAATAGCTACTATGACCAGGATGGCTCATTTTGGAAAGATTCCCGAAACCTTAAAAAAGCAATACAAAGACAATGTGGAGATTGAGTGCATTATGATAGCAAAGACGAAAATTGGTGAAGAGATGAGGGTTCCAGTGCTTTCTGCTATAGAGGAGTACGAGAAGAGGGGATATAAGGATGAGTGGAAGTTGCATCACCAAGGGGGATCTATGGGGTATTATCCCAGGGATATAAGGGTAACTCCCACAACTACGGAAAAGATTTATAGGAATCAGGCTTTTTGCTGGAATCCGTCAATAACTGGCACGAAATCGGAAGATGGATTTATTACAACAGAAAAGGGTCCAATTATGATTACAAAACCTGTGATTTTTCCAACCTTGAAGATAGAGGTAGAAGGGATTACTTTTATAAAGCCTGATATGTTAGAGGTGCTATAGGGAGGGATTTTTATGGACAAAGTAAGGGTTGGACTTGTAGGGGCAGGTTTCATAGCAAGGATTCATATGTCAGCATACAAAGAGATTTCTCCATATGTAGATATAGTGGGGGTTTGTTCTGGGAGAAGAGAGAATGCAGAGAGATTTGCAAAAGAGTATGGAATTCCAAAGGTTTTTGATAACTATGAAGAACTTTGTGCATCTTTTGATGTTGATGTGGTGGATGTATGTACTCCTACTAATCTTCATGACGAAGTTATTATTTGTGCTGCTAAAAATAAAAAGCATGTAATGTGTGAGAAGCCTCTTACAGGCTATTTTGGAGAGGATACCGACAAGGAACTTGTAGGAATAGAAGTGCCTAAAAGTTTTATGTATAAAAAGGTTTTGGAGAAGATAGAAAAGATTGAAAAAGTAATAAAAGAAAATAGGGTTAAGTTTATGTACGGAGAGAATTTGGTGTACGCTCCTTCGATTGAAAAAATGAAGAGAATGATTTTAGCATCTTCTTCTCCTATTCTGGAGATCAGAGCGGAGTGTAGCCATTCTGGATCTCATGCCAGTTATGCTAAAAAATGGAGGACTTCTGGTGGGGGGAGCTTGATGAGGCTTGGCTCTCATCCTGTGGCTGTGGTACTTCACTTAAAGCACTATGAGGGATTGATTAAAGATGGAAAACCCATAAGAGCAAAAGCAGTGTGGGGCGAGGTTGGGAATTTAACAAAGATAGATAAATTTTTGAAGGAAGAGAAGCATTATGTGGCAACCTCTTGGGAGGATGTGGAAGATTGGTCCGTTATTGTTATTGATTTTGAAGATGGAACAAAGGGCATAATTTTTTCCAATGATATTAGCCTTGGGGGATTAAAAAATTGGGTGCAAGTAAGTCTTTCTTCAGGCATGATTTATGCCAATATAAATCCAAATAATATGATGGTGGCTTATACTCCTGAAGAATCTATTTGGAAAGAGGAGTATATAGCTGAAAAAATTGAGACAAAGGCAGGATGGAATTTTCCATCTCCTGACGATTTTTGGACTAGAGGATTTCCTCAAGAACTTAAGGATTTTATCCTTGCAGTGAGAGAAGATAGAGAACCTATATCTTCTTTCGATTTGGCAAAGGAAACAGCAAAAGTATTGTATGCTGGGTATTATTCCAGTGAAGAAGGGAGAAAAATTGAAATAGAGTAAAAAATGGGGAAGGGTAACTCCCTTCCCCGAAAAAAATAGATAGGGGGGTTCTGTATGAAAAAATATTTTACCTTATTAAGTCTTCTTTTGGTAGTTCTTTTTATCTCTTCCCTCTCTGCTCAGAGCACTATACTTATAAAAGCCACATCGCCATTCCCAGAAGGGCATATAATAACTCAGACCATGGTGGAGTTCAAAAACATAATTGAAAAGGAGACGCAAGGAAGGATCAAATTTGAACTTTCTATTGCAAAGGACACAGAGGAGCAGGCCAACGAAAGATGTTCTAAGGGAGAGGTAGATATGCAATTTACAGGAGGGAGAGCTATAGAGGTATTTGCACCTCAATATTTCTTTATTAATGCACCCTTTGTCTTAAAGGATTACGAACATTTCTTTAGAATAATGAAAGGACCAATTGGGGAAAAGGCAAAAAGTGAGATTCTTAAAAATGGTAACATGTACACTCTTGGTTATCTTTATAGAGGATATAGGCAGATGACTTCTAATAAACCAATACTTGGATTAAAAGATCTTGAAGGGCTGAAACTTAGACTTCCAGTAGTCCCTACTTGGATTAAGGTTTGGGAAACTCTTGGGGTAAAGGCGGTTCCTGTTCCTTTAACTGGATTATATCAGGCTCTAAAAGATGGCACTGCTGAAGCATCAGAGGGAGATTTAACTCAGATTTCGGGATATAAACTTTATGAGGTGCAAAAGTATTTAATCATCACAAATCACCTTGTTTCCTTTGGTTGGGTGCACATGTATAAACCAACCTTTGATAAACTCTCTAAGGCAGATCAAGAATTGTTTATGAAGACTGCTGAAAAAGTGTGTAATACAGCAACAATGAGGCTTCTTGCAAGTGAAAATGATATTTTAAGACTACTTATGGAAAATGGTATGACTGTTATATATTTAGATGCTAAAACCATGGCCCAGATAAGAGATGAGGCAAAACCAGCTGTAGAGGAGCTTTTCAGAACTACATGGCCTGTTACTACATGGGAAGAGGTTCTTAAGCAATAAACCAAACATCATAGGAGGGAAAGGGGTTAATCCTCTTTCCCTCTTTTTTAAAATTAAAATTCACACCTTTTTAATATAAATTTAACTGATTCTTAAATCTTTATTAACACAGGTTAGTTATAATTTGTATTGAAATAAGTGAAAAAGGAGGGATGCAGAATGAAGATAAGACTTGAGAGAGTTAAAATAGATCAGTCAAAAATTAAGCAGATTAGAGTAAATACTAATAGGGTTGAGGAGATTAATCTTAAGGCAGAGTCGGTAGTAAAAGATTCTCCTATAATAGAGTATTTGAGAACTAAAACTTTCTAAACTGAAGTAAATTTTCTAAATAGTAAAAATTTCGTAAAGAGGAGACTTATAAGTCTCCTCTTTAATTTTTTAAACATCTAAAGGAAATATCCTTCCTTTGTACTTCAAAAAAACCACATAAAATGTATGTTGACAGCAAAAATTTTTGATGTTATTTTTAGTTAAGTACTTAAGTTAAGATTTATATTAATTAATAGGAGGTGTGTTTAATGTCTTTCTCAAAACCTAATTTTTCAGAAGCTACTCTTACCCGTCTGCGTTTTAAAGATTATTCTCCTTTTAGTGGAATGTGTGTCACTTGTCTTGACGGATGTCCCGGTTATTGTGAAATAGCAAAATCTGGTGTTCGTGGTAGAGAGTATATTTATCCTAAACCCTATGGGAAAGTAACTTCAGCTTCCGAAAAGGATTATCCTATTGATTTTTCCCATTTTAACATCAATGGTACCTGTGTAGGAGCTTTGGGCGTGGAGCCGGATCCTGATAAGGCTATTTTTCCAGCTGTTGATATTGAGACGAGAATTGGAGATATTAAGTTAAGGGGACCTTGGTTTACCACAGGTCTTGGTTCTACCTTTATTGCAAGGGATAACTGGGAAGGAGTAGCTATTGGTTCTGCTTTATTTGGAACCATGGTTGGAGTAGGAGAAAATGTATGTGGTGTAGATCCTGATGCAGAGATTAAGAATGGAAAAGTAATAAGATCTCCTGAAATGGAGAGAAGAATTAAACTGTTTAAGGAATGGCAAAGGGATAATTATGGTGGGGTAATAGTTCAGGAAAATGTTGAGGACTCAAGACTTGGTACCCTGGAATATGTAATTGAAAAACTTGGAATTGAGTTTGTAGAGATAAAGTGGGGACAAGGTGCAAAGGATATAGGAGGAGAGATAAAACTTTCCGATATAAAGAGGACAAAACAATTAAAGGATAGAGGCTATATTGTATTTCCTGATCCAGACGATCCCGTAATTCAGGAGTTATATGAAAAAGGCGGAATTAAAGAATTTGAAAGGCATTCCAGACTTGGAATGGCATCAGTAGAAGGATTTGTTAAAAGAGCAGAGGAGTTAAGAAAAAGAGGAGCAAGATATATTTCTCTAAAAACAGGAGCATATAGACCAAAGGATCTTGCTCTTGCTCTAAGGGCTGCTTCTGAAGGAAAAGCTGATCTTCTAATCGTGGATGGTGCAGGTGGCGGAACAGGAATGAGTCCATGGAGAATGATGAATGAATGGGGAATTCCAACAGTTTACTTAGAAGCCTTAACATATAAATATGCTAAGATGCTTGCCGAAAAGGGTAAGCATGTACCAGCAATAGCTATTGCTGGTGGCTTTACTCTTGAGGATCATATCTTCAAAGGGCTTGCATTAGGAGCTCCATATGTGAAGCTTGTGGCTATGGGTAGATCAACTTTGACCGCAGCAATGGTTGGAAAGAATCTTGGTGAATGGATTAAGAAGGGTACTATACCTAAAGAATATGCCGAGTACGGTAATGATGTGGAAGAGATATTTGTAGCAGTGGCTGAGATGAAGAAGATGCTTGGAGATGACTGGAAGAAAGTTCCTCCTTCTGCTCTTGCAGTATATGGCTATTTTGACAGGCTTGCAGTAGGCTTGAAGCAATTTATGGCTGGTGCAAGAAAGTTCAAACTTGAATATATTTCAAGGAATGATATTGTAGCTTTAACTAAAGAAGCAGCAGAAGTAACAGGTATACCTTATGTGATGGATTTAGACCACGAAGAGAGCATGAAGATTTTGTTTGATTAATTATTAAGTTCTATTTAAAGGGGAGAGATTTTTCTCTCCCCTCTTTTTTATAAACCTAAGCCTATTCCAAAGGTAATTATTGATGATTCTTTTATAGTAATTGGTTTTGGCATTTTATCGGAAGACACATTAATCTTTAAATCCGTAGGACCTTCCAATATATAACTCATGTTCTTAATGGTGGCTCCAGGAAAATTAGAATAGCAGAGCTCTAAATAAAGACCTGACAATAGATAGTATTTAATACCTACAGAAAAGAAAAACATGTAATCTGTTTGTCCTTTAACCTTTAGTGGGGTTCCAGGTTCGTAAAAATACCCATTCCAATATAGTCCTGGATCTCCATACCAGGATGGTCTTAAGGTGTCTGCTACTGAATCAATCTCATAATAAACAGCTCCTAAAACTGTAAAAATACATAATTGGTTTGTAGCTTTTAAATTTAAGTATAACCCTCCTCCGTTTGCCATTAAGATACTATCAGTGCTAAATCCTGTTTCATTAAAAATATTGGTATAAAAATACCGTTGAGAATTACTGAAGCCTATACTAAGACTGTCAGTATAAAAGAAGGGTATCCTTATATTCAACGATAAGTAAGAGATTTTAGAAGAATTAGCATTTTGGTTAATATAGAAGGTATAGTCATCTCCAAAGACATCAATTACTGTAAAAGATGTATTTAAAGGATCATTATAAAGATAAGTATCTCCGTATATAGGTCTTTGAAAAGTTATATTACAACGATAGAGCCCTTCTAAAAAACTATCCCAATCAAATCCAAAACTTTTTGAAGAATATAAGGAAAAAAGTAGAAAAACAGCGATAATCACAATAGTTGTTTTTTTGAGTTTAAGAATATTCCTCATGAGATTTCACCCCTTAATGAAATATTTTTTGGAATTTATATTATTAATGGACAAGGTCAAAATAAGTCCTCTTATTTTTTTAAGAGAAGATGTTTTTAGAAGTTGTAAAACTTGGGTTTATAATGTATTATATTTTCTGTTATGCTGAGTGAGAGAGATTTGGAAATTAAAATTGAGAATGCTCTAAATAAAATTAAATTGAATGGATTTATAAGTCCCGGAAGGATATAAACAAGAAAATTATTCATGAGTCCAAGACCTCTTATTAAGAGGTATTCAGGGACTAAACCTCCACCTACATACATAGTTATGACAAAAAGAGTTGTGATTAATTTTCTTGCAAAAAAATCTCTTCTGCTTAAAACATAAGCTACAATGGCTGTAGAGAAAACTCCTATTATAATCCCTATTATGGTTCTCAAAGTAGATATTAATGCAGCTCTTCCTATACTCGGATAATTAAAAATTTCCTTGTAGTTGTCTAAGGTAAAAATTCTTGGGAAAATGGTAATTCCACCTTTTATAGTATCAAAAGGATCATTTAAAGATACTGCCAACACATATAGAAAAGGATACAGGGTAATTAT
>NZ_JBMFQK010000017.1:0-19314 GCF_049968615.1 Dictyoglomus sp. | reverse complement strand
AAAAAAGAAAAGGAGAATTTTCTTATTCCTTTAGAAGTGATTTACAGAAATTCTCTTCCTGAGGGATCATCAGTTTTTGAGAGATTGAAAGAGGGATCTTTAAAACTACAGGATCTTGGACTTCACTCTATTCCTGAAAAAGGAGCTAAATTGCAAAAACCTATAGTTGATTTTTCGACAAAGCTTGAAGTAAATGATAGATATCTTTCCTATGAAGAGGCAAAAGAAATTAGTGGTTTTTCAAAAGAAGAATTTGAAAAGATAAAAAATTTGATTTTATTTATTGACGAAAAGATCATAGAAGAAGGAGAAAAAATGGGGCTTATAAATGAAGAGGGTAAGGTGGAGTTCGCTTTTGATCTTGAAAGAGAGTTTATGGTGGTGGATGCGGTAGGAACTCTTGATGAATGTAGATTTACCTTTGAAGGAATACCGGTAAGCAAAGAAATTGCAAGAATCTATTACCGAAAAACCGATTGGTATAAAGAAATAGAAGAGGCAAAAAAGAAAGATCGTTTTCATTGGAAAGACTATGTAAGCTCTCCTCCTCAACTTCCAAAGCAAATAAGAGAGTTGATATCCTTAATTTATAAAGCATATGCCAATGAACTTACAGGAATAGAATGGTTTGAAACTTCCCCTCTGAAAGATCTACTCTACAGAGTAAAGGAATTAATTTAAAAATAAATTTAAATTCTAAGGAGGGCAAAAACTGTCCCTCCTTAAAAAACCCCTTATCCCTTATGAAACCTTTTCTTGACTCATTTTTAAAACTTTCTCACAAGTAAGTGCTTAACTTTATCCACAATTGTGGATAACTTTGTGGACAGGTTGTGGATAACTCTGTGGATAACTTTAGCAAATTGTGGATAACTTTGTGAATAAGTTGTGAATTGTGGATAATGTGGAAAAGTTTTGAAAACTTATCCACAATTATAAACCTTTTAAAAAGTAATTTTTCTCCTTTTATCCACAATGTCCACAGTCCCTACTACTACAACAAGTCTTTGTTTTTATAAGCATATATTTGTAGTTTTTATAGAAAACTGTGGATAATTTTTGAAGATGAAGAGCCCCTTGGAAGGGGCTCCCTTTGAGAAAAGAAATTCTGACTGGGATGGAGTTTATTCTTTGATTAAAATTATATATTTTATTAATTAATTTTGCAATACTTTTTGTAAGAAATTTAATGACCTTAAATAAAAACGTGTTAGCTAAAACTAAATTCTTTTTATATTTATTTTTTGAAGTGTAAAAATAATACTCTCGGAAAATTGAATAAAAATTTTGATATAATCTAAACTATGATAAATGTATGGGATGTATTATTAAGATTTATTCTATCTACATTATTCTCTGGAGTTATAGGCTGGGAGAGGGAAAAAGAGGAAAAACCAGCTGGGCTTAGAACTCATATATTGGTTTCCTTAGGTTCTACTCTCTTTATGATTGTATCCGCCTATGCCTTTCCAGGAAATGGTGATCCTGGAAGGATAGCAGCTCAAGTTGTGACAGGTATAGGCTTTATAGGAGCGGGTACAATTTTAAGAACAGGATTTACTGTAAAGGGGTTGACTACGGCAGCAAGTATATGGGCAGTCTCTGGAATTGGACTTTCGGTGGGAGCTGGACTATATTTTCCAGCTTTTATAGCTACTATTTTTATTATAGTAGTACTTGTTTTAGCAACAAAACTTGAAAAGATTTTTTTAGGTACTCATCAAGATGTGGGATTAAATTTGATAATAGAAGATAGGCCTGGGGCTATAGGAGAGATAGGGACTCTTCTTGGAGAATTAAATGTGGACATAAAACAGATAGAACTTGGAAATTCCTGGGGAGGAAAAATTTCTTTAAAAATATTAGTTAGGATTCCTCAAAAGTTGACAAAAAATGAATTACTTTTAAGGCTTTCAGATCTTCCTTCTGTTATTGATGTGGAATTGATTTAGAAATTTTAAAGGAGGGAGGTTATGGAAACTGATAAATATATTTCAAGATTAGTTGAGGAAAATGTTTATCATATTTCTGATTATAGGGATGATAGCTTTTATTTAATAATTGGAGAAAATAAAGCAATACTTTTTGATACAGGAATGGGGACAGGAGATCTTAAGAAGTACATAGGGAGTCTTACTAATAAAGATGTAGAAGTGGTGATTTCTCATGCTCATTGGGATCATATAATGCAGGTGAACCAGTTTGAGAAGGTGTATATGAATCATAAAGATATAGAGATTATAAAAATTTTTAAGATGGATATTAAATATGACCATTTTTTAGATATTAAAGATGGGGATATTTTGGATATAGGGGGAAGGAAATTAGAAGTTATAGAGGTACCAGGACATACTCCTGGTTCTATTGTTCTTTTGGATAACAAGTATAAACTTCTATTTAGTGGTGATGCTATAGGAGCTGGACATACATGGATGCAACTTCCAGGATGCCTTCTTTTAAGTAGTTATTTGGAGAGTCTGCACAAACTTGCAAAGAGAAGTAATGAATTTGAGAAAATCTATAACGGCCATTTGGCTCAAAGAAATGGTATTCCTGTGCCAAGGGAATATTTATTTGATCTTATAAAAGCTGTAGAAAAAGTGATCTCTGGTGAACTTATGGGAGAACCTTATCCTTATGGTAATTTTGGAGGATTATATGTGAATTATGGTATGGCTACGCTTGTTTATAATCCTCAAAACATTAAATAAAAATTTTATTAAAATAGTTATTGACAAAAAGAATTTTTTGTTATAAATTCATAATAAACGATTTCGTAAATGATTTTATAAGGAGGTGGTATAGAAAAATTTAATCCTCTTTTTTGAAAGGATCATTCTGGATTAAACCAAGTTTTTAAGTTAAAAGGGGGATTTTTTATGAAAAAGGTATTGTTATTTGTTATCTTGTTATTACTATCCTTAATCAGTTTTTCTCAGATGGGACTCTCTCAACTTGCTGTTAATGTTCCAAGAAACGAGACTATTATTGCAAATATTTTAAGTGGAAGAATTGGATCACCTGATAACTTTAATGTATGGCCTGCTACATGGAGATCTCCTGATAGAGGAATTCAACAATTAATGCTTGAGCCTCTTTGGATTGTGGATCCTGCAACAGGTAAAGTGATTAATGCTTTAGCAAAGGATAAACCTATTTATAATAGTGATTTTACAAAGATGATTGTAAAAATAAGAGAGGGTTGCTATTGGAGTGATGGGGTAGAATTTACTGCTGACGATGTGGTGTACACTGTGGAATTAATTATGAAGTATAAAGAAATGGGATATAATGCAAGTTTTAATGAGTATGTAAAAAGGGTATACAAAACTGATAAATACACGGTAGTATTTGAACTTAAAAAACCTAATGCAAGATTCCATACTTATTTCTTAGATAGATGGGGTGCTTGTAGACCTCTTCCAAAACATGTATTTGAAAAAGTAAAAGATCCAATTGCCTTTGATTTTAAACCTCCAATTAGTTCTGGTCCTTATGTACTTAATAGCTATGATCCAGGTGGATACTGGGTACTTTGGGAAAGAAGAGAAGATTGGCAGAGGACTCCGACAGGAAAGCTCTTTGGAATGCCTCAACCCAAATATGTATTGTTCTACTACTATGGACCAACAGAAAAGCAGGTTCTTGCTCAGAATAATCATCAACTTGATATGGCAGATCTAACCATGGAAGGATTGAGATCTGTTCTTCAAACTAATAAATATGCAAGGGCATATAGAAAAGAATTCCCATACATTTTTAACGTAGATCCTTGTGTAAGTGGTGTAATATTCAACAATGCAAAGGCTCCATGGAATAATAAAGAAATAAGATGGGCTTTAACCCTTACAATAGATATTGTTGATTATGTAGGTCTTGCTTATGACTATGCGGTAACTGTTTCACCTCTTCATATACCTGCAACTCCTGCATATATGGAGTGGTACTTCAAGCCCTTAGAGCCATGGTTAAAGAACTTGACAATCACTGTTGATGGAAAACCATTTAAAGTATATGATCCTGATGTACCTATGAGAATAGCGGAGAATGCTAGAAAAAGAGGATACAATGTACCTACTGATCCTAATGAAATAAGAAAGATTTTTGGAATTGGATGGTATAAATATGCACCTGATATAGCAGAAAAATTACTTATAAAGAATGGATTTAAGAGAGATAAAGATGGTAAGTGGTTGACTCCTGATGGTAAGCCTTGGAAGATTACAATTCTTACTCCACCGAATCCTGCTTCTGTAAACTATAGAAATGCCTTTGCATTATCTCAGGTTTGGAAAAAGTTTGGAATTGAGACCGAAGTATATGCTACAGAGAATGATGGTACATTAATGAATGTAGGAGATTTTGAGGTATCAACTTCTAGGCAATGGCCTGCAAGGGAGCCATGGGGTGGACATCCAGACTTATATAGAACTATGGAACAATTCAACTCATCTTATTATAGACCTCTCGGCGAGTACTATCCAGGGCATTAGTGCAGATGGACCAATCCTCAAATGGATAAAGTGATAGCAGAGATGCAGAAAATCAGTTGGGATTCACCGAAGAATAAGACCCTTGGTATGGAAGGATTAAAGATATTAGCCCAAGAAATGCCAACAATTCCAACCTTTACTTATCTAGGAGTGATAGGATACGATGAATACTACTGGACCAATTATCCAACAGCAGAAAATCCATATTGTATACCATATCATCATTGGCCCAACTTTAAGTATATGTTACCATTCTTAAAGCCAACAGGAAGAAAGTAAAAGTAAATTTAGCAACAAAATATATGGAAAAGGGGACCGAAAGGTCCCCTTTTTATTTTGTATTTGTGATTGTATAATTTTACTAAAAATTGGTCTTAATCAACTTGGAGGATTTTTGCTATGGAAGAAAGATTTGAATCAAATTGGGAAGCAGTTTTCGAACCCGAAGATTATCTCTATTTTTATGAAGATATGTTGACCGATGAGCAAACCCAGATTGAAGTGGATTTTATTAGAAGAGAACTTAACTTGAAGGATCCTAAAAAAATTCTTGATATGGCATGTGGTTATGGAAGACATGCAAATAGGCTTGCTCTTTATGGACATGAAGTGGTGGGAGTAGATATAAGTGAAAAGTTTTTAAAAATGGCAATGAAGGAGGCAGAGAAGTTAAATGTTAATGTGAGATATGTTTTAAAAGATATTAGAGAAATAGATTTTGAAGAGGAGTTTGATGTAGTTATATCTATGTTCACGTCCTTTGGGTATTATGAAGACGAGGATAACTTGAAGATATTAAAAAATGTTGCTAAAGCCCTAAAAAGGGGTGGTAAATTTTTATTAGACTTAAGCAATAGAGATTTTATATTAAGAAATTTTCTACCTTATGTAGTTATTGAGAGAGAGGGTAATTATATGATTGATTTTAATATTGTAGATATAACTGAGGGGCGTATATATAACAAGAGGGTAGTAATAAGAGATGGGGTAAAAAAGGAAAAGCCTTTTTTAATAAGGCTCTATGCTCCTACCGAGATAAAGTTTATTCTTGAAAGTTTAGGATTGAAGGTTATAAAGTTTTTTGGAGGATATGATAGTAGCCCATTAAGTATTTACTCAAGAAGAATGATTATAATTTCCGAAAAGGTATAAGGGGGTTAATATGAAAAATCTATTTTTAATTTTGTTTCTTTCCGTTTTTGTTATTTCAAATCTTTTTGCCATAGATTTTGATACTGCCAATAAGATCTTTTTTGAAGCAAGAAGAGATAGAGACGTAGAAAAGATTAAGGCTTTAATAAGTACTTTAGAAGGTGATAAGGATCTCCTGACAAGCTCTCAACTTTTAACTGTTCTTGCGGACTCTTATCTGGAATATGGGCTTTGGGGGGTAGAAGGTAAGGAAAAAGAAAAGATCTATGAAAAGGCAAGAAGTTATGCGGAAAAAGCCATAAAGCTTGATCCTAACAATGGAAGGGCATGGTATATAGCAGGGGCTTCCATTGGAAGACTTGCTCAATATAGGGGAATAGTTCAAAGCTTATTTATGCTTAAGGATTTTGATAGGTATATAAGTAAAGCTATAGAGATTTTAAATGATCCTCTTTATAGGACTTTTGCTCTTCTGGCTATGGGTATGAGATATAGGGATGTTCCATGGCCTCTTTATAACTACGAAAAAGCAGAAAGTTATATGAAAGAAGCTTTAAAGTATACTCCAATCTATCCTAATATATATCTTGAACTTGGATATTTATATTTGAAAATGGGAAAGAAAGATCTTGCTAAGGAGATGTTTATTAGAGTGGTAAAATCCGATCCTCATCCATGGTTGATAAAAACTCATGAGGAATCGGTCAATCTTGCTAAGAAGGAATTAGAAAAGTTAGGGGGGATTTAGGAGTGAAATTGAAAGTATTCTTGTTATTGGCTTTGCTTTTGTTTGTGGCAGGCTGTACCTCCTATGAACTTAAATTGGAGATGCTACCTCTCCTTAGAGGTATAAACATGGGAAATGCTCTTGAAGCCCCAAGAGAGGGGGAGTGGGGTGTAGTTATAAAAGATGAATATTTTAAGATCATCAAAAATGCAGGTTTTTCACATGTTAGAATTCCCATAAGGTGGAGTGCTCATGCAGATTTGAACCCTCCTTATACTATAGAAAAATCATTTTTTGATAGAGTAGATCATGTAGTAAATGAAGCTTTAAGGAATAATCTTTTTGTGGTGATCAATATTCATCACTATGAGGAGATAATGCAGTATCCTGAGAAGCATAAAAATAGATTTTTAGCTTTATGGAAGCAAATAGCGGAACATTATAAAGATTATCCTAATACTTTAATTTTTGAACTTTTAAATGAACCTTGCATGAATTTAACTTCAGATCTATGGAATAAATACTTAGCAGAAGCCATAAAAGTGATAAGAGTAAGTAATCCTGATCGATTTATAGTGGTAGGTCCTGTGAATTGGAATAGTGTTTATGCTCTGAGAGACTTAAGATTACCAAAGGACGAAAAGAATATTATAGTTACCTTCCATTATTATAACCCCTTTTATTTTACCCATCAGGGAGCTGAGTGGGTACAGCCTTCTCCTCCTGTGGGAGTAAAATGGTGGGGAAGGGAAGATGAAAAAGCAGAAATTGATAGAGAGCTTGATATGGCAGTAGAATGGTCCATAAGGAATGGTAAAGTACCCCTTTATATGGGAGAATTTGGAGCGTATTCTAAGGCAGATATGGACTCAAGGGTAAGATGGACAAGTTATGTAGCAAGATCAGCTGAGAAAAGAGGTATAGCTTGGGCATACTGGGAATTTTGTGCAGGATTTGGAGCTTTTGATCCTATAAAAAATGAATGGAGAATACCTTTGTTAAAAGCCCTTATACCTGAAACTAAATTATAATAAAATAAATCCCCCAAAGCCTTCCTTTGGCTTTGGGGGATTTTGTTTTATGGATTTTGTTTTATTCTTCAACTTTTAAATTAGGAAGTTCATCTTTAGTGATAACAAAGGGATGATTAAATACTTTTTTAATGTGAGAAATTTCATTTTTATTGGGATCATTTTCAAATCCTGACCAGGTCATAAACCATGCCCAGTAGGCTTTTTGTTCTTTCATTAAATCAGGATCTGGAATAATTCCATTTTCTGTGAGAGCTACTAATTTCTTTCCACCAAAGATTTTTACGATATTATAGAACATACCTGTAGAAGGAGAATAATTTTTGTCATTAAGATAGACATCTGCGCCTACAATGTCTACATACTCGTCTCCAGGATACCATTTCAGGGCATCAGGAGAGTCAGTAGTGGTCCATACCCATATAAGGTTATTTATCTTATGGTAGTTTACAAGCCTGTCAAAAAGTAATCTCCATAGCTTTTTGCAAGGTTCAGGACCCTTTGCACCCCACCAAAACCATCTACCCTCTGCCTCATGTAAAGGCCTCCAGAGTATAGGAACTCTCGCTTCTTGAAGTCTTTTTAATTGAACTGCAATGGCATCTATATCCCTTATTATAAGTTTGTAATCCTCTGATTCAGGATGATTTAGAGCATACTCTATGTCAAAGCTGGTGGCATTAGTATAGAAGCCTCTCCACCATTCCTTTCCTGGGGCATCATAAAGTCCTTTGGGTGCATTCCAATGCCATTGAAATTGAACAATTCCTCCCATATTCCACCAATCTATAGCATCTTCCACATCCCTTGAAGAAGCTCCTCTTTCTACTCTTGAAGGAGAGTAGTCTATCATATCAAATCCACATATAGCAGGGAATTTGTCAGTAATGTTCCAAATCCAAAAGGCATCTTTATATCCCATCTGTCCTGATAAAGTGTATTTTCCATATATACTTACTAAATAATCCATTAGTTTTTGGGCTTCTTTTGAAGGATTGGGAGTTACTAATTTATTTGTGGGATTCATAGTGGGAAGTTCTGCTTTTTTGATTTTAAAGTAGTCAAGAAGGAACCACCCCCAGCTTTTTACTATGCTTATGGTATTTTTTCCGCTTTTCAAAGGAATCAATCCTCCATAGACCGTTGTGAAACTTTGAGATGGAGGAAATTTTACATTAGTTTGGAATACGCCATTAACATAGAGAGAATTCTCTTTATATCCATAGGGTGCAGCGTATCCGATTATCAGTTCATACATTCCAGCCTCCTTGACCTCAAAGGTTATGGTGCAGGAATCTCCGTCCCTATCAAACCCATCCACATAACCTGTGCCTTGGTATCCAGGGAGATTTTTTGCTACATAGGTACCATTTAATACTCCATTTTCTGCTTCAACAACTATTTCATCGGTGGAAAAATTAAGAGAAAAAATTAGGATGAAAGTAATGAGGAGAATTAATAAAAATTTCATAAGAGAAAATACATCCTCCCTTCTTTATGTAATTAATTTATTTTACACTTTATAAAGAAGGGAGTAAATATAGTTTAATAAATAATTGTAACTATTCACATTTTACTTTACAGTTAGTTCTTTTTTCTTAAGCTTATCTTCCGCCTCTTTAATATAGGTCTCGTAGGCTTGTATTTTATAATTTAACCTTTCAAGGGCTTTTTGCATTTCCTCTATTTTCTTTTGGAGTTTATCCCTTTGTTCAATTAATATTTTTTTCCTTTCTTCTAAGGTTGAATCTCCTTTTTGAAAAAGTTTTACATATTTTACTAAGGCTTCTATCTCGACTCCTGCAGATCTCATGCATTTTATAAATTCTATCCATTCTTATTCTCATATTTTCACCTCTTATTTCTTAATTTGTAATTTCTTTAGCCACTCTAAGATCTTTTCTCTAAGGTCTTTAGATCCACCTTCGTATGTAGAGAAAGGCTCTAATATTTTAGATTCTGGGCATAGTTTTTTAATATCGTTTATTATTCTTCCTTGTCCTCCTCCACCATGGGTTATGAAGGGTATAACATTTTTTCCTGATAGATTATGTTGGGAGAGAAAGGTTGCTATAGGAGGAGCAATGGTGCTCCACCAATTTGGGGTGCCAACAAAGATTATGTTATACTTTTCTATATCTTCCACTTTTGTTTTTATGGGAGGCTTATAATTCATTTTTATCTCTTTTTTTGCTTGTTCTAATGTAGCGTTATAAGAAGAAGGGTAGGGATTTTCTGGAATTACCTCTATTACGTCTCCCCCCGTTTCCTTTTGGATTATCTCTGCAATTTTTCTCGTATTTCCCGACCAACTATAATACACAATAAGTATATTAGACATATAATTTCCTCCTCTTTATCCTTCTTATTGGGAGTATACAATTTGGAATTTACTCTAAGTCAAATGAAATGTAAACGAAAAATTAAAGATAGAGGGTAAAGGTTTTTTAAGTGAGCATAAGGTTTCTTTATTCATATAGAAGTTTTCTTTTCTCTACTTTATACTGTAAAATAATTCAAAATATAGTGCTATAATCTATTGTTATTGTTGAAGAGCTTTTTCTTAAAAGTATTACATCTTCAGGTTGTAAAATGGGAAGATGATTGGACTATCATGGGTATTAATGGTGAACTTATGAGTTTGTATAGGAAACTTTATAGGGGTAGTAAAGCAAAAAACTAATTTTAGACTCATCACGGTTACTAATGGTATTTATTATCTCAGAGAGTATCTTTTTTAGTAATTTTAAATTATGAGTATTCTTAAAAGGTTTGGAGGTAAGACATGGAGGTTAAAAGAATTTTAGGAGCTATGTTTTTAAATCTTTTTATGGCACTTTTAGAGGTTCTTGGTGGAGTTTTTTCGGGGAGTTTAGCACTTATAAGTGATGCTCTTCACAATATTAACGATTTTTTTTCTTTGCTTATTAGTTATCTTGCGGAAATAATTTCTAAAAACAAAAAGAGTAATTTAAATCACACCTTTGGATTTAGAAGAGTAGAGATTCTTGCTGCCCTTTTAAATGGTGTTTTACTTCTTGGAGTTTTTTTATTTTTGATTATAGAGGCTTTTGGTAGGATAAAATCTCCAAAGGAAGTAGAAGGGATTCAAACGGTTATAATTGGAGTTATAGGTCTTGTAGGTAATATTCTTGGAGCCTCACTTCTCCATGAAGATTCTCATCATAATTTAAATATTAAAGGTGCTTTTTTACATCTTCTTTCTGATGCCATATCTTCGGTAGGAGTTATTATAGGAGCCTTATTTATTATTTTTTACAGACTTTATGTTGCGGATACCATAATGTCTCTTCTTATTGCGGGATTTATTTTATATAGTTCTGTAGATCTAATTAAGGAGACCATACATATATTGATGGAAGGAACTCCAAAGGGACTTAATATTAATGAAATTCAAAAAATCATATGCCAAATTTCTGGAGTTAAAGATATACATCATATCCATGTTTGGCAGATATCTACTAAGGATTATCTTTTCTCAGCCCATGTGGTGGTTGAGGATCAAAAGATCTCAGAGGCTCAAAAAATAATTTCTCAAGTAAAGCAGGCTTTAAAGGATAAATTTAACATACATCATTCAACCATTGAGATAGAATCTGAGGATTTGCTTAAAGAGAAGGAGTGCCAGTGTGAATACTGAAAGATTTCTTCCTATAAATCTTTATGAAGCAAGAAAGAGAGGGTGGGATGAAGTTGAGATAATAATTATCACAGGAGACGCTTATGTAGATCATCCCTCTTTTGGAGCTTCAGTTATAGGAAGATATTTGGAATATTTTGGATTTAGGGTAGGAATAATTCCTCAACCTAACTGGAAGAATAAAGAGAGTTTCAAAGTATTAGGAAGACCAAAGCTCTTTTTTGGTATTACTGCAGGATCTGTAGATTCTATGGTTGCTAATTATACTCCCAATAAATTTAGGCGAAAGGAAGATGCATATACTGAAGGGGGAGTTCCTGGAAAAAGACCTGACAGAGCTACTATTGTATATGCTAATTTTGTCCATGAGATTTTTCCTGATGTCCCTATAATTCTTGGTGGAATTGAGGCGAGCCTTCGTAGGTTTTCCCATTATGATTTTTGGGATGATAAAGTAAGGCATTCTATTCTTCTCGATTCTAGGGCAAAGATCATAGTTTATGGAATGGGAGAAAAACAAACTTTACAAATTGCCAAGATGCTTTCCGAGGAAAGATCCTGGTATGAGATTTATCAAATTCCAGGAATTGTATTCTCCCTAAGTGAGAAAGAGTTTGAGAGTTTCATGAAAGACAAAGAATATATCCTTCTCCCTTCTTTTGAAGAGGTTTCTCAAGATAAGGATAGGTATTATGATTTTCAAAAATTACTTTTAGAAGGAATGAAAAAGAGAAAGATATTGGTACAAAAAGATGGGAAAAGATTTATTGTTCAAAATCCTCCTCCCACTTATACATCTCAAGATCTTGATCTTATTTATTCTTTACCTTTTATGAGGCTTCCTCATCCTTCATATAAAGAAAAAATTCCAGCTTTTGAGACTGTAAAAACCTCTATTGTCTCCCATAGGGGATGTTTTGGAAGTTGTACTTTTTGTTCTCTAAATCTTCATCAGGGATGGCAGGTAATATCAAGAACCGAAAGGTCAATTCTGGAAGAGGTTTATAGATTGACAAGACATAAAGAATTTAAAGGGACCATCTCTGATGTAGGAGGACCAACAGCAAATATGTATAAATTAAGGTGTAAAATTCATAATGTTCCTGGATCATGTCCAGAAAGGGATTGTCTTTTTCCTGATGTGTGTAAATATTTGGAGATTGATCATTCGGCTCAAATCAATCTCTTGAGAAAGATTAAAGAGATAGAAAAAGTAAAACATGTATTTATAGCTTCGGGTATAAGATACGATATTGCACTGAAGGATGAAGAATATATTAGGGAGATTATTAGAGAAGGCTATATTGGAGGACATTTATCTACTGCTCCTGAGCATGTAAAGGGACATGTTCTGGAAATTATGAAAAAGCCTAAATTTGAAGTATATGAAAGGTTTGTAGAGGCTTTTGAGAAAAATTTAAAAAAATACGGAAAAGAACTTTATATAATTCCCTACTTTATATCTGCACATCCTGGTGCAACCATTAAGGATGCATGGGATCTTGCCATGTATGTGAAGGGGCTTGGGCACTATTTGGAGCAGATTCAGGATTATACACCTCTTCCTCTAACTCCTGCATCTTGCTCCTTTTATACCGAATATCATACCTTGAGAAAAGAGAAAATTTACGTAGCAAAAACTTATGAAGAAAGAAGACTTCAAAGGGCTTTAGTTCAGTATAAAGATAAAAAGAATAGGGAGTTTTTGATAAAAAATAAAAGAAAAATTCCTTTCCCTTTGGAGAAGTTATTGGGTTAAAAAATGAGACAAAAAATTATATAATTTAAGCTGTATAAAAGGAGGGGAAGTTAAATGGGGGATAATCTTAAAAATATTCTCAGAATAATTCTTATATATCTTGTTATAGGCATATTTTGGGTATTTTTGTCCCATCGGTTTATAGATGTTCTGGTAAAAAATGCAAATATCATACCTTTGGTGTATGCTCTAAATAGAAAAGAAAAGAAGAACTTATTAGGAAGATTCAGATAGAAAAGGAGAATTTTAGTAATCTTGTTAGTATAGCTAATGATATAGTGGTTATGTTAAATAAAGTTGGAAATATTCAGTATATTAATGATCGTGGATGCCAGTTATTAGGCTATGAAAAAGAAGAAATTTTAGGAAAAAAACTGGTTTGAAAATTGTTTACCTTCAAGAGTTAGGAATGAGATTGAATCGGTTTTTTATAGGATTCTGAATGGAGAGGAGTCTTTGCTAGTAAAAGAGGTTAAAAATCCCATTTTGACTAAAAATAAAGAAGAAAGAATTTATCTTGTGGAATAATACTATTATTAAAGAGAACAATAAAGTGAAGGGAATATTAAGTTTTGGAAAAGATATCACTGATGGAGATTTTAACTCTGCACTCTATGCTTTTTTGAAAAAAGTTTGTGAGTTCTTTTTTGCACCTTACGGAGAAATGTGGACTTTGGATAGTAAAGGTAGGAAGCTTATTCTTTCCAACGTTTTTTATGCAAGAGAAGATAAATATAAGGGGTTTTATAAAAGAAGTAAAGAACTTTCTTTTTCTCCTGGAGAAGGGGTTCCAGGTAAATGCTGGATGAATTTAAATTACCTAATAATAGAGAACTTACAAGAGAGAGCAGAATTTATAAGAAAAGAGTTGGCAAAGGAATTTAATCTAAATTCCTTGATAGCCATACCTATCTATAGTGAGAATGAGTTTATAGGCGTATGTGATAAAAAGAAGACAGAACTATCTCCCTCTCTTGCAGTTCAGATTGCAAGAGTCTTTGAGACTAAAAAGAGTATAGCAAAGATTCAAGAATTGTTAAGATTAATTGATATTTCTGATGATGCAATAATTGTATTAGACGAGGAAGACAAGGTTTTATTTTGGAATCAAGGCGCAGAAAAACTATATGGTATATCTAAGATGGATGCTTTAGGAAAGAATATCAATAAGATTCTTTCTTACTCTTATGAGACTATTAAAGGGAAGCTTATCAGTAAAGGAAAATGGATAGGAGAGATAGAACAAAGAAAAAGTGGCGGAGAAAGAATATTAGTAGGGAGTTTTATGGAGCTTGTAAAAAATGAGGAAGAAGAGGGTTATAAAATTTTTATAAGAAATACAGATATTACTTTCATTAGAAGGCTTCAAGAACAGTTGAATAGGGCTCAGAAACTTGAGAGTATTGGAAATCTTGCAAGTGGCATTGCTCATGACTTGAATAACATTTTTACTCCTAAAAATATAGATATAAAAATTGAAATTTCTGGAGAGCTTCATCCTATATTAGGAGACCCTACTTCTATAAACCAGGTGCTTCTGAATCTCTGTGTAAATGCAAAGGATGCAATGCCAAATGGTGGAGTTCTTACTATAAAGGTAGAAAATGTTTATATTGATGAGGATTATGCTAAGTGGAATCCTATGTCAAAGGTGGGAGATTATGTGGTGATTACAGTAGCAGATACAGGGATAGGAATCCCTAAGGATGTAATGGACAAGATCTTTGATCCTTACTTTACTACAAAAGGCGAGAAAGGAACGGGCTTAGGACTTTCTACGGTTTACACTATTGTAAAAGAGCACGAGGGATTTATAAATGTATACAGTGAGGAAGGGGAGGGAACTGTTTTTAAAGTATATATTCCAGCTATAAGCAATCATAAAAATAAAAAGGAGGAAGATAGAAAAGAGATCTCTGAAAAAAAGAGTTATGTTTTAGTAGTTGAAGATGAAAAGCATATTAGGGAAATAGTAAAAGATATGTTGGAGAGGAATAATCTCAACGTACTTTTGGCAGAAAATGGAAAAGAAGCTGTAAAAATTTTGGAGGAGAATAAGGAGTTAATAAACCTTGCTATTGTGGATTATAACCTCTCAGACGTAAAAGGGGATGTACTTATTGGGGAGATTAAAGCTATGCTACCTGAATTAAAGATTATACTTATGAAAAATAAACAATATTCCTGCAGATAGTTACTTAAAGAAGCCCTTTAAGAAAGAAGAGTTACTAAAGATAATAGAAGAACAATTAGGTTAAAAGATTGGATTCTTTTTCAATTTTAAGAATTTTGTCCCATATTTCTAAAGCACAATCTACTAATTTTGGATCAAACTGCAAACCCTTTTGTTTTATTAATTCTTCCTGTATCTTTTCTTTTGGCATAGGATCCTTGTATGGTCTTTTGGAGAACATAGCATCTATTGCATCCGCAATACAGACAATTATTCCTTCTACAGGGATGTCTTCTCCTTTTAAGCCATAAGGGTATCCCGCTCCATTCCATTTTTCATGATTTCAAATTCTTCTGCAGTTAATTTTCCTGGTTTTAAAAGTATACTATCAGGAATTCCTACTTTTCCTATATCATGAAGAGGGGCAGCTAATTTTAAGGAATAGCAATACTCAGGGGAAAAACCTAAGGCATTAGCAAATTCATAAGCAATATTTCCAACTCTTATGGTATGTTCATGAGTTTCATCATCTCTAAATTCAGCAAGGAGATTGATTCTTTCCAAAAGCTCCATGGTTAACTCTTTATTTTCTTGCAGAAGTTTATTAATACTTTCTTCTGCTATTTTATAAGAAGTTTTTAAACTTTCTAAAAAACTCTCTCTAAAAGCATAAAAAAATTTTGCTCTTTTAGCAAGCTCTATTCTTATTTTAAGAGTAGTCATATCTATAGGTTTGACTAAGAAATCATCTGCACCAGCTTCTGCACACTGTTTCATGGTTTCCTCATCTCCATATGCGGTAAGCATAATCACCAATATATTTCTTTTAGTTTCTCTAATTTTTTTAAGGTAGTTATTCCATTCATTTCAGGCATTTTTACATCAAGGAGAACAATATCAGGATTTTCTTTCTCTAAAATTTTAAGAGCTTTAACTCCATTTTCTGCAAGAAAAGGTTTCTCTTATAAAGGGTTCATCGTCAACTACCAGTATCTTTTCCATCTTCCTCACCCACCTTTAGAAGTCTATCTACTAAATCTGATATCCTTTTGGAAGAGATCTCTATCTGTTCAGCTATTTCTTTAATTTTTTCAGGAGAACTATAAAATCTACTCTTTAACACTTGGGATTGTCCAAAGATTATGGTTAGAGGATTTCTAAATTCATGAGATACAGTTTTTATAAATTCTTTTCTTTCCTTTTCCAAATTTTCAAGCTTATCAATGTAATTTATTTTCTCAAATATGGAGAAAAGAGAGAGAATAAAAAGTCTATAGATTTTTGTAATAATCTCATCTTTTTTTTCAATAAAAATTACAGTCTCGTTTCCTTCTATTTTGCAATATTTCTTAGCATCATATCCTTCAATGGCATTTGGAAGATGTAGGGAGGAACTATAAATATTTTTTTCCCTGGAAAAGACAGAGATTTCAATGTTTTCTTTTTCAGAAAAAGTTCTTAAAATTTCTACTAAGCTTTTTCTATCCTTGCAATTTATGGCTTCACTTAAGGTCTCCAGTGCATTATTTTGGACAGATATAATTTTTGAGATGGTCTCATTAAGTTTTTCTCCCTCTCTTCTGTATTTATCACTAAGGGTTTTATAGTCTTTCAATGGGTTATAAATAAAGTTGGTAAGAGTATAGAAAGCAATGTTAAAAACTCCCAAAATTTTGAATATATGTCCAAACCATAAAGTCCAGTCAAAGAGGGAAGCATATTTTATAAAAGCTATTTCGCTTAGAGCAAACATAACCCCACTTAAAAGTAAATAAGGGTTGTTTTTGTTTTTAATGCTAAAGGTTAAAAATAAAAGAGTATATAAAATTTCTAAGACACTTTTTAGGGTTGTTGTCCCTAAACCTTCCACATAGAAGATGTTAGTAGGAAGAAGCTTAATAAGAAATATTAAAAGTATGGAGAGCAAAGGAAATAGGAATGTAAAAGAAGTAAATCTTGTGTTTAGATTTTTATATTTTAAGTGAAGTATGGCAAGGATTAATCCACAAGATTGAATGAACCTTGCAAACATCCAGAATATAACACTTAAACCTGTATTGCTTATTCCAGTAAATCCAGCATAGTAAATAGTATGGGGAATATCTAAGATAGCAGAAGAAAGGAATACTGTTCCGATAACTTGAAGAAATGGAGTTCTTTCAGGCATGGGTAGAGAGATTAGTACAATAAAGATGATAAAGGACATAAAGATGGACAAAAATTCTAATAAAAGATGGGTAATATAGGTATAGCTGACAAAATAAATAATACAAAGCAGAATTAACAGTGCTATTAAATTATGTAATGCTATTTTTCATACATATATTTTAGCAGATAATCGAGTGATGGAAAATTGTTTTAGTTTTTGGTTACATTGTTTGACAGTTTTAAAATTTAGTCTTATATTATACTTTCAAGAAGTTAAAGTGGGGAGTCAAAAAATGGGTAGAGATAAGAATGGGATAATAAAAAGTATTATAAAGTACATTTCAGAGGTTTTAATTTTAATTTTTGTAATATTTCATCTTTCTTATGCTTATGTAGAGCCGAGAGCAGACATCAATTCAAAAAGCGAATTTAATCCCCTTTTTAGAGTTTATTATAGCAATGCGGTAATAGTTTTGACCTATCATGCAGTGGATAGGAAGATTTTAGGACCTATAAGCCTTTCTCCAGATCTTTTTGAAAAGCATATGGAATATTTAAAGTATATGGGGTTTCACTTTATTACTCCTGACCTTTTAAGAAGATTTATGGAAGGAAGGGAAGATGTACCTGATAATGCAGTTCTTATAACCTTTGATGATGGTTACGAGAATTTTTACACGAATGCTTACCCTATATTAAAGAAATTTCATATTCCTGCTATTAATTTTGTTATTGTTTCAAAGATTGGTAAGAATGGAGCTTTTCCTCACTTGAAATGGGATGAAATGAGGGAGATGTTAAAAAGCGGTTTGATATATTTTGGATCCCATTCTTATGATTCTCATTATTTAATAAAGATCGGTATATTTAAGAAGGCTCCTGCCCTTGTAGGTAGAAAATTTGAGCTGTTTGGTTATAAAGAGAGCGAAGAGGAATATGAAACAAGAATAGCTTTTGATCTATGGTATTCAAAGGTGCTTTTGGAAAATAATTTAGGTATTTCTGTTAAGGATTTTTGTTTTCCTTATGGGGCATACAATGAGAAATTGTTAGAAATAGGTAAAAATTTAGGATATGAGGTTTTTTACACTACCGAAAAAGGAATAAATAAAACAGCTAAATCAAAATATATCTTAATAAAAAGATTAAATGCTGGTTCCTATAATATGACTTTTTCAAGATTTCAAGCCCTTCTATTTAAGTATATTATACCTCACAAGGTTCAGTCTATTCCTCGTAAAGTTAGGAGTTAAAAGACCTATCTTTACAAATAAATCATTTTTCTTGTCATGCCACCATCTACAATAAAGTTTGCTCCTGTGATGAATCCCGCTTCGTCAGATATTAAAAATAGCACTAAGCTTGCAATATCTTCTGGCTTTCCTACTCTTCCTGCGGGATGTTGTTTGTGATCAAGTTCTGTTAATTCTGGTTTTCTTCTTAAACTTTTCTTTTTCCATTCAGAAGTTTCAATCCAACCAGGGCTTATGCAGTTTACTCTAATCTCTGGTCCGAGGCTTATGGCAAGGGCGTGGGTAAGAGCATAAATTCCACCTTTTGATGCAGAATATGCTTCAGTGTTTGGTTCTGACATAAAAGCTCTTGTGGATGCAATGTTTATTATTACTCCTCCTTCTTTCTTCATATAAGGATAAACATATTTGGAACATAAAAAGGTTCCCGTTAAGTTTACTCCTAAAACCCTATTCCATTCCTCAAGGGTTAATTCTGAAATGGGTTTGTTAATAGAGATTCCAGCATTGTTTATAAGATAATTTATTTTTCCAAAACTTTTTGCTGTCTCCTCTACCATATTTATAACGTCCTCTTCTTTAGAAACATCAGTTTTAATAAATTTTATATTTCCTAATATTGAATATTCCTCTTCTGTTTCTTTTCCTGCCTCTTCATCAATTTCGGCAATAACCACAGAAATACCATTTTCCAAGAATTTTTTTGCTATGGCTTTTCCTATTCCTTGTCCTCCTCCTGTAATAATGGCAACTTTACCCATGCTTATCCCTCCTTAAATGGTTTTTAAATAATTATATAATTGATATACTGATAAGAACATTTACTCAAGGAGGTAAACCAATGAGTGTGGATATAAAAAAGCTCATATCTCAAATGACCCTTGAGGAAAAGGCAAGCCTTTGTTCTGGGCTTGACT
>NZ_JBMFQK010000016.1:0-22093 GCF_049968615.1 Dictyoglomus sp. | reverse complement strand
GGATTGAAACACAAACAAAAATATTGGTGTTTTGAAAATAAGATTGGTTTGTAGCGTACCTATAAGGGATTGAAACAACCGCCAAAGTACAATAACACCTGGCATGTACTGCGTTTGTAGCGTACCTATAAGGGATTGAAACCAATTACTGCCAAGTTTATTGCAGTTCTTCGAATGTGAGTTTGTAGCGTACCTATAAGGGATTGAAACAAATAGTAATGAACACTCCGATTGAACCTGATTGGGTTTGTAGCGTACCTATAAGGGATTGAAACCAGTCTTTAGCTCGATCTCTACTATCTTTCCTACTAGTTTGTAGCGTACCTATAAGGGATTGAAACGAGGAGGGGGTGAAGAGAATATCTTGATTGTGATATTTTTTACTTTTGCTTTTCACTGAAATCTACATTAGCTTTCTCATTGTTTATAGCACTAATTTTATTAGTTCTAATTTCCATTGTAATTGTTTTTTAATCTGCCCCATTAAAGAAATCTCTACTTTAAAGAAAAAGTTTTCAGGATTAGATGATATATAGTTAACAAAGCTCAAGGGCTACAAATAAATTTAGAAAAATATTTTACTTAAATAAAAAAATTTATGTTAAAATATTTAATAATGGAAGTTGAGGATATAAGCCTTGAAATAACAGAGAAAGATGATTACACTATTCTTTACTTTAAATTAAAAAGTAATCTTGACCCTTCTATACTCAAAAAAATTTCTCCACCTAAAATCAACCTGAGAAGAGGCTTAATAATTTCTGGAAGAGGACCTATATGGCTTTATGCCTATTTAGTTCATTATTATCATCCTACTCCTTTTATTGCTATTTATGATCCAAGAATAGGCGCTGTTGTTATTCAATCACATATAAAAAGTATTAATGTGGGGGATGTGATAGATATTTCTTTAGATGGGGAGGGATAAATTTTGAATGATGCCAAAATTCTACTTTCTGCCCTTCTTCATGATTTAGGAAAGGTTCTTGAAAGAACAAAAGAATATAGGTCTCAAGATTTACCCCTGGAATTTCAAAAAGTTGAATATGCTCATCCTAAATTTTCAGCCTTTTTTCTAAATACACTACTTAAACAAAAAGAAGACCTATCACCTTTTTTAAAAGAAAATTTAACCGAAGAAGTAATTGAGCTTGTTCTAAATCACCATGATCCAAAAAATGATTATGGATTAATAATTCAAATTGCCGACTGGTTATCTTCTTCGGAAAGAGAAGAAGATGAAAGTCAAAAAGATCTTTACCTAACTATACCTCTACACAATCCTTTCTATAAAATAGATGAGAGCACAAGAGGATTCTATTACAAACTTTCTTCCTTAGAAAAAAGCGAAGATCTTTTTCCCAAAAAAGATGATGTAAAAATTACACAGATTAATTATCAAAATTTAACAAAAGATTTCTTAAGAAGCTTTCCAAAAGTCAATGACATAGAACAGCTTTTAACCTTAATGGAGTATTATTTTTCTCAAGTTCCAGCACAAACTACAGGGTTTATTGCAGATATTTCCATATATGATCACGCAAGAATTACAGGAGCTATTGCTCATGCATTATACAAAGATTATCAAAATCAGAGAATAACAAGTAAAGATCTGATTGAAATAAGAGAGGATTTAAGAAGTAAAGAAAAGAATTACTCTCCTTTACTTGATAAGCCTCTTTTTACTCTAATCTCAGGAGATTTATCTGGAATACAGTCATTCATTTTTAATGTTTCTTCTGAAAGAGCAGGAAGAATGTTAAAAGGCAAATCTGTATTTTTAGATCTTCTCTCCAGATACTCAGCAAAATTTATATTGGAAAATAATAATTTTACAAAGGCTAATGCTATTTACATAGGTGGAGGTAATTTTGATCTACTTTTATCTTTCATAGAAGACCAAAAGTTAGAAGAGTTGAGAGAATTTATATCAGAAAATATTTTCAAATTAACAGGAGAAGATTTATACCTTGCTATTGAGTGGATCCATCTTTCCATAAATGACCTCTTTAACTTTTTTGACAAAAGACAAGAGCTAATTAATAAGCTTGATGAAAGGAAGAGAAGAAAATTCAGTGAGCTTAAAAACTTCTATGACCTTATTTTATACCCTAAAGAGGAAAATGTAGGAGAAAGTGAGTATTGTATCATATGTGGAAAAAGAATGGCAAAAGAAATTAAAGAGGGAGAAAGATTATGTAAAACCTGTAATTCTTTTGTTGAGCTAACAAATTCTTTAAAAAGAGCTAAATTTCTTATAGAAAAGAAATCCTCCTTTGAAGGAGTACCCCAAACTTGGAATGAGTTTTTTGAAAAATTAGGTTATAAATTAGACTTTATCAAAGAGATGAAATCCACGGGATATAACAATGAAAAAATATACCTATTGGAAGAGGTAATAATTAAAGATAATTTTATCCCTCATGGATTTTTATTAGGAAGTTATACCATTGAGGAAAGTGATTTTGAATCCATAGCAAAGAAAAATATAGAAAATGGATATGGAGATCAAAAACTTGCCTATTTGAAAATGGATGCCGACAATATGGGAAATATTTTTAAGAAATTGGCTGATGAAGAGAAAACGAAGGAAAGACTATCTCTAACAAGATACGGAGTTTTAAGTAGAAGAATAGAGTTATTCTTTGGAAAAATAGTTATGGAAAAGATAAAAAATAATGATAAAATTTATCCCGTATTTGTAGGAGGAGATGACTTATTCATTATTGGAACTTATGAAAAAATAAATGAACTTGCCTTAAAAATTAGAGAGGAATTTAAGAGATATACAGGAGATTCTAAAGTTTTCTCACTATCTTCAGGGCTTTACTACCTTCCAGATAATTTCCCGCTTATAAGAGGAGCAAGTCTTGTAGAAAATGCCCTTGAAAAGGCAAAACAATTTAAATATCCCGAAGAGGAAAAACCCAAAAAAGACAAAATATGTGTTGAAGATGAAGTACTAACTTATAGAGAGTTTAAAGAGGCTAAAGAGATTGCCAAAGATATTGCGGACAAAATAACTAAAAAAACTAAAGAAGATAAAGCTTCTCGTGCTGTTATAACAAAAATAGAAAATTCTCTCAAAGGATTTAATCCACTATTAGAGCAAAGTTTAAAAGGGAAAATAAGTCCTCCAGCTATATGGAGATTTAAGTATTACTTAAGATTATATCCTGATATTGCTGAAAGATTGTCCGATATAATTCTTGAAAATGTCTTAAGAAAGGGGGAAGATAAAATAAGAAATCCAAGACTTATCCTTGTAGCTACCAAAATTGCAAAAATGAAAACAAGAAAATCAAGGGGGGATGAAAATAATGAGAGATAATCAATCCTCAAGGCAACAAAATACAAAAACTCCTGAGGAATTATGGAGGGAAAGGGTAGAAAGTGTGCTTGGAAAAGATTATGTACAAAAAATATTGGCCTTTGGTGAAGATTTAGATATTAATGAATTTAAAAAGTTTAATGAAAGAATACAAAACTTTATAAGAGAAAGAACAGAAGGGATTACTTCTTCACGACTTCGAAAAGTTTATGACCTTATTAAAAAGGCTAAGAATATCTCAGAACTTCTATATACCATACCATATCTTGCCTATATGGTAGGAAGAGAGGAAAGCAAAAGAAGAAAAGAAGCTCTTGGAGAGCTATATGTGGTCCTTAAAGAGGCTATTGAGAAAGCAGAAAATGATAAACACGTAAAGAATATTCAAAAATTTACCGAAGCTCTTGTAGCATATCAAAAATTTTATGGAAAGGATTAAGGGGGGATATCGGTGGATAAATTCATAGGCAAAATATTTATTGAGGGAGAAATTGTCCTTGTTACAGGACTTCATATCGGAGGCTCTAAGGAAACAGGAGAAATAGGTGGACTTGATAATCCTGTAATAAAAACGGTAGAAGGCATACCCTATATACCTGGCTCATCCCTAAAGGGGAAAATAAGAAGTTTACTTGAAAGAACCCATGATATTAAACCTCCTAAAGAACCAGGAGAACCATGTGGATGTGGAGAATGCGAAATTTGCCAACTTTTTGGCTCTCATTCCACAGAAAATAAAACCATTTCAAGACTTATTATTAGAGATTCCTTTTTAGATGAGGAGGATTTTCAACAAAAATTTGGAAATGCTCTTGAAGGAGGATATACTGAAGAAAAAGTAGAAAACATTATAGACAGAATAAAGGGAACAGCAAAGGATCCAAGAATTATGGAAAGGGTTCCTGCGGGAGCAAGGTTTAAATTTTCTTCCGCTATAAGCATATACGAAAAGGATGATATCCAAAAACTTCTTATGACCTTTGTAGAGGGCATGAGAATGTTGGAAGATGATTATCTTGGTGGAAGTGGAACAAGGGGATATGGACAAGTAAGATTTGAAAATTTAAATATTTCTATCAAAAGTATTAAAGACTATTTAGGGGATAACACTAAAAAGACTATTATAGAGGGCAAAGCTTTAAGCGAAATAAAGATGGAAGATTTAACCAATAAAATTGAAGATAAGTTATCGAATAAATAAGTAGGTGAGCATTAAATGAAGGTAGAAGTTTATAAACTTCTTAAAGAGGGACCATTACTCTTACATATAGGTCTTAGGAGATTAGATAGAACATCTAATATAATTCATTCTGATACCCTTTTCTCTGCTTTATCTAATTCACTTATTAAGCTTTTTGGAGAAGAAAAATTTGATCTCTTTGAAAAAAATTTAGTTATATCATCGGTTTTTCCAGGCTTACGTCTTTCAAAAGACATCCTACTTTTACCAAAGCCTGAAATCCCTATAAAAACTTCTGAAGAGGATCACAAAAAATATAAAAAGTTTCAATGGATATCCCTTGATGCTCTGAAAAAATTATTGGCAAATTTTGATAAAAACTCAAAACAAATCTTTATACAAAATGTAGAAGAGTTTAAATTTTTAAACCCAAGAACTTTAATTACAAAGTCTGAATTTGAAGAAATAGGAGAAGAAATATATTTCATGGGTACAACTCTTGAGCCAAAGGTAAGAGTTAGCAGAGAGACTTATTATAAAGCAAAGGCGGATGAGGAAAATTCCTATACTACACTTTACTTTCAAGAGAATTTAGAACTTCATCCTATAAAACTCTCAAACAGAAAAACCATTATCCCATTTCTCTATTTCCTAAAGATGAAAAACAATGAAATTGAAGAGTTATTCACACCTTCTTTAAGTCTTACCCTTGAAGAAGGGTTAGGAGGAGAAAGAACCACAGGTAAAGGTATATTTGATACCTTTGAAAAAGAGGAGCTTGAAGTTCCAGAAAATGGAGAATTTGAAATAAGTCTTTCTCTAACATTTCCAAAAAGAGAAGAAGTAAATAATTTAATTTACTATCAATTAGTAAAAAGGGATGGATTTATATATTATCAAAAACCCACAGGATACAGGAAAAAGACTCATTATAAGATAGCAGAAGGTGCCTTAGTAAGATCTCCATATGTGGGCGAAAACATAAACGTTTCCCCTATAAGTTCAATGAAAGTTATATCCTATGGAAAATCTTTAGGCTTTAAAATATCTTAAGGGAAGGGGATAAAAAATGAAGATAAAAATTCAAGTTATAACTCCCACTTTGATAAGGAGTGGAGAAGTTATATCAAACGTAAGTGAATGTGTAATAGAAGATAATAGACTAAAAATCATAGATAAAGAAAAACTCCTAAATATGTTTAAAGATAAAAATCTAAAAAATTTTGTTAATGAATTATCATCTATGATTACAAACCAAAGGGAAAATATAAAAGATCTGCTTAACAAATATAAAATCCCCATCGATGAGGTAACCAAATATTCTTTAGAGATAAAAAGTAAAATAGAGAGAAATAATGAATCTTCAAGACAGCCATCAAGAAATATTTACATGCCCATTCTTACAGGAGAGAATGCTTATATTCCAGGAAGCACCCTAAAGGGAGTAATAAGAAATGCTCTTCTTTTCTATGCTCTTGAAAAAGATAAATCAAAACAAAACGCCTTTTTAGAAAAAACAGCAGAAAGAATTAAATCAGAAATACCAAAAAAAAATAAACCTTACATAGGAGAAGATATACTTAGAACAAATGAAAAAGATATACACACAGATATAATGAAATACATAATAGTGAGAGACAGTAGTTTAGTCCCTTTAAGTGAGCTCAACGTATATGTTATTAGAAGAATTCCTCATCAAAAGCTTTCCCAATATGTAATTGCCATACCTAATGGTAAAAAATTTGATACCGAAATAATTATAAAGAAAGATATGATATCAAACATTCCTACAGAATGGAAAGACTTTTTTGAAAAAGAACCAGAGGAAAAGCTTTGGAGTGCTCTAAAAAACTACTCTCTTAAACTTTCTAAAAAGGAACAAGAGTTATTAAGTGAACTTTCCTCCAAAAAATATTCAAATAACGAAGAGGCTAAGAATACTATAAATGACCTTATAGAACACTATAATAAAGTTCAGCAAAAATTAAAAGAACAGGAACAAAAGAATAAAGAAGTAATATATCTACCCATTGGATTTGGAAAAACCTATTACTATAATTCCCTTGGATATTTCATAAAAACAGAACAATTAAAAAACTTAGGTATTATTAGAAGAAATGTTGATCCCCAAATTTATCCTTCCACTAGATGGGCAGTACAAATAGAAGAAAAACTTTTCCCCTTAGGAGGAGTTTATATTATAAGAAATGACTAAAATTCTATGCAGTTTTGTTCCCAAAGATAGTAAAGAGATACCATATCACATTGGGGGCAAAATATACAAAGGAAAATCTACCATAGAGGCATTATGTTCCTATTATTTATCTAATGAAGAAGATATTAAAGTAATTCTTATAAAGCCTGAAACCATAGATATTAAAGAAGAGATAGAGCTAAGAAAAAAATTAATAAGCTTAGGAGTTAATGAAGACAAAATTATAACCCAAGAAATTCCCATGAAAGGCTTTTATGAAAACAAATACTATGATATAGACAACACTATTATTGCTGATTTCATATTCCTAACCTTAAATGAAAACACCGATGATAAAGCAGAAGAAGTAATTTTAGATGTCTCACGAGGAATAAACTTTTTAGTTCTTACTGCAGTAGATGCCTTTAGAAGGTTTATTGTAGCCCAAAAAGCAAGATACTACAATAAAGCAAATAAATTAGATAAATTAGAATATTTTTATGTATATCTTACTCCCAAAAAGCCAAATTTCGAGGAGGGAGAAATCTCATTAGAAAAAGCATCGGCACCCTTCTTTTTTGATTTTTTCACTAAAAAGGGATTACCTTTTAACTTTGAAGCTGAAAAATTAGATTATTTTAAGGAGTTTAATTTTACAAAAAATATAATAAGCCATGTAAATAGTTGTATTACAGCAATAAAAAGGGGATTTGCCCTCGCCTATCTTACCTTTATTCCATGGAGTGAGATAAAAGATCTTATTTCTCTTTCCCATGAAAAACTTTCCCTTAAAAGATTAAAAGAGCTTGTTAAAGAATTCTCCTATGAGAATGAAAATCAAAAAAAGGTAAAATTTAAAATGAATTATCCTTTGGGAAATTTATGGATTTACGTGCATCTTTTAAATACCTTTTATGAGATATATAAAGATTATGAAAACCAAATAACATATGAAGAAAATAGAAAATGGGTCCCTCTTAGCACTTTAAAAAACTTCAATGAGAAGGTAATTAAAAAGCTATTTGAAGAAAACTCTGCAAGTATTATACTTTCAAGAGAGATAAATGACTTTGAGCAGAATTTAAAAAAAGGAGAGATTAAAAAGACAGGAAGATCTCCTAACTATGAGCGAAACTTCAATGCTCATGCAGGATTAATCTGTGAATTTATTGATCAAAATCCTCAAAATTTCTCTATATCATACAGGTTTAATGAGATTCTTGATGAGACTAAAAAAGACAAAATAGAAAATTATATCAAATATTTTTTGGAACATAAAAAATGAAAAACATTTTAATATCGTTAATTGGAAAAGGAAGAACATCAGAAAATATATTAAAAGGCTATGTAAAAACTAAATATAGGTTTAGAACAGGAGAGATTTTTGAGACTGGCTTTTTTGGATCTGCCCTTTGGAAATATGTCTCTCACAAGGAAAAGATTGATCACTGGTACATATTTGGCACTACAAAATCTTCTTGGTCTGAAATAATCTATGCTTTAGAGGAATCAAAAAGAAACAACTTTTATCATCTCTCTTACGAAGTATATGAGGCAGAAATCACAGGAATAGCTGAAAATCTTCTAAAAACTTGGGAGGATGCTCTATCTTCAGAGATTCCTGGCATAAAACTTATTTTAATTGATCCTTTTAATTACGAGTTTTTCTCAGAATTCTTGCTAAAAAATCTACCCGATGAAGATTTAAAAATAATCCTTGACATAACTCACGGTTATAGATATTTGCCTCTAATTTTGAGTTTTTCCCTTATGTACGTTAAAAATTTCAAAAGTATAAAAGAGTTAAAAATATATTATGGAGCCCTTGAGATGAGTGAAAATAATGAGGCACCCGTTTTAGAAATTGATCACATAAATGAACTTTTCCAAATTTCTACAGCCTTTGAACTCTATAGAAATTCTGGCTACTTTTCAGAACTCTTAAAAAATTTAGGTATACATGGAAAGGAAAATTTATATTTCATGATTGAAATGAATTTGAGACCAAGAAAAGAGCTGAAAGAGGTAATAGAAAGCTTAAAAAAAGTAGAGAAAGAATACAAAAAAATATGTGCAGAAAGCTTAATAAAAGATCTGACCCCTCTTTATTCAGAGGAATACTTAGAAGACCGTATGACTAAAAGAGCGGAATTTTTCTTTGAGAAAAAGCAATATCTAAAGAGTCTTATACTCTTATATGAAGCTTTAACAATTATAATCTTAAAGAAAGCAGGATATGGAGACTTAACAAAGATAGAAAATAGGAGACAAAAGGTAAAAGAGGTTTATATAAAAGTGCTCCCCGAAGATTGGATGAGAGAAATTTTTGATAATCTTGAAAGAGTAAGAAACTCTTCGGTGCATGGGAACATAAGAGAAACTCAATCTATCATAAGAAATTTTGAAGATTTCAATGACCTCTTTAAAGAATCCTTGAAACTATTTTACCATATCAGAAAAACCCTAAATTAACTTTAAAATTATATTAATTGACTTTTAAAGAGTTTTAAGGTAGAAATTATCTTACTATGAAGACGCGATGGGAATGTTATACTTGCTTTTTCAGACAAGCAGAATCAGCTCTAAAAAGAATAAATATACCAAATGAGAAAAAAATAGAGATTATTAAAGAAATAGCAAAGGATCTTGAGAAACTTTCTCCTGAAGATACACCATCCTACAACACTTATTTTATTTTTAAAAAGATATACGAACTTTCTGGAGTGGAAGATCCCTATTTTGAGGAAAAGAAATATTACAATCAGCAGGGATTAAAACTTTATGAAGCTCTAAGGAACATAGTACTAAGTTCAGAAGACCCTCTTTATACAGCAATAAAAGTAGCAATAGCAGGAAATGTAATTGATTTGGGAATTTTGAACATATCAAAATTAAATCTTGGGGAATACATAAAAGAGATTATAAATATTCCTCTTGCCATAGATCATTATTTCTATTTCAAAAATGAACTTTCAAAGACCAACGAAATACTCTACCTTTTAGATAATGCAGGAGAGATTGTATTTGATAAGATCCTAATTGAAGAACTATCTAAGGAAAAGGAAGTTATAGCAGTGGTAAACGAAAATCCTGTAATAAATGATGCCCTTATGGAGGACGCTATTGAAGTAGGATTGAATAAATGCGCTAAAATTATAACCACAGGTTCTGGTTCTGTAGGAAAACCTCCAGAGCTTGGAGGAGAAGAGTATCAGAAAACATTTAATAGTGCCAAACTTATCATATCAAAAGGACAGGCAAATTATGAAAGCTTAGAAGGAAGAGGATATAACATCTTTTTCCTTCTCAAGGCAAAATGTGAAGTAGTAGCAGAAAACTTGGGGGTAAAAGAGGGAGATTTGGTATTTTTATATGAAAAAGCTAAAAATAGTTCAAAATAACTAAATTTTCATCAAGAATTATATTAATCTCTTTTTCCTCTACCTTTGCCTTAACTTTGTAAAATTTTCCATCTTTAACAACTTTATACTCCAATCCTTCCCCTTCCTTTATTACTCCTTTTGCCTTTAAAAAGCTATAAATCACATCTTTCAACAAATCTTCCCTTACCTCTACAATCCTCTCCACATCTCTTACAACCCATCCTCTCATTACTTCGTCTCCTATAAACTCAATCTCTGCCCTTACCATATCCCCTGGTTTTAAAAAATAACAAGTGTAAAGAATCCTTCGCTCAAAGTCACCAGCACTACTTATATTGGGTTTTAATGATATTGGATAAACAAGAATTATATCTCCAACTTCTGCAAAATTTTTAAATCCTTCCACATTTTCGCTTTTTAAAATTTCCAGCACAATCTCAGAAAAAGGAAAGTCTTTAAGAAAAACAGCCCTAACCCTCGCAATTACTTTGCTTCTATTTTCCACCACCGGCACCATATTAGCAAAGGTAACTTGAAAGAGGATTAAAATTAAAAGCAAAATCAAAAAATATTTTAATATATCCATAATTACCCCTCATCAAAATACATCTTTATTATTTTTTATTGTATAATATTAGGTAAAATAAAACAAATTATAGAGGGAGGGAAATATGTCTAAAAAACTTGTACTAACCCTTAGTCTTTTTATCCTTTTAGTCCTTATAATAAACATTTCTTTTGCCCAAGTCTTCCCATTAACTAAAGTACATATAATGCCACCCCACGAAAAGCTTATTGAAAAAAAGGTAAAACTTCCAAAACTCCCTGAAATTACTCCTCAAAATATACCCCAAGGAACAAAAATCTATGGAACTATTGAAAAAGCCCAAGGTATAGGTAAAGCAATTGTAATACCTGTAGAATTTACCGATAAACCAAGACAGCCCGAAGATATTATACCTTCAAACTATTTTGACATACTTTTTAATAGTGTAAAGGCAGATTGGAGCAATATAAACCCATACAACGTAGGTAGTGTAAGAGAATTTTATTTAGAAAATTCCTATGGACAATTTGATATAACTGCAACAGTACTTCCCTGGTATACTGCCCAAAATACCTACTCCTACTATATAAACGATGGTAATAATGGATTTAATGGAGGGGTATTTGTATTAGTAAAAGAAGTACTACAGCATGCAGTAGATATTGGATATGATCTAAGAAATTATGATGTAGTTTTTGTAATTCATAGTGGACAAGGTGCCGAGTGGACAGGAGATGTAAATGATATTTGGTCCCATGCCTCTACAGTATATGTTAATATTGGTGGAAAAAATGTGCCTATAAGATATTCCATTGAACCAGAATATATGGAAGATTATGATACTCAAGGAAATCCTGTAATAATGCCTCAAACTGTAGGTGTATTTGTGCATGAGATGGGACATTCTTTTGGACACCTTCCAGATCTTTATGATAGAGACTATTCATCTTTGGGGCTTGGTAGGTGGAGCTTAATGGCAGCAGGATCTTGGAATGGGCCTCAAGGTCCAGGTGGATATTCCATAGGAGGAGGACCATCTCATTTTGATGCTTGGAGTAAGATTCAACTTGGATGGATAACCCCAACTGTTCCTACCAATGATCTAACTAATGTAAATATTCCACCGGTAGAAACAAATCCTGTAGTATATAAACTTTGGACCGATGGGGCAGAAGGTCCTCAATATTTTTTAATTGAAAATAGACAACCCATTGGATTTGATAAGTATTTAAGAGGTTTTGGCTTGCTTATTTATCATGTAGATGAAAATATGAGAAACTTTCAAAACGATAATGAATGGTATCCAGGACTTGATCCATCAAGGCACTATTTGGTAGCATTAGAGCAAGCCGATGGAAAATGGGATTTAGAAAAAAGAAGAAATAGTGGAGATGAGAAAGATCCATATCCGGGAAGTACTAATAATACAACCTTTGATGAAAATAGCACTCCCAATAGCAATGCTTATGGAGAAATTCCAACAGGAGTCGCAGTCAAGAATATAACCGCCTCAGGAGAAAATATTATATGTGATATTTATGTAAAATCTCTCAGTGCACCACAAACCACATCCTTTGTAAAGCATTTGGCATGGACAGGAGAAAACCCTCTCACTATAAGACCTCTCTTCAAATGGGAGCCTATACCTTACGCAGTGAATTACACTTTGCAGGTTGCAACAGATAGCAACTTCAATAGTATCATAATAAATGTAAGCACAGAAAAGAACGAATATAGACCTACCCTTGAGGAATTCCTTGAACCTGGCAAAACTTACTTTGCAAGGGTTAGAGCAGAAAATGCAAGTGGTGTATCTCCATGGACTACCATATCTTTTACCACACCAAATACCTTTGAAGCTCTTCTTGTCTCCGATGATGGTGGAGAGTTTGGAATAGCCCCGTACTTTGAAAAAGCTCTACAAGATATAAATGTATCTTACTTTATCGTGGATGTATTTTATGATAATGCAGTTCCACCTGCTTCTTTTATGAGCAATTTTGATTGGGTGATTTGGGGCGGAGATTGGGGAGCAATCTATGATCCATCAGTTCAAAATGAGATCATGAATTATCTTGATAATGGTGGAAAACTCTTCATCTCAAGCCAGGATTTAGGCTGGGGATATTCAGCAGGGTATATAAGTAGTACTTTCTATAACACTTACTTAAGAGCTGAGTTTGTACAGGATGATGTAGGAATCTATTCCATAAAAGGTGCAAACGGAAGTGAATTTGAGAGTTTGTCCCTCTCGTTAAATACCGAGGATTCTGCTCAAAACCAAGGATATCCTGACGAAATAGATCCCTTAGAGGGAGCAAGAGCAATCTTAGTATATACTCCATCTGGAATTTCCCCCATAACTCCAAATATTAAGCTTCCCGAAAAGATAAAAGAGCAAAAATCCATAATTATAAATAAAGAGATTGCATCCTCTGGGACAGCTGGAATATTCTATGCAGATCCTACAAAACACTATGGAGTAGTATATTTTGCCTTTGGGCTTGAAGGACTATCTCCCAATATAAGTGGAGAGGTTTTAAGCAGAGTAAGATATGCACTATTTTCATCTCCAGAAATTACCACTACAGTAACCCAAAGCTTCAACCCTAACAACAATGAAAATTGTAGTATTAAGTTAACAGTAAAAGACAATATAGGCTATTCATATCTCACAGTAAAAATCTACAGCACTTTGAATAATCAAAAGAAAGATCTTGTGAAGACTCTTGCAGATAATACAAAAGTTGACAATGGTACATATGAACTTACCTGGGATGGAAAGGACGAAAATGGAAAAGTCAATCCAGGAAGATACATGGTGGAAGTCTTTGCAAAAGATGAACTAAATAACAGCATTACAAAAACATATTACACCACAATTCCCTATGGGGTTCCATTATCTTTCATAGATGTGACTAAATTCTCAAAAGCCTTTAATCCTAACAAAGAATTTGCACAAATTATGTTTACTTTAACCCAAGATGCCCATGTAAAATTCATAGTATACAGCCTTGCTGGAGTAAAACTCTATGAAAGGGATCTTGGATATCTTCCAGCAGGAGAATACAGTATAGTATGGGAAGGAGTCAATCTAAAGGGCGAAATTCTGAAAAATGGGCTTTATGTATTCCAGCTTGTAGCAACATCCTCTCAAGGCGAAGCAAGAATAAATAGATTCATAGGAATTTTGAAGTGATAGGAGGAGAATAAAATGAAAAAGATTTTAATATCCTTTTTAACAATAACATTTCTTATCTCTCTAACCTTTGCCAGTGATACTGGGGGAGTCTTCTCCCCCTTGATCCTTGATGCTAAATCGGGAGGAATGGGAGAGGCTTTTACAGCCATATCAGAAGGATTTTCTGGACTAACTTATAATCCTGCAGGGTTAACTTATATAGATGAAGTAACCCTTGGCTTTACCCATTTACAAATTCCTCAAAGCTTTACAAGGGTAGAATTTATAGGGGGAGCAATTAATCTTGGAATTTTTAGCTTAGGAGCAGGACTCCAAGCTGTAGGGGTAACCAATCCTGATGAATTGTTATTTCCATATTATGAAGGAATAGCCCAAATTTCCTTAGCCAAAAAACTTAATAATAAATTAAGTCTTGGGACATCTCTAAAGTTATACGTAGCCAAACTAGATACCGAAGAGGCAAATGGTTTAGGAATAGATATAGGAGCAATCTATGAGATAACTCCAGTTCTAAGGCTTGGAGCAGTATGGTACAACCCTATAAGTTACATTAAATGGACCACAGGCCTCATAGAGACTCCAGGAAGACAAGATCTTGTGTTAGGCGTTAACTATAAGCTATTCTTAGGAGAATTTCCTTTAAATATTGCCTTTGATTTTAGTTTCTACGACAAAATATATTTCTATCAGAGACTTCATTTTGGCTTAGAAACCCAAATACCCAAAACTCCAGTAATTATTAGAACGGGGTACAATGGAGAGAAAAATACTTTAAGTTTTGGAGTTGGATTAAATACAAAAAATATAGAATTTAATTATGCTTTCCTTTATACAAAAGATATGTCAAATCAACACATATTTAGCCTCTCTCTAAAATATTAATAAAATTTTTGAAAAGCCTCCCCAATAAAAAGGGGAGGCTTTTTTTCTTTTATATGCTATAATTATTAATGTCATTGGAATACTCGAATTTATCTGTAATAAAGAAGAGGATATAAGTAAAAATGTGTGGAAGATTTACTCTTATTCAAATAGAAAAAATTCCTACAAGATTTAATGCCCAAATAATTGGAGAAATAAACCTAAGAAAAAGATACAACATATCTCCTAATCAACCGGTACCTATTGTTTTTCAGGAAAGTCCTAATAAAGTAGAAGAGATGATATGGGGACTTATTCCCCACTGGGCAGAGGATCCTAAAATTGGAAATAGTCTGATAAATGCCAGGGCAGAAAGTCTTCTTAAAAAACCCGCCTTTAAAGAGTCCTTTTTAAGAAGAAGATGTTTGATTCCTGCCGATGGATTTTATGAATGGAAGAAAATGGAAAAGGAAAAAATTCCGTATTATATAAAAATGAAAAATTCATCACTCTTTGCCTTTGCAGGACTTTATGACATATGGAAAAGCCCAGACGGAAAATTAATAAAGACTTTCACCATAATAACTACTGAGCCTAATGATTTGGTTAAAGAAATTCATAATCGTATGCCCGTTATTTTAAGAAGGGAATACGAGGAGATATGGGTAAATAAAGAAGAAAGTGACATTAAAAAACTCCAATCTCTCCTTGCCCCATATCCAGCAGAGGAGATGGAGGCATATCCTGTATCAAAGAAAGTAAATAATCCTTCTTATGACTCTGAAGAACTTATAAAGCCCGTCAAAATTTATATCATCAAAAAAGATCAGACCAGTTTTGATCTTTAACTATGTCTTTCTATCCAATCGTAAATATTTTTATAAAATTCATCTTTATATTCTTCATCTTCAAAAAGCTCATGATATCCACCAGGAAACTCTACAATTTTTCTATCTTCATAAGTTAGCTTCTTAAAAAATTCCCGAGCACCATTGGGATCCACATATCTGTCCTCAGTAGGAACTAGTATAAGCACTGGTACTTTAAGGTATGGAGCCTTTTCATGAGCTTTTTTAATATTTTCCATCATAGAGAGTCCTAACCTAAAGGAAATTTTGTTATGCATTAGAGGATCATTCATACATTTTTCAATCACCTTTTTATTCCTAGATAAATATTCAGGATCTAATTTATTATTTATGGTCACCCTGGGAAGAATTTTTCCAAAAGTTTTTGCAATAAAATTTGTCAAGGGATCTACTTCAACACCCAAAGCAGGAGCAGAAATAACAAGAGACTTTATTTTTTCTTGTCTTTCCTCAGCATATCTTGTGGCAATGAGTCCTCCAAGACTATGTCCAAAAAGATGAAACTTATCAATATCAGAAGTTAAATTATCAATCACTGAGATAATTTCCTCAATGGTTGTATCCCCTCTTTTACCATCGCTTCTCCCATGTCCTGGGTGATCAAATCCTATAACTCCATAACCCCTTTCCCCAAGATCATTTATTAACTTCTCATACCTTCCAATATGCTCTCCAAGTCCATGTACCACTACAACCCAACCCTTTTGTGGCTCACCTCTTCTAAAAGAATAAATCATAACCCTCTCACCTCCCTGTGAAATTTACCACCCTACGATGGGCTTAAGTAGGGAATAAACATAGAATATTCCACTTAATATATTTACAATATCCTGCCATCCCTTTACAAATACCTCAGGAACAAAAATAATATCGTTCTCTTTTATTTCAATATCAAGATTGCTCCTTCCCCTATTTATTATCTCATTCATGTTTATGGGTATAACCTTTGTCTCACCATCTACCTCTCTCACTACAGCAACCCTAGAAAGATCCGCCCTATCTTTAAGACCTCCTGCCATACTAATATATTCAGTAAGCTTTCTTCCTTCCCTATATTCATAAGCAGCAGGATTATTCACCTGTCCAAGGACATATACCAACCTTCTTAATTCACCTATGTAGATGGTATCTCCATCCTTTAGTTCCAAATTATCCTTTTCAATTCCCTGTATAGCATTTGTCACATTAAATTTATAAACCACTTTTTTACCATTTTCTATCCTCTCCAGCTCTCCACTTTCACGAGAAGCTTTTTCAGTAATTCCACCTGCCTTAAGAAGAATATCTCTTATTCTATCTCCTGGATTTAACTCATAAATACCAGGAATCTTTACCTGCCCCAATACTTTTACAGACCTTAAAATAGGTGGTACATATATTACATCTCCAGGATTCACTTTTATCTCTTCCTCTAATTCTTCTCCCAAAACAAGTATTCTATATAGATCTACAATAATCTTGTTATTAGGATCACCTTTTATCCTCAATTCTATATTCCTTAAACTCCCATTAGGGAGTATTCCTCCAGCCTTTTGTATAAGCTCACTTATCTTTGCTCCCATAGACGCCTGTCCGGTAACTTCAATCCCTTCAGGAGTAACCTTAACCCCCTCAACAAGCTGTATAGGACCAGGATTTTTCACAAATCCAAGCACATAAACCCTCTTTATCTCGGGAAATACAGTGATAGTATCTCCAGATTGCAAGGCAATATTAGCACTTTCTTTTTTATTTTCATCTCCATAATATAAATCATATAAGTTAAGTTCAATTCTTGTGCCATCTATTCTATCTAAAGTAGCTCCAAAAAAAGATCCCTGTGCTGTAAGTCCTCCTGCCATATCAAGTACGTCTTTTAATTTTTCTCCATCCTTTATCTCATATATTCCGGGATTTTTCACTTGTCCAAGCACCTTCACGCTTTTCCCCATAAGAGGTACATATATAAGATCTCCCTCTTCTATATAAGGATTTTGATTAACATCTCCATACTTCAAAAATCTAAAATAATCAACTGTTATAACTTTATCTTCTCTTCTTATTTGAATATTTCTTAAAGATGCAGAGGATTTTAATCCCGCAAGTTTGATAACATCATCTAAAGTACTTATAGCAGAAACACTATATATTCCTGGATTTGTTACCTCACCAGTAATAGAAATCTTCATATTTCTTGGATATGCAAGGTCCACAATAACATTACTTCGTGGATAAAATTTTAAAAGTTGTTTTGATATTTCTTTTCCTGCTTCAGATAGAGTCATATTTAAAACCTTTACACTTCCTGCTAAAGGAAGTACTACGTAACCTGTAGGAGAAACCAAAACATCAAAGCTATCAGTCTGATTTGTCTCTCTTATAATAAAAACTCTCAACTTATCTCCAGGTCCTAATATATACTTGTCAGGATCAATAATTTTTCCGAAATAAACCCCTTCTTGAGCAAAGGTCAAAGCAAAAATAAAAATCAGAAGAAAGACTGAGAAAAGTTTTTTTCTCATTATTCCCTCCACTTCCCTAATAACCTATTCACTTCTGATAGGTATATTTATTATGTCTCCATCTTCAAGAGATATATTTACACTTTCATCTCCATCTTTATAAAGCTTTGTCAAATCAAGTTTAATAATCTGCTGTTTCTCAGTAATATATCTTTCAACAGTTACATCTTTAAGGGATGCTCTCACAGTAAACCCTCCAGCCATATCTATGATATCCTTTATCTTCTCTCCGGGCTTAATTTCATATATTCCAGGATCTTTTATTTCACCAAGAATCTTAACAGTCTTCTCCACCAAAGGCACATACACTATATCTCCAGGAACCAATTTGACCTTTTCTTCTTCGGCATCCCCCTTTACAAGCACTCTAAATAGATCTACCTCTTTTATTATCTGTCCATCCCTTATAACTTGAATCCTTCTCCTACTTCCATTAGGAAGCACTCCTCCAGCCTTTTGGATAAGCTCACTTATCTTTGCCCCCTCTTTTATTTCACTTTCTCCTAAAGTAGGCTGTCCTCCAACCTCACTTTTAGATTCTCCAGATACAATAGTAAAAACCTGAGGCTTAGCTACATATCCTATTACGTAAACTTTATCAACTTTTAAAGGTATAACTATAGAATCTCCATCTTTAAGAACTATATTCTCTCTATTATCTTTTCCATACATCAAATTAAAAAGGTCTATACTTATCACTTGTTTTTTTCCATCACTTTGTCTTTCTATATATCCACCTAAAAGATCTGCTTTCGCTGTAAGTCCTCCTGCCATATCAAGTACGTCTTTTAATTTTTCTCCATCCTTTATCTCATATATTCCGGGATTTTTCACTTGTCCAAGCACCTTCACGCTTTTCCCCATAAGAGGTACATATATAAGATCTCCCTCTTCTATATAAGGATTTTGATTAACATCTCCATACTTCAAAAATCTAAAATAATCAACTGTTATAACTTTATCTTCTCTTCTTATTTGAATATTTCTTAAAGATGCAGAGGATTTTAATCCCGCAAGTTTGATAACATCATCTAAAGTACTTATAGCAGAAACAAGATGAGTTCCTGCATTTTGTACTTCACCTAAAACGTATATTTTAAATTTTCGAGTATAAACAAGATCTGTAGATATCACACTTCTTGGATAGAGTTTTAAAAGTTGCTTTGAAATCTCTCTTGTAGCTTCGGTAAGAGTTAAACCAGAAACCTTTATCGCTCTAACCATGGGCAGATTAATAGACCCTGTAGGAGAGACTGTCACGTTAAAAGAAATAGGATCTCCTGTCTCCAGAATTATATAAATTCTTACTATATCTCCTACTCCAAGCACATATTTATCTGGCTCTATAACTTTTCCAAAGTATATCCCTTCTACTCCTGAGACCGTTCCTTCACCAGTCTGCGCAAAAATATTTGAGAAAAGAAATAAAGCAACAATTAAAATAATTCCCAGCCTTTTCATAAAAAACCTCCTAAAAAAGCACCTCTTTTAATTTTAGCATATTTTCAACAGAAGAATAAACCCATTATCATCCATCATAGCCATGACATGTATCTTCTTTATTAACTAAGAAACTATTTCGTTTTTCTTGCCTTTTCATAAAAATTGAAAGTTTTTCCTATTATTCTTTTTTTCAAAAAGTCTTATTAGAATCCATACTAAATAATTTTTTTAATAAGTTTTTAGGGAACAACTATTTTAATTCCTTCTAATTTATCAAAATCTTCATCAAATAGGAGTAAGCAAATCTCTTATCTCTTCTTTAGATACTTTAACAGATTTTGCCTTTTCTTCATCATCCTTAGTAAACTTCAAACTTCTTTTAAGACCTCAGAATACACCAAATCTTTAAAAGTCATAAATAAAAAATCATTTCACTCCGAGAGGAAAAATCTGCTATTATAGAACCACTTTATAGTTTGGAGTTGTCTCTTGCTGATAATCTATAGGGTTGAATGCAAATCCGAGATAAAATTTATAAAAATTCTTCTATTTTACCGATATAAACAAAGTCTTTAGCCTTTTCTGCCATCTCATTATCAAGAGTTAGAAGAACAGAGTTAAATTCTTTAGCAATTTGAATAACAATTGCATCCATTCCTCTTACACTGAGTTCCTCTGCAACCTTAGAAGCCTCTTCTGCTCTGTAAGACTCAAGCTCTAAAAAATGTATTGAATCAATATCCTTTAGATAGAATCTGACCTTTTCAGCAAGTTTTTTTTGACCCGGTTCTTCTTCTAATTGCAGCCGTAACTTCAACAAGTACTATGTATGGCTCTATAGCAATATACTCACCATTTTTTACCTTTTCTAAAACTCCCAAACATATATCATGTTTTTCTTCCTGTTCTCTTAGAGCAGCTATTATAATTGAACTATCAAGAGTAAGAAACCTCATTTTTCTCTTTGATTCCTTATTTCTTCAACTGCAGAAAAACCTTCCCATCTTGCTGAAATTTCCTTAGAAAGGATTAACAAATTTCTCCATGCAACCTCGCTTTTTTCTTTATCTATAACACCTTCTAAGATCAATATCTTTTTTAATTCAGTAATCTCTCTATAGATTCTTTCAATACGACTTTTTATATACATTTTTTTCTAATTCCATATCTCTAAATTTACCTTTTAATCTTTTCAAAATTAAGAAGGTCCATGGTATCATCTTTCATTGCCATGGCGTATATCTTTCTCTTTGTTAAGTATTTAACTATTTCATCAGAAAGGTATAAGGAGGAAAAAATAGGGATAATTTCCTTATCCTTATACTCTGGAAAATAATCGCCTATCTCCTTCAAAACTTCTATAAATTCATTTATATATTCTATTCTTGGTATTGACTTAGTCTCATTTATTATTACCTTATCATCCCATACCGCTATAACATCAAACTCCCTTATCTTACTCCTATCTTTTACATTTCTTTTCCTAACCCTTACAGCAAAATAATCTAATTCCTCAACCCCAAAATATCTTTTTGCAATCCCTGGAATGTTTGGTGCTACAATATCTTCCACTAATGTCCCCATTTTATTAGCAAGTTCTCCCCACATCTTGTTTATTCTTTTTCTGTCCTCATTTACTTCATTCCTAAATGCTATCATCTCCTCCTTAAAAACCTTCATCTCATCTTTGAAAACTTCCAAGGATGTTTCCAATCTTCTCAAAGCTACATCAGTGTTTACAATAAACTGCCCAAGCAAACTCTCAAGCCTATCTACTCTGTCACTTAGCTTTGCCAACTAACTTTCCTCCTTATGTCCTTTCTATTCACATTATATCATTTTACTGTAGCCCTGAAAGGAGCAAAAGATATTAAGAAGTCTACATCTATATTCATTTAATAAAGCTCTCTTTAATTCCTCTTCTGAAACTTCTTTTAGAATACTTATCTTTCCTCCAAGATTAATAAAATTATACTCGCCAAATAGAATTATAACACAACTTTTCCCTATAAGCTCTAACTTTTAACCTTTTCTACTACCTTCTTGAGTGTAGAAACTACTTCATCTACCTCTTCCTCTTTCAAATTATTATGAAAAGGAAGAGCAAGAGTCCTTTTTGAAATATTTTCAGTAACAGGAAGCATGCCTTCTTTAGTTCCAAACATGTCTCTTATATACGGCTGTAAATGAATAGTGAAGTGTGAACAGATTCTTACGATCTCGAAAGAGAGACTTATAGAGAAGATAAACTCACTGGAACCGCAATACATAAAAAGTTGAAACAACTGTTAGACTTGTCTTAGGGTTAGAAGCTGAGAAATAACTCAGGCTCGTCTCCCTTATAAAGGTCTTTGGTTCTTGACTCTGGGTATAGATTATTTCTCCTTCAGAAATTTTTTCCTCCAACTCCTTAGAGGAAGAAACTTTATATCTATCAAGAATTTCTAAAATATCTATCCATTTTTATCTTCCTTCTTTTCTCTTGCAAGAAAACTCTTAAACTTTCTCTGGTTATATCATCAAGACCCATTCCTAAATCATTAGCTATCTTTTTTATAATATCTTCAGTTAGATGTTCCCAA
>NZ_JBMFQK010000015.1:0-24700 GCF_049968615.1 Dictyoglomus sp. | reverse complement strand
ATAGGTATTATGATAAGAAGGAGATGGAAGTATTGTTTCCCTTTGGATATGGTCTTTCCTATACTACCTTTGAGTATTCAGACTTAAAGCTTGACAAGAAAGAGATGAGAGATGATGAAGTACTTAAGGTAAGTGTGAAGGTAAAGAATACGGGGAAGGTAAAAGGTAAAGAAGTAGTGCAGTTATATGTGAGGGATGTGGAAAGTAGCTATATAAGGCCTGAGAAGGAGCTAAAGGGATTTGAGAAGGTAGAGCTTGAGCCAGGAGAAGAAAAGGAAGTAGTGTTTTATCTTGATAAGAGGGCTTTTGCCTTCTATAACATAGACATAAAGGATTGGTATGTGGAGGATGGAGATTTTGAGATATTAATTGGGAAGTCATCAAGGGATATTGTGCTAAGGGATAAAGTATTTGTTAAGTCTACCACAAAGATAAAGAAAACTTACCATATTAATTCTACTATTGGGGATATTATGAGGGACCCTATAGCATGGGAGAAGTTTAAGGATATACTACAGCAGTTTGCAAGTGCCTTTCCTGCCTTTTCATCGGAAGAAGCAATCATGAACTTTGCAGAGATGATGAAATACATGCCTCTTCGAAGCCTTATTCACTTTGGTCAAGGAAAAATCACACCAGAAATAGTAGAAAACCTACTGAGAGAACTTAATAGCTAAAATTAAGCCTTAATTTAAAATTGATATAATAAGGGAGGAGGAGTATTAAAAACTTCTCCTCCTTTTTTATTAAATTTCCAAGTAGGGGGTATAAAAATGAAAGTTATAGGAAGACCTGCAACAGTTTGGTTATCTCTCCCATCGGACCTTCTCATAGGAGAAAGCACCTTAGAAATAGAAGGAGACGTCCTTGTAGAGAAAAGAAAAGTCTTTTTTGAGGAAAGAAAAACTTACCTTCTTCTTAGAGAAATAGAGGGTATAGAAATCACCCAAAAGGGCGATAAAATCTTCTCTTTTCTTTTCCTTGCCTTCCTTATGGGAAGACTTTATCTCCTTTCCTTTATCTCTCTTCTCATATATCTTCTCTGGAGACCTACCTTTCTCATAATACATGGGAAAAATTTACAGATTGGAATCTCTATAAACAGCAAAGATATAAAACCTTATGAGGAATTTGCAGAGTTCTTATTAAAAAAAGTAAAAGAGGGGGGATAAATTTTTTATGGAAAATAGAAAGAAATACCTCACTATAGGTTTAGGTACTCTTTTTTTACTTTCCCAGAGCCTGTCAAAACAAGAAAACTTAAAACAAGAATCCATATTTAAAATCCCTAATAATCCAATTTATGTAGCCCAAAATAGCATTGAAGTTATAAATCAAGAGAGAAAGATACCCCAAATTGTGGATGTGGGAGTTGCTAAGGAGGAGAATATAAGAAAATCAGTTAAAAAAGCAATAGAGCTTTGTGGAGGAATGAATTTTATAAAACCAGGAGACACTGTTTTAATTAAACCAAATGTAAATTCCAATGATCCATATCCAGGGACTACAAATCCGGAAGTTTTGGCAGAAGTAATTGAAATGGTAAAAGAAAAAGGAGCAAAAAGGATCATTGTTGCAGACTCATCAGGCATTCCCTGGCCCAACACTTTGAAAAATATGGAAGCCACAGGAATACTTAAAGTAGCCCAAAGAGCAGGAGTAGAAGTTTATGCTTTGGATAATATGGAATGGATTTGGGTAAAACCTGAGGGATTAAAATACTGGGATAGAGGTTTCAGAATACCTAAGATTGTGAAAGAAGTAGATCATATCATAAATGTAGCAGTAGTAAAGACTCATTCTATAGCAGATTTTACCATGTCCTTAAAAAACTTCGTGGGTTTCATACATAGACAAGATAGGGTAATAATGCACAGTTCAAGATACCTAAAAGAGATGATTGGAGAATTAAATATTGCCTTTAGTCCCTCCCTAAATATACTTGATGCCTCCAAGGTATTTGTAAGAGGAGGACCTGCAAAAGGAGAAGAAAGGGAATTAGGAATGGTTATAGCATCCACTGATAGAATTGCTTGTGATATTACAGGCTTATCCCTATTGAAACTTCTTGGTACTACCCAAGAAATTCAGAATAAAAATATGTGGGAACATCCTCAGATAAAAAGAGCCATAGAACTCGGTATAGGAATAAACAATCCTGATTTAATCAATTTGAAGACTTCTAATGTGGATAGAGAAAAATTACTGCTAAGAATAAAATAACATGCTATAATAGTAAACTAAGATTACTATTTAAAGGGGGTCTATGGCAGATTATGGAAAAAATATTTATTGTTCCGGAGCCAAAAAGGTTAGAATTTATGGGAAAATGGCTTGAGTTTAAGGGCTTTGAAAACTTTCCAGAATTTTTATCTCAAGAATTTCACATCCCTAAAGGAAGCTTAAGAATAAGAAAAATTGAAAAAAAAGGAAATGGAATAGAAATCAAAGAAGATGAGGTAATAATATGGGGAGACGAAAATATAGCTTATGCTACTATTCTTCAACTTCTAATGCAAAATCCCAACAAGCTTCCTAAGGTAATAATAGAAGAAGAATTTTCCTTTAAATTTCGTGGCTATCATTTAGATATTGCCAGGGGTGGAGTTCCTCACTTAAGAGAATTCAAAAGAATCTTAAAGTGGCTTTTTATTCTAAAATACAACTACTTCGCCATTTATTTTGAAGATCTCTTTCCTTGGAAAAAATATCCTGAGATAGGGGCCCTAAGGGGAAGACTTACAGAAGAGGAAATAAGAGAAATCATTAACTATGGAAGAAGGTTAAACATAGAAGTATTTCCTTCCCTTGAGCTCTGTGGACATATGGAAAATATATTAGTACTCCCTAATTTTATGAAATTTAGTGAATGGCACAGACCCGATGAAGGCTGTATAGATGTATCCAATGATGAGGCAAGAAAATTTACCTATGAACTCTTAGAAGAAGTAATAAACTTTTTCCCATCAAAATATGTCCATATAGGTGGCGATGAAACCTGGGCACTTGGAAGAGGAAGAAGTCTTGACAAAGAAGGAATATTCAAGGGACCAGAGCTTTTTGAGATGTATCACAGAAATTTAATCTATAAGGTGAAAGAGAGTGGAAAAATCCCTATGGTATGGGGAGATATGCTAACAGGTATGTATTTAAGAGAAGAGGAAAAAGAAAGATGGAGAATTGTTTTAGAAAGTAATATTTGGGATGAAACGGTAATAGCAAATTGGGATTATACTCACCTTCCTCAAGACCATTTCCAAAATAAAATAAATATGTTTGGAAAGAGAAAAGAAAAAGAGCTTGCATGTCCAGGACTTTCCAATTGGAATAGATTTTATCCTAACTTTGACATTGCTCTTACCAATATTACTAACTTCTTGATCCCTGCAAGAAAAGAGAAACTTCCTGGTTTTCTACTTACTTCTTGGGGAGATGATGGAGCAGAATGTTTATACTCCTTCTTAGATCCTCTTATCCTTGCCACCATGGAGATCGCAGAGGGTAATGGAAATTGGGAAGAAAAATGGCTTGCACTGAAAAGAGAAGATAAAGAAGTTCTTGAAGTAAGAAAAACTTTAGGGCAAAATGATATAGCAGAAACCATTAAGCATGTGTTTCTTGGAGATCAAATATATAGATATGCTACTGAAATATTAAAAGACAAAGAAAGAAAATCCACTGGAGATTTTTGGGCTGACTATTACTTGGGAATAACAAGTCTTCTTTCTAATAAGGAAAAACTAAAGGATAAATATGAAGAGGTTTTGAATGCCGTCTCTCATGTAAATCTACCTGAAGATTTATCCCTTATAAGAGATATGCTAAAGATCTCCCTAAATAGAGTTAAGGGAAGATTAAAATTTTCTGATTTTATAAGTTTTGGCAATAAGTATGCAGAGCTTTGGCTTTCTGAAAGAAAGAAGGAGAATCTTGAAAAGGTAATCAATAAAATCTATGGGGCAGGAGGAAGAGCAGACTTAGAAATCTATTAAAATTTAGGGGGAGAAGACCTTCTTCCCCTCCACCATAGTCATTTTTATATTAAAACCTTCATCAAAAACAGTAATATCAGCATCCTTTCCTACCTCTATACTACCTTTCCTATTCTCCAATCCAAGAAGCCTTGCAGGAGAATAGGAAGCCATATAAACAGCATCTATAATATTTACTCCAGCCATCTGTATAATATTTCTTATCGCTTTATCCATAGTAAGGGTACTTCCCGCAAGAGAACCAGACTCAAGAACTGCCCTTCCATTCTTAACAATCACCCTTTGATTTGAAAGTCTATACTCTCCATCTTCAAGTCCTGTGGCCATTATAGCATCTGTAATAAGCAAAACTTTATACCTCGGCTTCAATTTAACTACCATTTTTAAAATCACATCAGACAAATGATAACCATCAGCAATAACCTCCACGCTCACATGGTCATTAACCAGGGCGTAGCCGACAATTCCAGGTTCCCTATGATGAAGAGGTCTCATACCATTAAAAAGATGAGTAATATGAGAAACTCCATTTAAAGCTGCATCTCTCATTAAATCATAGGAGGCATCAGTATGACCTGCAGAAACAATCACATTTCTTTCTTTAAGATATTTTATTACTTTAAATTCATCATCTATCTCAGGAGCAATGGTCATAACTCTCAAATAAGGAGAGTATAGTTTCTCTAAAATATTAATATCGGGCTTTATAATATACTCTTCAGGTTGGGCTCCTTTATATTTAGAGTTCAAAAAAGGACCTTCTAAGTGTATCCCCAAAGCCTTCCCACCATTTTTCTGATTCCTTATGTACTTCTCTAACTTTTTAACAGCCTCTCTCATATCCTTTATAGGAGCGGTCACTATGGTAGGAAGAAATCCTACCACTCCTTTTGATGCTAAAAAAATAGCTATTTTTTCTATCTCTTCATACTCACAATCCAAAAAATCTCCTCCAAAAGCTCCATGGATATGAATATCAATAAAACCAGGAGAGATGTAAAAATCACTAAAGTCATAATCTATATTATCTATCTTACTTTCTTTTTTTTCCCCAATATAAACTATCTTTCCATTTTCAATCTTCAAAACTCCATCTTCAAAAATTCTATCCTTTAATATTATTTTTCCCAAAATATTTACTCCCATTTAAAACCCCCTAATTTTTTCTTTATAAATGTCTATTAACTTCTTATTAATCTCCTTATTTTTCTCATTGATAGGAAGCCTAAAAACAGGAGGGATGATACCTATCTCCTCAATTTTGTAAATTACCTCAACAAGAATATCATTGATTACCAAAAGAGGAAGTAAAACTCCCAAATTCCCCACTCTCACATCCTTATTTTCCTTTAAAGACAGTAAAAGTTCATCGGAAGGACCAGGAAGTAAAACAGCAAGATCCACAAGATCCTTTAAATTTTTCTTAGAGGAATGCTTTGAAGGTTTTATTGAATTCTCCCTATTAATAAATCCAATAGTAAAAATCCCCTTTTTCTTTGCCTCAAGACAAGCATCAATGGCAATAAAATCCCTTCCAGTATAAGAAATTATATAGAGAATATCACTTTCCTTTATATTCTCGTTAGATATCAAGTTTTTTCCATAGTCTTCAATCTTTTCAAGATAATTAGCCTTATAAATATTCTCAGGATATAAAGTGGAAATATCTAAAATAGGATTTATGCAAGATAAAACTCCAGGTTTAAAAAATAACTCCATAGGTATAGCATTATAGTGTCCATAACCCAAAATATGTATTATTCCTCCATTCCTAATAACATCAACAGTTTTATCTATCACCTTATGAAAACTTTCTTCTTCCTTTTCCAGCTCTTCTAAGAGCACTATCATACTCTTTAGGTATCTCATAGAATTATTATATCACCATTTGGTCAAGTAAATTTATTAACTTTCTTCTTTGGAGTCTTTTATCAAAGTAATAGATAGAAAGAATTAAAGGAGTCTTTTTTACACGGTAATACTTTAAAAATTTTTCTGGAATACACTTAGATTCAGGAGTTGTTTCCCACTTTAAGTCGTACCTTACATAATTTCTTACAAAAACATCTATCATATTTCTTTCTTTCTCCTTTAAAGAAATGTATTTATTTATAAACTTCATTCTTTTACCTTTAGGAAGAGTATTGATGAATTTAAGAGCCAAACACTTTCTTGCCTCTACCACAGGATCCGATGAAAAAATTTTATTTATAAAATCCATAAGGTACAAATCTTTATCCACTTTTTTTAAGAATTCATCAAAATCTTCCCTTATAGCTCTTATTAATTTTTCTAAGTTCTTATCTCTCTTGAAATAATCCCTATTAATAAGGCTCATATAAGTAGTGACAAAGTTAATTATCCTTTCTTCAAGGAAGAGTTTAATAAAATTTTCTCTATTTTTCTCAAAATACTCTCTTTTTATTTTTTCCTTTAAAAACTCATTTAGTATGGGAAAGGGAGCCTCAAAAGGATCCACCCCCATATATTTATCTAAGATCTTCCTTATAGTCATACCTTTTACCCTTAGGGTCCATCCCTTAAGAAGGGTTGAAAGATTTGTCTTAGTAATCTTCAATTCTTCAGAAAGCACACTTAAATTTTTATCTTTAAAGAGTCTTTTCAAATAATCCCTCAGTTCATAATTGTTCTCATAGATATCTAAATCCAAATTTAATTTTCTTTTTTCAAAAAACTCTTTAAGTTCCTTATAGTGCTCCTTTGTCCCCCATCCCTTTCCTTCAGGAAGTTTTTCATAAAGATGAAGAATAACTTCTCCCATCTCAAAAATATCACTCTGCCTTAACTTTCTCTGAATATGGAAAAGGGTATCAAGAGCAAAAAAACCACTCTCCAAGTTTTCCCGGAAATATCCCCAATAATAAACTGCGTCTTTTGCAAGTTTTAAAGCCAATAAAGGATGTTTATCTTTCAAATACCAAGCTGAATTATTCAAACAATAAATCAAACCCGTAGGATGAGGTATATCTTTTGCTATCTTTATGCCCTGAAAATACCCTTTGATTGCTCTTTTTAAATTTCCCCTTTTTGCCTCTTCGTTTGCCCTATTAAAAAGTATAAATAAATAGGTGGACTCATCTTCTATATAATCTTTACTCCATAATCTTAACTTTGAAACCCCTCTTTGAGAGAATTTAGTTATAAAATAATCCCAAAGAGTAGGTGCAATAATCTTTCTTGCAAGAAGAGGGATTTTAAAGAAGTCTTTTCTAAGTTCCTCAAAGATTATATCTGCTGATGGTTCTTTGAGGAATTTTAAAAAAGCCAATTTGTCTGCTAATAATAAAAAATAAAGAGTTAAATTATTTATTTCCCTCTTTTGAATTCTATCAATTATAGCTAACCCTTTCTCCCAGCTTCCCATCCACTTATACCTTTGAGCAATAAAATAATAATACCATTCCTCTGGTAACTCTTCTTCTAAAATCAGATTCAAAAATGGCTTAGAAAAGTTACCATATTTAAATAAAATATAGACAATGACAGGCACCTTTTTATACATAATTTAAATTTATTATATCAGAAATAACTGTAAAAACCTCTAAATCCTAATTTTCTCTTTATAGACATTTTTAGCTGCTACAAACACTTTAAAAATAAAGATTTTTAAAGACTACATGATTTGATTATCAAATGTAATCTTTTATATTAAAAATCAAAAGAGCATTTGGAAGAGAGGTAGCTAAAAAATGAAGAAGATAATTGCAATTGTTATAATAGCTCTTTTAACCTTATTAAATATTGTGTTAGCAGATGAAGCTCCTGGTGGAAATCAGACATTTAGCTCTAAACCCCCAATAGAAGTTGTATTAGAGGTATCTTCCAAGTAAGCTTGAGGGGGGAGGGGGCCCGAAGAAGGGTTCCTCTCCTTTTTTATTTTTGTTAAAATAAAATTCATGAAGAAACTATTTTCAATAATATTAATAATAATTCTAATTACACCCTTCTCCTTAGGTGAAAAGAAAGAAAGCCTTACTTTTGCAGGCGATTTTAACTTACCTCCTATAGAGTATTTGGATTCGCAGGGAAATCCTAAAGGTTTTGCAGTGGATATTGTTAATGAACTTTCCAAAAAAATAAATAAAACCATTGAGATAAAGCTTGTCCCATGGGAAAAAGCAGTAGAGCTCTTAAACACAGGTAAAGTAGACGGAATAGAATTTATGAGAATCACAGAAGAAAGAAAGAAGAGATATGATTTTGTACCATACTTAGAAAGCTTTAGTGTAATTATCGTACCCATTGGTTCCCCCATAAATAATTTTATGGACCTAAAGAAGAAAAAAGTAGGAGTATTTAACCTTGATGTGGCCCATATCTTCTTAAAAGATATTACTCAAACTATCCCTTATGAGTCATCAAAAGACGTACTTTTAGGAATTTTAAGGAAAGATGTAGATGCTGGAGTCATTAACTATTATGCAGCTAAATGGCTTATTGCTCAAAATAACTGGAATGATAAACTTAAAATCCTCCCTGACAAATTATTTACCAATTACTCTGGAATTGCTCTTCCTAAAGGAAGCCCATATTTCCTAACCATTAAAAAGGCAATTGATGAGATAATAAAATCCCCAAAGTACACTGACCTTTTGCAAAAATGGTTTGGCGAAGAAATTCTTTTAAGACTTGAAATAAAGAAGAAAGAAAGTCAAACTCAAGGGCTTTTAATTCTTTTTTCTCTTTTAGCTTTTGTCTTCCTTTGGATCCTTGGAAGTAGAAGATATTTAAAGAAAGAGGTTGAAAGACAAACTAAAGAGATAAGAACACTTCTTGAAGAAAATAAAAGAAAGTATGAAGAATTGATTATAGGGTATGAATTCTTGAGAGATATATCTAACAAGAATATTGAGGATGTAGAGAGAATTTTTTATGAAAAATTAAAGGATCTTTTTCCTGAAAATGATATAAAAATATTAAAAAGATTAAACAATGAATTTCTGACTTTATACCCTAAGCAAGATTCTCTAAAAATAAAAATTGAAGACTTAGAAAAGTCAACTCCAAACAATGTATATACTATTATAGAAAACAAAATTCAATATGTTATCTGTTATGAGAAAGAAATTCCCCAAGGAATTTTTGACCTCCTCTTAGAAGAGTTTAAGCATACTGTTGAAGATATAAACCTAAAAAAGAGGTTAAAGAAAGAAAAGGAAATATCAGAAATCATTGATCTCTTCTCAGAGAAAATTGAAAAAAACCTATTCCTTGAAAGCATATTAAGAAGAACTTTAAACATATTAGATGCTGACGCAGGATCAATTATGGCTTATGATGAGGATGAAAATACTCTAAAAATCTTTGCAAGTTGTGGGATTCCTAAGGAAGTAGTAGAAAATACAGTACTAAGAATGGGAGAGGGTATAGCTGGTTGGGTAGCCCAACATAGAGAGCCTTTAATCCTTGAGGACGCTTACAAAGATAGCAGATTCTTAATAATTGAACCTCGGTTTAATATAAAATCTTCCATATGTTATCCATTAATTCACAATGACAAATTGGTAGGAGTTTTAAATATAAACAGTCTAAGAGAATCTAAAAAATTTGATCAAAGGGATTTAGAAATTGTAGAAAAAATAAGTCCTGTTCTTTCTTCTTTACTTTATAAAGAAGATTTAGAAAACAGAATATATAGATTAAACAGAGAATCATTAATTGTACTTGTAGAGATGATTGACGCAAGAGATCCCTACACAGGAGGACATTCCCGAGAAGTGAGAAATATTGCTGTAAACTTTGGGAAATACATAGGTTTAAATGATGAAGAACTAAGAATATTAGAGTATGCTGGATATCTACATGATATTGGTAAAATAAAAGTTCCTGATTATATTTTGAAAAAACCTGGAAAACTTTCCGATGAAGAGTATATGATTATGAAAATGCATACCGTATGGGGCGAAGAGATTCTTCAAAACGTCTCTGCCTTTAGAGAGATTGGAAAGCTAATAAGACATCACCATGAAAGATGGGATGGAAAAGGGTATCCTGATGGAATTTCAGGAGAAGATATACCTTTTTATTCCCGAATTCTTACCCTTGCTGATAGTTTTCAAGCTATGACTGCTTATAGACCTTATAAAAAGAGGTTAACTATTGATGAGGCTATAGAAGAGATAAAAAGATGTAAAGGTTCCCAGTTTGATCCATACCTTTCTGATTATTTTATTGAGATGATCTTAATGAGCAAAGTAAGATTTAGCTAAGATTATTCCACCACTCCTTTATTAAATCTTTTAAAGTCTTCTCTCCATAGTCTTCATACTCATAAAAAATCCTTATAGTCTTCTTTTTAATATTAATTACCCTTCTCAAATCAATAGGAGTTCCAATTATCACATACTCACCATCAAATTTGTTAATGGTCTCCTCAAGTTCCTTAAGTTGTTCCTTACTATAACCAAGAGCAGGAAGAACTTCCCTTAGGTGAGTATACTTCTCATAGGCTTCTTTTATACTTCCTACGGCATAATCCCTTGGATTCACAATTATAGCTCCCTTCTCCCTTGCAAAGATATAACCCGCTCCAAAAGGCATCTCTCCATGAGTCACCGTAGGTCCATCTTCCACTACAAGAACCTTTTTACCTTTAATATCCTCTTCTTTTTCTGCCCTAATAGGTGATTTAGCATAAATTATCTGGCACTTCTTATTTCTTTTTCTTACATTCTCCACTACTTCTTGAACTTTATTCTTTGGTGCAGTATCAACCTTATTTACCACAACCACATTTGCAAGGATCAAATTTATTTCTCCAGGATAATAAGAAAGTTCATGTCCAGACCTATAGGGATCCACTACGGTAATATAAAGATCAGGTCTATAAAATGGAAAATCATTATTTCCTCCATCCCAGACAATTACATCAGCTTCACTTTCAGCCTCCTTTAATATCTCTTTGTAGTCCACTCCTGCATAGACTATAGCTTTTTGCCTTATATGAGGCTCATACTCTTCTCTCTCTTCAATGGTACATTCATGAGTATCAAGATCTTCCATTTTCTCAAACCTCTGAACTTTCTGCCTCAAAAAATCCCCATAGGGCATAGGATGTCTAACTACTACAGTTTTAAGCCCCATATCTCTTAACACTCTCACCACATACCTTGTGGTCTGACTTTTTCCAGAACCTGTTCTCACCGCACATATTGCCACTACAGGTTTTTTGCTTTTTAACATAGTCTCTGTACCCAACAATCTAAAATCTACTCCCAAAGAGAGTACGAGACTCGCCCTTTGCATCACATAATTATAAGAGACATCGCTATAGGAAAATACCACTTCATCTACTTCATATCTCTTAATTAATTCGGGAAGCTCTTCCTCAGGAAATATGGGAATTCCATCAGGATAAAGATCTCCCGCAAGATCCTTTGGGTAAATTCTATTCTCAATACCAGGAATTTGAGTAGCAGTAAAGGCAACCACTTTATATTGAGGATTATCTTTAAAAATCACATTAAAATTATGAAAATCCCTACCTCCAGCCCCCATAATTATAACCTTTTTCATAAATCTACCTCCTTGTAGATCTTCTTTACAAAGGGAGATGTAAAAGCTTGTAAGAGAGCAGAATAATTTAAAGAGAAACTTATACTATCACCAACCTTTAAACTATCATTTTCAGAAATATCCACCACTGTATAATCGGAAGTAGCACCTAAAATCTCTATTCCAAAAGTCTCTGGAATTAGTCCCTCAGGATCTATATCCTGCCTTCCAAAATTAAGAAGAGCCCTCTTCCTTATCCCCCTTACCTTAAAGGAAGGCTTATGCCCAAAAGCATCCTCTCCGATAATTCCCCAAGGGATAGATGGCTTCTCCTTTATCTCTAAAATTTCTCCCACAAATTTAAAAGTATCAGTTCTTGCCCCTAAAACAGGTTTTCTATACGATGTTTCTCTTCCCAACATGATTCCTTCACCAATTCTTAAATGATTAATTCCAGAAGGAATTTTACCCTCAAAAAGAAGGGAAATACTACTTGAATTTCCGCCAGAAACCATAGGAAAGGATATATTAAATCTTTTCTCCAAATCTCTAACAATCTCTAAAAAACTTATATACTTCTCCTCAGTAGGAATAACCCCTCCAAAACAAGTAAAATTAGTGCCAATCCCCCAAAGTTCAAGATTCTCCATCTTTAAAACCTCTCCAATTACAAAATAAAGCTCCTCTTTATTCCATATACCCTCCCTTATATCCCCCATCTCTACCATGATTATCACTTTATGCTTCTTTTTAAGTCTTTCTCCTGCCTCATTCAAAGCCTTAAGGGTGATAAATTCTGAATTCAAAGACACATCTGCATATTTTATCTCCTCTTCCACTTGGGAAAGACAAGGAAGCCTTATAAGGGTAAATTGAGTATCTAAACCATCCTCCTTCATCCTTTTTATACTTTCAATTCGAGAGTCAGAGATTCCAAAAACTCCAGCCTTGACAAGAACTCTTGCAATCTTAGGATCTCCAAGGGATACCTTGGTAACTCCATCAATTAAAATTCCCTGCTCCTTTCCTTTTTCTACTATAACCTTTGCATTATGATAGATAGCAGGAAGATTTATCTCTAAGTAGGGAGAGCATATATTCATAACTTATCTCCAATTAAGGATCCATGCTCCCAAGATCATAATTAAAACGCCAATAGTCCTCTCTCTTATATTCTCCTTAAAAATATTTTTGGCAAGGATCAAGGTTATTATCATGCTCAACATAGAAAGAGGCTCAGCAATACTCACATCTATACTTTTAAAAGCAATGAGAAGAAATAAATAGGAATAAGCATTAATAGCCCCAGCAATAAAGACAAGAAGAGCCTTTTCTTTAAAAATTTTCAAAACTTCTCCCAATTCTTTCCTAAGGAGAATATAGATAAACTGATAAATACTTATTACAAAATAAAGGAAGAAACAATAAAACAAAGGATCCACCTTTCCCACCACAAAACCATCAATGGTCCTTCCTATGGCTATAAGGAAGGAACTCCCCAACATAAAAAGAGTCTCTTTCTTTTCAAAAAGCACCCTAAGGGATTTAAAAAGATTTTCTTGCTTACTTAAAAAGGAAGCCCCATAAACTAAAAGTGAAAGTCCAACAATTTTTTGAAGAGTAAAAGGCTCCCTTAGAAATACAGTAGTCAAAATAAGAAGGAAAAAGACATTAAAGTTATAAAGAGGACCTACTAAGGATGCTTCTCCCAAAGATAAGGATTTAACATAAAGTACAAAGGATATGGAATAGATAAATCCACTTAGTATCCCATATCTTAATCTTCCAAAATCCAAAGACACATTTTTTCCAAAGGCAAAGGGAAGAAGAAACAAAGTAGCGGTTAAGAAAAATAGGAAAGATGTGGCTATGCTATTGCTTTTATCTCCTACTTTTTTTACCACAATTTTTTCATAGCCAAGAAGTATGATCCTGCCCAGTAAAAATAAATAAGCCATAATCATAGAAATTATTTTATCACAAAAAAATTGTATAATTTAAATATGAAAAAGATAATTTTATTAATTTTTGCATTAATATTTTTAACTTCCATATCTTATTCTCAAGAGCTAATATTTGATATTTCCCTTGGAATAAAATCTGAATGGAAATTGGAAAGATTTTTACCCCTCTTTATAGATATTTATAATCCTGGAAATAGAATAACCCTTAATATAGAGGCTATATATAACCAAGGATTAAGATACGCAGGATATTGCGAAACCGTTTATCAAGAGAATATAGAAATTCCTCCCCTTTCTAATAAAAAGATAGAATTTTTAATTCCCCCTATTGACTTTAGATATCCCCTAAGATTAAGGATATGGCACAATAACAAATTAATAAGAGAGGAAAAAATTGATATCTCCCTTGAGAGAATAGTTCTTCCTCTTATTCTTATTCTTGGAAAAAATATACCCTCTTTACCCTTTTCGGAAAAAGCACGAATCTTAAGAATATATGATGAAAAGTTCCTTCCTTTAAACTATAAAGCTTATGATAACTTTGATCTTATATTAATTGAGAGAGCCTTTTGGGATAAACTTCCCACAAATTTAAAAAATTCCATTACTATGTATAAAATCCTTACAGGAAGAGTTTATTTCACGGACGAAGTTAAAAAAATTCCTTTGGAATTACTAAAAATACCACCAGTCAATATCACTATTCCTCACAATACTATTCTTTATACCCCTGACATTAGCCTTCTTCAAGGGCAAAAATTCCTATACCCAGACCGATTTATTATTACAGCAGCGTTAATCATTTACTTTATTTCCTTGTTCTTATGGAAAAATTTCCTTTTTAAAAAGAGATTTTCTTTTATTACTTTTCTTACAATTATTTCCATATTTTCTATCCTTGGATTTCAGGTTAAAAATTCCTTTGAAAAAGATGCTCTTGCGGTGGGAGAAAAATCCCTTATATACCTCGATCCAAATACTTTCGTTGGGGAAAATTATTTTAATGTTTCTCTCTTCTCCCCCTTTAAAAGGGACATCTCCTTTAATTATTCGCCTAATATCTTTCTCCTTTACAACGCTTACTACCAGCCTCAAAAGGGTAAAGTATCCCTTTTTATTAATAGGAAAGAAAACAAGGGAAAAATTATCTTAGAAAAAAATAGGGTATATTTTTTAGAAGGACTCTCCTTTCATTTTCTTCCTATAAACATTGATTTCAAAGAACTCCCCGATCGATTTATTCTTATCATTGAAAATAATTCAAATTTTGAATTAAGAGATTTAGTATTAAAATTAGGAAATGCAGAAAACTACATAGGAAGTATAACAAAAGGGGAGAGAAAGGACATAACAGTATGGAAAAGTGGGCTTAAAGAACCTTCTCTTCTTAACGAAATTCTAAAAAATTACCGCCTAAAAACTTCTTTAATTTCTAAAAAAAGAATTCTTCTCTGGGGAAGAATAAAAGAGCCCCTGAATCAATTTAATTTTGATGACATAAAAACGGAGGTTTATAGAGACAATATCCTAATTATACCCTTAGGAGAATAAAATGAGACTTTGGTGGATAACAGAATTTAAATTTAAAATCAATGATAAAAAATATCTTAAGACAGAGCTCATCTATATATTTATTATTGTTATTCTCACCCTCATACTCTGGCCTTCAAAAACCTTAGATGTGAATAAATACTCCATTCCTGACTTATTTCTCATATTTTCCCTATCTCATTTCCTTTTTATAACTTATCTTTCCTCTTTAATATCTTCTGGAAATCTTCTTGCAGAAAGGGAATTCAAAACCCTAAGCCTTGTAAAATATTCCGATCTCTCCATTCCTAATATCATCTTGGGAAGAGTATTCTCCACGCTTTTGTATATTCTTTACCTTTTTGTAATTCTTTTTCCTTTTAATCTAATAATAAACTTCTCAGGAGATATTAGCAGAATCTTTATGCTTTATTTCCTCTTAATATTAGATACCATACCTCTTATTGGACTTGGAGCTTTATGGTCTACTTTTATAAATCCATCACTAAACTGGCTTTTCCATTGGATCTCTTATTTAGTCTTCATAATAATTCCCTTTATTTTTCCATCTACCTTTTTCCTCTTTCCTTTAAATAATATCCTCTGGCTTGTAGGGGCAGAAAATATTCTCTATGTAAGCGTAAATTTTGATCCTCCAAAACATATCCCTATAATTATTTTGTTCTATTTACTTATTTTTTTAATATCTATACTCATCGCCCAAAAAAGGTTAAAATATTATAAAGGAGAGGAAAAAGAATGATATTTTTTTGATAACATAGAAAGACTTATTAAGAAAGCAAATTTATACTTCCTCCTTGAGGGTTTAGCAATAGCTATTCTTTTTGTTTTAAATATTATTCTTCTTTTAAATCTTTTTTCTTTAAGGATCAACTCTATCTTAATTCTTCTTCCTATAATTTATTACCTCTATATAAAGCTAAGTAAAAAACCTAATTACTATAAGCTAATTCTAAATGCTGATAAACATTATTCCTTAGAAGAAAGATTAATTACCTTTTGGGAGTATAAAAATTTAAATGATCCTTATGGGCTTATAGATAAATTAAAAAAAGATCTTGAAGAAAAACTTTCCAAGATTGAACTTTCCAAAGCTTATAAATTTAAGCCCTCCAAACTCTTGAAAACTCTATTAATACTCTTTCTATTTCTTCTTTTTTTAAATCTTGTGTATTCCTTTCCTAAGGACATATCAAAGGCCATAAATAATGCTAATAAGGAAAATAAACAAGAGGTAAAATCTCAAAGAATAATAAATAATAAAAGCAAAATCCTTGAAGATAACCTTTCAAGTGAAAATCTCAAAAAGGAGAGAATCTCCCAGGAGGAATACAATAAAGAAAGAATAGAAGATCTTGAAAAGCCAAAATCCTTAGAGGAATTCCTATCCCAGTATAATTTTGACAAAAATACTCTCAAAAATAATAAAGTCAAAACTTCCTCAGAAAAGTCTAATGAGGAAAAGGAGAGTAATCTAAATAAAAATGAAGAACAAAAGGGAAGCAAAGAAGCTTCTATAGATAGCAGCAACCTTCCTACATCAGCAGGAAGGAATCAGGCTTTTTTGGACCAAACCTCAAAATCTTCCCTAAAGGAACCAACAGGAGAAAAAGAAGAGGGTTCAACTTTGGAAAATAACAATCCTCCTGAGATGTCATTAAAGGATAGAATGCTCCAAAATCCATCTCCTGGTGAAGGATTGCCAGAAAATACAAAACAAACAGGATCTCTTCCTGGAACTGAAGAAAGAGAAACAAAACTTGGAGAAGCAGAAAGTCAAAGAAGAGTATTTTCAGGAGAAAAAATATATGTACCACCCTCTCTTTCAGAAAAAGAAGGTAAAAATTATCTCTTCCAAGCTCCTACCTTGGAAGGAAGAAGAAAAGCTTCAGGAAGCAATATTAACCTAAATCCTTCCTATGAAGAAGAAAATCCAACAGCCTCAAGGATTCTTCCAAAGGAGTTTCAAGAGATATTAAAACTATACTTTTCTCAATAAAGGAGGTTGTTTAATTTGGCTTTATCCCTTGAAGATTTTACCGATGTGGTAGGAAAGATAAAAAAAGAAGTCAGTAAGGTAATAGTAGGATATGATGAGATCATTGATCTCACAATTATAGCTCTCCTTTCAGGAGGACATGTGCTCCTTGAAGGTGTCCCCGGTATTGGAAAAACTTTACTTGTGAAAACATTAAGTGAGATTTTAAATTTAAAGTTCTCCCGAATCCAATTTACCCCCGATCTCATGCCAGCAGATATCACAGGAACCAATATAATTGTTGAAGATGAGAGTGGAAGAAAACACTTTAGATTCCAAGAGGGTCCTATCTTTGCAAACATAATCCTTGCAGATGAGATAAATAGAGCTACACCTAAAACCCAGTCTGCCCTTTTGGAGGCTATGCAAGAAGGTAGCGTAACTTCTGGTGGAAATATTTATCTTCTACCAAAGCCTTTCTTTGTTATGGCAACACAAAATCCCATTGAGATGGAGGGAACCTATCCTCTTCCAGAGGCTCAATTAGATAGGTTTTTCTTTAAACTGATTCTTACACCCCCAGGAGAAGAGGAGCTCCTTGAGATTATAGAGAGGACTACTAATGTAGAAATACCCAAGGTTGAAAAAGTTGCTGATGGAAATACCATAGAGGCTTTAAAACAATTGGTAAGAAGTGTGCCTATATCCAAGGCAGTAAAAGAGTATGCAGTAAGAATCGTGCTTGCTACCCATCCTGAAAGCAAATATGCTACAGAAAAGGTGAAAAAATACGTAAAATATGGATCAAGTCCAAGAGGAGCACAAGCTTTAATATTAGGAGCAAAGGCATTATCCCTTTTTGAAAATCGAGCCAATGTAAGCTTTAAAGATATAAAAAAAGTAGCCATTCCTTCTCTAAGACATAGAATTATTTTAAGCTTTGAAGGAGAAGCAGAAGGGATAACTCCTGATGAGATAATCCAAAATATCCTTGAGGAGATAAAAGAATATTAATGGAAAAGGAAAAATTAGATCTGGAATTTTTAGAAAAACTTGAAAAGCTAAGACTTGCTGTAAAGAGACTAAGATTTAGAAGCCATCTTGGGGAAAGAAAGAGCCCTAAGATGGGAAGAGGAACGGAATTTTCTGATTACAGATCTTATCAAGTTGGAGATGAATTAAGGTATTTAGATTGGAACATATATGCAAGATTTGAAAAATTTCTCGTAAAGCTCTTTGAAGAGGAAGAAGATGTAGAGGTGCACATTCTTCTTGATGCATCCTCTTCCATGGATTTTGGAAATCCAACAAAATTCTTTTATGGTAAAAAACTTGCCTTAGCTTTTTCCTATCTTAGCCTTTCTTCCTGGGAAAAAACTACCTTTTCCTACTTCCAAGACAAAATCAAGGAAACTCTGCCTTTAGAAAGAAAAAAAGAAAATATATATAGGCTATTGAATCTTTTGAATGAAATAAAAGCGGAGGGCAATACAAACATAAGTGAAACCGTCAAAAAATATGCCTCTTCCTTGAAAAGGAAAGGTATTCTCATAATTATTTCTGACCTTCTCTCTTCAGAATTTGAAGAGGGAATAATTTATGCAAGATATAAGAAAATGCCTGTATATCTTATACATACCATATGTGAAGAAGAAATCTCTCCTTTTTTCTCAGGAAATCTTACCCTCATTGATAGTGAAACAGGAGAAAAAATGGACATTCTCCTTGACGAGTATATGATTCAAAAATACCAGAAAGCCCTTGAAAAATTTTTAAACCATATAGAATCTTTTACTATGCTCTATAACGTAGAATATTTAAGAAGTATAACAAGTATTCCCATAGAGGATCTTATATTAAAATATCTCCGAGTAGGTGGTTGGATTAAATGAGCCTTAAATTTTTAAATCCCCTTTTCTTATCTCTTCTTTCCTTAGAAATATTAGTGATAATCCTATACCTTATAAAACCAAAAAGATTAAGATTAAAGGTCCCAAGCCTAATTTTATGGGAAAAAGTTTTAAAAGAAGAACCTATTGGAAGATGGTTTAAAAAACTTCCTAAAAATTTAATCCTTCTTTTGCAAATTTTAACTCTTCTTTTTATTATTCTTTACCTTTCAAAGCCTATACTCAGTTTTGAGAGAATATTAGGAAGACCTACAATATTTATATTAGACTCATCGGCGAGTATGACCTCAGAGGATATCTTTCCATCTCGCTTTGAGAGAGCAAAAATAGAGATTATTAATCTTTCTAAAAATATTCATAACAAAATCTCCCTCATTATTGCTAAGGATAAACCATATCTTTTAACTTCAGCAGGAAAAAATTCCGATCTTGAAAGGATATTAAGCAGTGAAAAACCCTTCTTAGGAGAGGGAAATATAAATTCTGCTATAACCTATGCAGAAAATCTCTTTCCTAAAGAATCTTGCGATATACATATATTCACTGATGGTACTGAAGAGCTCAATATTCCTAAAAATTCTCAAAACAATTACTTTATACATGTAATTGGGAAAAAGGGGAGAAATCTTGGAATTATTGATGGAAGAGTATTTCAAAAAAATGAAAGAATCTCTCAGATATTTTTGAAAATTGGAAACTTCAGTGATAAGTCAGAAGAGGTTCCAATAACTGTAAAGGAAAGCGGAAAAAACATTATTAAAACTAGAGCTTATTTACAACCAAAGGAAATAAAGACCTTAACTTTTGAGATGCCATTGCTAAAAGGTAAAATTGAAGCATCCCTGGATATAAAAGATGATCTTTCAGAAGATAACACAGCCTACTTTTATATCCCTGACTTTTCCCCCAAGATTCTAATGGTGAGTATGGGAAATCCCTTCTTAGAAAAGGCTTTAAGATCTATACCTGATACTAAGGTGGAGATAAAAAGGGATATTATGAATATAGAGTTTAAAAATTATGACTTTTTTATCTTTGATGGCTTAATTCCCTATTTTCAATTTCCTGGAAAATTCCTTTTTATAGGAGGATATCCAGGAATAGATCCTAATAAGATAGAGAAGATAGGAAAGGTAAAGATACTTTCCTGGGAAGACCATCCTATTTTAAGATTTGTACAGCTTTATGGAATCCAAATAGATAATGCTTACATATTTAAGGACGAAAAATTAAGGCCTATTATATATTCCACAAGGGGTCCTGTAGGATATTATTTAAAAGAGGACAATATGGAGGGAATTATTCTTTCCTTTGATTTACTTTCTACATCTTGGATTTATCGTGATTCTTTTCCCCTCTTCATATACAATTTATTAAAATATATGCTATCTTATGATCCCCAAAAACAAGTACAAGAAAACCTTAACTTTACAGGATTTTATGAAAATCCAGAAGACAAAAAAATCTATGCGATAAATCTTTTTTCACAAAAAGAATCTACCATAGAACCCCAAATAACATCTCAAGAGGTTATCCTTGCTAAAAAAAGACCTAAGGAAAAAGCTTATGTTAATCTTGATCTTTCCTATATATTCCTTTTCTTTGCTTTAATTGCCATAATTTTTGAGATGTTCCTTTATATGGGAGGAAGGATCTATACATGATAAGCTTTGAAAAACCCATATTTTTGGTCCTAATCCCTATAATATATTTCCTAATAAAAAGGTATAAGAAAAAAGCAATTTTAAGATCCATTGAGATTTTACTTATTCTCTTTTCCCTTTCAGGATTGCAAATAATGTCCTATTCTGATAGAGTAAACACTTTCTTTCTATTAGATCAGTCTGCCAGTATTCCTTCTTGGGAAAAAGAGCGAGCAATAGGTTTTATAAAAGAATCTCTGAATAGTAAAAAGAGCTACGATAGGGTAGGACTTGTGTCTTTTGCTGGAGATGTAAATGTGGAACAAGATCTCTCAGAAAATACTGATCTTTCTAACCTTTCAGGCATTAAAAATCCATATTTTACCAATATAGAAGAGGCTTTAAATAGAATACTTCTTATTAAACCTCAAGAAAAACCAGCAAGAGTAATCATCTTTAGTGATCTTCAAGAAAATGCAGGAAGAGTTTTAAACCTTGAAGATAGAATAAAGAGGGAAAAAATACAAATAGATATATTTCCATTAAACACTGCTTTCCATAAAGAGATATCCATAGAAAAAATTCAAAATTCTGATATAGGACATTTGGGACAAGAATTTCCTATCAGTATAAGAATTAAAAGTTATGGTATAAAAGAAGCAAAATTAAAGATAAACTTTGACGGAACATCGCAAATACAGGATCTAAAAGATCTTCAAGAAGATAACATAATCTCTTTATCTCTTAAGGCTAAAAATACAGGGCTAAAAGAGATAGAAGCAGAAATATATTCTCCTGAAGATACCTACAAAGAAAATAATATGGCATCATCCTATATATACATTCAAGGAAAACCAAAAATTCTATATCTTGCAGGGAAAGATTTTAACCCTACTTTTGCAAAATCCCTTGTGATACAAGGCTGGGATGTGGTGATTGACTTCAAACCTTATTCCCAAATTTCGAATCTAAATTCTTACCAAGGGGTAATTATGGATAATATTCCTCAAGAAGATCTACCTTTGGATAAAATGGAACTTCTTAAAAATTTTGTAATAGACAAAGGAGGTACATTACTAATCTTAGGAGGAGATAAAAGTTTTTCTGCAGGAAACTACCATGGAACTCCCTTAGAAGAAATATTGCCTTTAACTTTAAAACCAGAACAGATACTTAAAAAGAGTAATGTTGCCATAATTATAGTTCTTGATGCCTCGGGAAGTATGGGGAGTTATTCTGGAGGAGACATGAAGATGGAGCTTGCAAAAGAATCGGCTCAGTTGGTCTTGGACCTTTTAGAAGATAAGGATTATTTTGGACTCATTGCCTTTGACCATTCCTATCAATGGATTGTACCCTTACAACCCCTCACCAATAAAGAAGAGGCAGCAAGTTTAATATCAAGAATCTCTCCCGGAGGTGGTACCGCTCTATATCCTCCTTTAAAATCTGCTGGAGAATCTCTCCTTAAGGTTCCTATAAAAAGTAAGCATATTATCGCTATCACTGATGGTCAAACAGAAGGAGGCGACTTTTATAACTTAGTAAGAAACTTGGCAAAATATAAAATTACTGTCTCAACCATAGGGATAGGAGAAGATGCCAATATACCCCTCTTAAAGGATATCGCTAATTGGGGGAATGGTAGATTTTATCACACATGGAATATAAGAAATCTTCCCCAACTCCTCCTCTCAGAAACAAAGGCTCTACTAAGATCTAACATCGTAGAAAAAAGCTTTATACCAAAATCTTTAGCAGATGAAAAAATAGAATTTCCACCATTAAAAGGATATGTGCTTACATCTTCAAGATACCCTTATCCTACTATACTTTCCTCTCCTGAGGGAGATCCTATCTTAGCAAAAGGACAATTTGGCCTTGGACAAGTAATAGCTTTCACTTCTGCTTTAAAAAACTACTGGGGAGATGAGTGGCTTAAGTGGAATAAATTAGGGAAATTTTTCAGTGAAATGTTAAGAGAAGCAATTCCTCATCAGGTATCCGAAATTCAAATTTCCATAAGGGAAGAGGAGGGGAAAGGTATTTTAAATATAGTTTATGCTGATAAAGATGGAAATTATATAAACTTTGCCAATTTGAAATATACCCTCACTGACATTCAGGGAAGAGAAATAAAAGGAAGCTTCTATCAAAAGGCACCTGGGACCTATGAGGCTATATTTCCTATAGAAAAACTTGGGAAATATCAAATTACTATACAAGATAACGATAAAATCTTAGCTAAAATACCTTGGTCCTTTGGAAACTCAAAGGAGTTTATCCCAAAAACCTTTAATAAAGAATTAGCGCAAAAAATCACTTCTATATCTTCAGGAAAGATTATATCTTCTCCTTCCGATGTCTTTAGAAGAATGCCTTATTGGGATGCTGATAAAAAGGATCTCTCAACTCCCCTATTAATCTCTTGCGTAATTCTCTTCCTCGTAGAACTTATTTCAAGAAGATGGAAAGAAATTCAAGAATTAATATTAAACCTTCTTGGTAAAATAAAAATAGTAGAAGATCAAGAATGGTATAAGAAAGTAGAAAGTAAAATGATAGAAGAGTTTAACAAAAAGCCTACTCCCTCCATGCTTGAGACAGTAACCCTTGAACTTAGAGCAAGAATGTTTATAGCTCATCTTAAAGAGGAAGAAAGAAAAAGAAAGGAAAAGAAATGAAGGAGAAAGAAAGCTTAAGTAAATTTTTAATAAAAGCCCAAGAGGATGCAATTAATCTCATAAATAAAACCATAGAAGAAGTACGAGATATATCTCTGAATTTAAGACCATCTCTGCTTGACAATTTAGGACTTCTATCTGCCCTAAAATGGTACATACAAAAGCAGACAGAAAGAGCCAATATAAATATTGAATACAAATTTAATTTTAATGAAGAAAAACTTGAAAAAGACTATGCTATCTCGGTGTTTCGTATCATACAAGAAGGCATCACAAATGCTATAAGACATGCCAATGCCAAAAACATTTATGTAGAGATAAAAGAAGAAAATAAAATAGTTGAGATAACTATAAAAGATGATGGCATAGGCCTTAATGTAGATGAGATATGGAAAGTAAAAGAAAGGGCAGAACTGTTAGGAGGAAAAATAGCTCTCAATAGTGAAATAGGGAAAGGGACATAGATAAAAGTTTGTTTTACTATAGATTGACCCCATGTCTATTAAAGTCTTAATTGCTGATGACCATACTTTAGTGAGAGAAGGAATTAAAGCTCTCCTAAAAGAAAGGGGAGAAATTGAGGTCATTGATAGTTGCAAGTACAGGAAACGAAATCATCTCAAAGACAAAAGAATTAAATCCTGATATTATTCTCCTTGATATATCTATGCCTGAGGTAGAAAATCTTTCCTTCTGTAAAAAGATCAAAGAAATTTCTCCCAATACTAAAATAATAATTCTTACCATGCATTTTTCAGAGGAATATGTAAAAGAGGCTTTCAAAAATGGCGCAGAAGGATACATATTAAAGGACTCATCCTTCTCAGAGCTTGAAATAGCAATTAAGTCAGTATTTGAAGGACATACCTACATAACCCCTAAGGTGTCCAAGGTAATTATAAAGGACTATCTTCAAAAAGAGCAAAATCCACTAAAAACTCTCACCGAAAGACAAAAAGAGATCCTAAAACTTATAGCAGAAGGCTACTCCTCAAAAGAAATTGCCTACAAGCTTAATATAAGCATTAAAACTGTAGAAGCTCATAAATCTCAAATAATGGAAAAACTTAATATTTATGATATTCCTGGTTTAGTTAAATTTGCCATCAAAAACAAACTTATAGACTTATAAACTCTTTATCTCTAAGAGTTTTTCCTATAAAAATCTCAGAAAAAACCCTATAGCATAAATTCCTCTTTATTTTTAACATAAAAACTAAAGGAGGAAATAACAATGGTTAAAGTCTTTCTCATAGATGATAGCAAAGATTTTATAAATTCAGCAATAAAACTCCTTACCGAAGAGGGAATTGAGGTAATAGGCTATGCCTACTCTGGAAAAGAAGGGATTGAAAGTCTTCAAAACTTAAATCCTGATATTGTATTTGTAGATATAGTAATGCCTGATATGGATGGATTCTCAGTAATAAAAGAGCTTAAAAAACTAAACAATCCTTTTAAAA
>NZ_JBMFQK010000014.1:0-32495 GCF_049968615.1 Dictyoglomus sp. | reverse complement strand
AATCTCTCAAAAACTGATGATCCTTCGGGAAGGGAATTTCTATAAATAACTTCTAAAGGTATTAGGAAATTTGATTTTTCTTTTTTAAATACAGAATAGTCATAAATGTTATCCTTAAGATCTGGCTTTATTACTCTTACCATTTTGAATTCCATAACATTTGTGGGTTTTTTTAATTCATAAAGGGTTTTAATTTTATCATCTTCTACAAGCCCTACGTAGTGGGTTTTAATTCCTAAGTTTTCTAATTTTTCAAAGAAATAAGCCGTAGCTATACATATGGCTTTTCCTTTATCATCTATATGATCAGGCATTTCTCCATAATCAAATACAGAATATCTATCAGAAAATACAAATCTTCCTCTTCCAAGAGATTTTTCTGTAGGACTTTCTATTATTATTAGGTCTTTTACACTACCCATTACTTCTCACCTCTTCGTCAGCCTTTTCTATCTCTTTTCTTTTTTCTTCATGATATTTTTTGATTTTTTCTTTTAAATTTTCATATTTCATAGCCAATATCTTTACAGCAGCAAGTGCAGCTTCTTCTGGTTCTAAAATGGTTAAAGGAGCGACTCCTGATGGCATCCTTAATGTAGAAAATATATCTGCTCCTCCAAATCTCTCGCTATAGGGAGGACAAGCAATAACTGGTTTTGTTGTGTTAGCATCAGTAAAACCTGAAAGGGCATTACTTCTTCCTGCTATTGTGATATATACAACGTCTTTTTCCTCATATTCTTTTATAATTTCTAATACTTTTAGAGGAATTTTGTGGGCAGAAGCTACTCTCATCACATATGGAACTTCAAATTTTTCCAAGGTATGGGCTATTTTTTTAGCATGATCCAAATCTCCCTTTGAGCCCATTAGGATCACAACTAACATTGAGGATACCTCCTTTTATAGTTTAACTAATTATAAAAAATTCTCTTTGGGCTATTCAATTAAGGAAAGTTTAAATATTAACATGTTAGCTAAAAAGTATATGGTATTAAATAGTAACTTCACATTAGACGTAAAAAGCTATAACTGGAGAGAAAAATATTGACATGTATTTAAACCTTGAGCCTTTTATTTTAACAAAAGTAAAAATTTTTTGTGAGTTTGACTATCAATACCCTCTGAGATAAAATATCTAAATGTCTCTTAGTAAGACATTAGAAGAAAAGAGGTGTTTTTGAATCTTTTTATGTTTGAAAAAGAGTTAATCTCTAAGAAGAGGGGGTTCAATCCTGCTGCATTTTTTATTATAAGTTTTGCTATTGTCATACTTACTGGAGCTATCCTGTTATCTCTTCCTATATCTTCTGCTAAAGGAGAATTTACCAACTTTCTTACAGCCCTTTTTACTGCGACATCGGCAACTTGTGTGACAGGACTTGTGGTGGTGGATACAGGAACCTATTGGTCTCATTTTGGTCATTTAGTAATTCTTCTTCTTATACAGATTGGAGGATTAAGTTATGCAGTAATTTCTACGGGCATGATGCTTCTTTTAAATAGAAGAATCCAGCTTAGGGAAAGGTTAATTTTACAGTATTCTTTGAATACCACATCTTTAAGAGGTATTGTTTCTTTTTTAAAAAACGTCTTGATAACGGTTTTTATTTTTGAGAGTATTGGTGCTCTTTCTCTATTTTTTGTTTTTATAAAAAGATATCCTCTATTAAGAAGTATAAAATTTGCAATTTTTCATTCTGTTTCTGCTTTTTGTAATGCTGGTTTTGACTTGATAGGAGGCTTTAGGAGTTTTACCGATTATGTTTCTGATCCGCTTCTTGTTTTTACTATAACTACCCTTATTATAGTGGGTGGGATTGGTTTTATTGTGATCCATGACATAATTCAACGTTTTATGGGGAAGAGAATACATCTTTCTTTACATAGTAAGATGGCTTTATTTACTACATTGTTTTTGATTTTAATTGGTACTATTGTGATCTTTATCCTTGAGTATAACAATCCAAATACATTAAAAACATTGAATTTTTGGGGCAAATTTTTAGGAGCCTATTTTCAGTCTGTGACTCCCAGAACTGCTGGATTTAATACCCTTGATATTGGTAAGATGAATCCTTCTACATTACTTTTTATCATAGTTTTAATGTTTATTGGTGCATCTCCAGGAGGGACTGGAGGTGGAATTAAAACAGTAACTTTTCTCGTTTTATGGTTAAGCGTTTCTACAATTATTCTTGAAAGAAAAAATGTACATTTTAAGGATAGGACTATCCCCTGGGAAAATGTGAAGAGGGCATATATTGTATTTCTTCTTTCTTTAACTCTTGTAATAATTAGTTGGTTTTTATTGCTTATTACTGAGCCTTTTCCACCTTTGAATATACTATTTGAGGTAGTTTCTGCTTTTGGCACTGTAGGACTTTCTACAGGAATTACTCCTTATCTTTCTCCTTTTGCAAGGTTGGTAATTATTTTGACCATGTTTCTTGGTAGAGTTGGTACTGTTACAGCAGGAATGGCGATTTTAATACCTGTTTCTAAGAGATCTCAAGTGGAATATCCTTCTGAGGAGGTGAGTATAGGCTAATTTATGAAATCTCTATCTTATAGGCTAAAAAGGGCAGGACTTGATAAGACAAAATTAAATAGTTTTGCGGTAATAGGGCTTGGAAGGTTTGGAGTAGCGGTGGCAACTACTCTTGAAAGGATGGGTTTTTCTGTTATTGCCATTGATAAGGATGAGACTAAAGTGGAGGAGATTAAAGATTATGTCTCTTATGCAAAGGTTTTAGATTCTACAAATATAAATGCATTAAGAGAGGCAGGGGTACAAAATGTGGATGTGGCTATAGTTTCCATTGCTCATGATGTGGAAGCAAGTGTGCTTACTGCATTACTTGTAAAAGAGCTGGGAGTGAAATTTGTTATTTCAAGAGCTATAAGTGAACCTCATGAAAAAATTCTTGAGAGGATTGGAGTAGATCTTGTAGTATATCCTGAGAGGGATATGGGAGTAAGACTCGCTCAAAGGTTGGTAGTCCCTAATGTAATAGATTATATGGAGTTTTCTGCAAATATTAAGATTTTTGAGATTGAGCCACCTGAGCCCATAATTGGTAAGACTATACAAGAACTTGATCTTCGTAAGAATTACAATCTTTCTATAATTGCTATTCAGAGAGGTTCAGAGGTAATCGGAAATATTAATCCTTTTGAGAGAATTCAAAGAGGAGACATCCTTTATATTATTGGAACTTTTGAGGATATTAGTAAATTTTTAAGTAGGACATAAATTTGTTGGGCCCTCCGTTTTTGGAGGGCCCTTTATCTTCATCTTCTAAAGATGTCAAAGACTCTTCTAAAGGTATCCATGATGGATGTGGATTTTTTATATAGAAGTTCCTCTGGAACCTCTAAATTGTATTTTTTAAAGGTTTCAATTGATTCTAATCTCAGCTCTTCCTTTTCGCTTTCGGGTAAATCTTCACAAAAAACATCGTATACAAAGACAAAGGCTGTGGGAGCTGGTATATAGACTTCTGATATTACTCCATTTTCTATTTTTACTATTTCAGGGAAATTACTAGTCTGGGTGCTTATTCTATTTAATTTATTGTATACATTTTCTTCTCCATACTTCTTTTTAGCAAAATCAATCATATCATTGAAAACTCTTATATAAAATTCCTCTTCTTTTTCCTTAGTATGAATATAATCAAGTCCTACCTCTAAGTCATTTAATCCACTTAAGAATTCTATTATCAGGCTACCCTTAATTATATCTCCATGCTGTGGAAGGATTAATTCAGGAAGGGGATTAAGACGTCCTATCTTGTCTACAGCAAGTTTTAAGGCTTCCTTTGTAGGCATATACACTTCGTGAAATAGTTTTATTCCAAGCCAAGATTTTTCGGTTGCATATATACCTTCAGTGTCTTTTGTGGAGGCACCTCCTAAAAGGTCTCCAGAAAACAATGCCTTTAATTTAGGATAATATACTGCAGTGGCGCCTCTAAAATGACAGAAAGGGGTAGGTATGAATTCTAAACACATATCTCCTTCTTTATTAAGTTTTAACTTTCTGTTGGGGATAAATTCTACAGGTTGAAACTTTTTAGGATCAATGTTGTATCCACTTACTAATCTCCATGTGTCTTGAGATGTAATATATATGGCCCTCGGTGCTAAATCAAGGAGGGCAGGCACCGATGAAGTTAAGTCAGGGTCTTGGTGGTTTGTATAAATTATGTTAATATTTTCAACACCTACAAGTCCATTAAGGGTTTTAATAAAATCTTTAAAATACTTTAGCGGTAAGGGGTCAAATAAGATATTAATGCTTACTTTATCATCCATAGAGCAAGTTAATAAATAGCTATTAAAATTAAAGAAAGGTTCTGGATCTTTAAAAAGGTATAACCCCTTTTCAATTTCGTAGGTTTTAATTTCTGACATAATATTCTTCCTCCTTTTACCTATGATTTTGAAATTATTTCATTTTATATTAATTTTGAAGCTAATTACAAGTAGTATAATATTCAAAAACGGTTATGGGAGGTGTATTATGGCTTTTTTTGATCTACCTTTATTGGAACTTTGGAAGTATTTTCCTGAAAGAGAGGAGCCTGAAGATTTTGATTTCTTTTGGAAGGAAACTTTAGAAGAGTCAAGAAAATATCCTTTGGATCCTATTTTTGAGAAGGTAGATTTTGGACTTGAGCTTGTGGATACCTATGATGTGACCTTTTCGGGTTATAAAGGACAGAGAATTAAGGGATGGCTTATAGTGCCTAAAAATAGGTCAGGAAAACTTCCCGGAATTGTAGAATATATTGGGTATGGTGGAGGAAGAAGTTTTGCTTATGATTTTCTTTTGTGGGCAAATATGGGGTTTATTCACCTTATAATGGATACAAGAGGACAAGGAAGCTCTTGGAGTCCTGGGGACACTCCTGATTATGATGATGAACCTTTTGATCCTCAGTATTCTGGATTTATGACCAGAGGAATTCTTCATCCTAAGAAATATTATTATAGAAGAGTTTTTACCGATGCAGTAAGAGCTGTAGAAACTATTATGGCATTTCCTGATGTGGATAAGGAGAGAATTGGTATAACAGGTGGAAGTCAAGGTGGGGGTATTACTATAGCAGTTGCAGGTCTTGTTCCTTATATAGGAATAGACGTAAAGATTGTAATGCCTGATGTCCCGTTTTTATGCCATTATAGAAGGGCTGTAGAGATAACCGATGGATATCCCTATCAGGAAATAGTGCAATATTTAAAATCCCATAGAGATCATGTAGATAGAGTTTTTAAGACTCTATCCTATTTTGATGGAGTAAATTTTGCAGTAAGGGCAAAAGCAAAGGCACTATTTTCTGTAGCCCTCATGGATAATATATGTCCACCTTCAACAGTTTTTGCTGCATATAATTACTATCAAGGAGAGAAAGAAATAAAGATTTATCCTTTTAATGGACATGAAGGCGGAGGCACTTTCCATACTTACGAAAAAATGAAGTTTGCAAAGAAGTATTTGAAGGGTTAATCAGAATTTTCTAAGATCTTTCTTATGGTATGTAGGTTATAGAGGTCTGCCATAGGACTGTCTTTGGGGGTTTCAAGGATAAGAGGAATTTTTCTTATTTCAGGAATACTTAATAGATTTTTAAATCCTCCTATCCCGATAGCCCCCTTACCTATGTGGGCGTGTTGGTCTCTGTGAGATCCAAGGGGAAAATGAGAGTCATTTATATGAATTAATACTAACTTTTCCACAGGGATTCTTTCGAAAAAAGAATAAAAAGTTTCTTTACATACCCTTGGATTTTTTAAATTATATCCTGCAGCAAAAAGATGACAGGTATCAATACAAAAGTATATCGATGGAAATTCCTCATGTATGGAGTAGAAGTCCTCTAAGGTTGAACCCCATCCATCTCCTTCCCCTGCACTATTTTCTACTATAAGTTTTGCCTTTATGTCTTCTTCAAGAATTTTTTCAAGGGCTTTAAAAAAATTTCTCTTTGCCACTTCCTTTCCCATCTTTTTGCTACTTCCAGGATGAATTATCAATCCTTCCCATTCTAGTTCTTCTGCAAGTTTCAATTCCTCTATTACTTTTTTAATAGACAAGTTGAATACTTTTTCGTCAGGAGATGCTATATTTACCACATAAGGAGCATGAATGAAAACAGAGTTGAAGGGAAAAACTGGGAGTTTCTCATTGGTAGGTCTATAGCTTCTGGGACTTCCTGAAAAAAGCTGTGCAGTATTTATTCGAAGAAGCTTTATATCTTCGAGTATAGATCTTCCACCTCTAAAAAGATGAACTCCAAGTTTATAGCTATTCTTATTCATTTTAAAAAGAGAAGCTCCCCCATAAAGGGGGAGCCTTTTGTATTCCATGGCTTTTATTTGTTTGTGGCTTCCTCCATACTAAGAAGTCTTTTCCATTCAGCTTCTATATCTTTTTTGATTTCTTCTAATATATGGGCATTTTCTGGCTTAAGAAGGTGAGCAAATCTTCCTTGAACTTTTAGGAACTCCTCTACTGGTTTAAATCCCTTTGGAGGTTTATAGTTTATCTTATACTTTCCATCTTCCACTTCGTAGAGGGGCCATACACCGGTCTCTACTGCAAGCCTTGCAATGCTTATAGCTGAGTTATCGGGTGTTCTCCAGCCCCTTGGACAGGTAGAGTATATATTTAGAAAGGCAGGTCCATCAGTATTTACTGCTTTTCTAACCTTTTCCATGAGATCTCTCCAGTGGCTTGGTGATGCTTGAGCTACATATCTTGCTCCATTTGCTACCATCATTTCTGTTAAATTCTTTCTCCTTTGAGGCTTTCCAGGAACTACCTTTCCTGCTGGAGAGGTAGTAGTAAAGGCACCTCTTGGAGTTGCGCTTGATCTTTGAATTCCCGTATTCATATATGCCTCATTGTTATAGCAAATAAAGACTGCCCTATGTCCTCTTTCTACTGCTCCTGAGAGGGCCTGAAGTCCAATATCGTAGGTACCACCATCCCCAGAAAAGCTTATAAATCTTATCTCTCTATCAATTTCTCCCTTTTTCTTTAAAGCTCTATATGCGGCTTCCACTCCTGCTATGGTTGCTGCTGCATTTTCAAAGGCAGAATGGATCCATGGCACATTCCAAGAGTTAAAAGGAAATATGGTGGTGGCAACTTCAAGGCATCCTGTAGCATTGGCCACTACTACTGGTTCATCTATGGCGTTTAGAACCATTCTTACAACAATACTTGCTCCACATCCTGCACACAATCTATGTCCACTAACTAATCTTTCCTCTTTTAACGCTAATTCTCTTAAGTTAATTGCCATTTTTAGCACCTCCTATTCTCTTACTCCAATATAGGTGAGAGGATTTGGTTTTCCTTTCTTACCTATATCCATGAGCTCTTCAAAGACTTTCTCTATGTGTTGAGTAGTGATATCTCTGCCTCCAAGACCATATACATATGCTTGAGCAATTGGTCTTTTATCATAATGGTAGAAGGCAGAAGTTATCTCATGGTAAAGAGGACCACCAAAGGATCCAGGAACCATACTTCTGTCAAGAATTCCTATTACTTTTGCATCTTTAAGAGCATTTATAATATCCTCGGTGGGGAATGGTCTGAATACTCTGATCTTCAAAAGTCCCACAGGAAGTCCCTTTTCTCTTAGAGCATCTACTACTTCTCTTGCGGTTCCTACAGTAGAGCTCATAGCCACGATTATATATTCTGCACCCTCGGTTTTATACTTCTCTATTACATCATAGTATCTTCCTGTAATATCCCCATATTCTTTTCCTACATGCTTTATAATGGGAAGAGAGTTTTCAAGGGCATAGGCTTGGGCTACTTTGAACTCAAAGTAAGAGTCCGTTAGAGCGAGGGGACCTACCGCTATAGGATTATCCACATCAAGCAAGGTATATTGGGGCTTATATTTTCCTATAAAGTTTCTTACTACTTCATCGTCAAGAACTTCTATCATCTCTTCGGAGTGGCTGGTAATAAAACCATCATACCCTACCATTACAGGGAGTCTTACGTCGGGATGTTCTGCAATCTTAACTGCTTGAAAGATATTGTCATATATTTCTTGCACGTTCTCAGAGAAAATTTGTATCCAACCAGAATCTCTTGCTCCCATAGCATCACTATGATCTCCATGGATATTTATTGGGGCAGAGAGGGCTCTGTTTGCCACAGTCATTACAATGGGAAGTCTTAAAGCAGATGCAATGTAAAGCATCTCCCACATGAGAGCAAGTCCTTGGGATGCAGTAGAAGTCATTACCCTTGCACCTGCAGCAGCGGCACCAATACATGCACTCATGGCACTGTGCTCACTTTCTACAGGCACAAATTCGGTATCTACTTCTCCGTTTGCCACATATTCAGAGAATTTTTGTACCACCTCGGTGGAAGGGGTTATAGGATAGGCAGCAACCACATCAGGATTTACCTGCTTAAAAGCTAAGGCTGCTGCCTCATTACCCTCAATAGCGATTCTTTTGACTTGAGTCTTCATTTTTTCTTCCCTCCTTTATTTTTCTTCTTCTTTCATGGTTATTGCTTTGACAGGACATTCTGCTGCGCAAACACCACAACCTTTGCAGTAATCATAGTCAATATAAACCTTTTGACCATCAAATTTTACTGCAGAATCAGGACAGAAGAGCCAGCAAAACATACAAGTAGTACATTTGTTATAGTCAATTTCAGGCCTAAAGGTTCTCCAGTCCCCCGTCTTATACTCTTTAGAAGTCTGTGCAGGTAAAATAGGACCTATATTTACTAATTCTTTCCATCCTGGTAATTTCATTCTCCCTTTACCTCCTCGTAAGCTCTTTTTATAGCTTGAAGGTTACCCTCCACAACTTCGGGTCTAAACCTTCCTTCAAATTTCTTTCTAAACTGGTTAAGTACCTCATCTAAACTTATTATTGGGACTACACGAATCAAGGCTCCCAGCATGGGAGTATTTGGGATAGGTCTTCCAATGGTTTCAAGAGCTATTCCGGTGGCATCCACAGTATAGATTTTTCTGTCCGAGATTCCAAGCTGTTCTCTTATCTCTTTTGGAGATTGGGTAGTGTTTACTATGAGTATTCCATCCGATGGAAGTCCTTCTAAAATATTCACTTTACCGATGAGAGTTTTGTCAAGTACTACTACAACATCGGGATTATATATTTGGCTGTGGATCCTTATAGGTTTGTCGCTGATCCTGGTATATGCTTTCATAGGTGCTCCTGTTCTTTCTGGGCCATATTCCGGAAAGGCTTGAATATACTTTCCAGCCTCCATGGCTGTTTCAGCAAGGAGATAAGAAGCAGTCTTTGCTCCTTGCCCTGCCCTTGCATGCCAGCGAATTTCCAGCATATCTTTCATACTATAACCTCCTTCTTTATATTTATTATAATATTAACTCCTTTCTTCCTTCTAAGGCATGAATAAGGGTCATTTCATCGGCAAAATCAAGTTCTGTACCTGCAGGAAGTCCATGGGCAAGACGGGTAACTTTTACTGGATATTCCATAAGAAGTCTTGCAATATACATAGCAGTTGCCTCTCCTTCTGGAGTAGAGTCGGTGGCAAGAATAACTTCTTTTATATTTCCTTTTTTAACCCTTTCCATAAGCTCTTTTATTCTAAGATCCTCTGGAAATACTCCATCTAAAGGAGAAATTAATCCTCCGAGGACATGATAAACTCCATGAAACTTAGAGGTTTTTTCTATTGCCCAAAGATCTTTTGGCTCTGCAACTACACAAATTATGGATTTATCCCTTTCAGGGTTCGTACAGATTTCACAGGGATCTTTTTCAGTAAGGTTAAAGCAAATAGAACAATATTTAATCTCTTTTTTGACCTTTAAGATGGTGTTTGCAAGAACTTCCACACTTTCCTGTGGTTGTTTCAAGAGGTAAAAAGCAATTCTTTGGGCTAATTTGGGCCCAATTCCAGGAAGTTTTGTTAGCTCATCAATGAGCTTCTCAAAAATACTTTTTTCTGCCATCTGTTAAAAGAGTCCGGGTGGTAAGGGAAGCCCATCGGTGAGACTTCCCATCTTCTCAGCTGACTTTTCTTTTGCCTTTGTAAGGGCGTCTCTTAGTGCAGCTGCAATAAGATCTTCTAATATGTCTACCTCATCCTTGTTTACCACCTCAGGATCTATTTTTACCTCCTTTACCTCTTCTTTGGCTGTCATAACTATCTTCACAACTCCTCCTCCTGCGGTTCCTTCTACGAGGGTTTGTTCTAATTCTTCCTCTATTTTTGCCATTTTCTCCTGAAGCTTCTTAAGTTGTTTCATCGCCTCAAATGGATTTTTCACATTATCCCTCCTATTCTATTAGTTTACCCTTAAACATATTTTTGACATCGTCCGTGGACAATTTCTTCTCTTCTTTTTTGGGATCCTCTTTTTCAGGATTTTTCAAAATAGGATTTTCTTCAACGGTTATAAACTTTACCTGTATAGGAACACCATAGAGTTTTTTAAATTCTTCTTCGATTAATGCTCTATTGGGTTTTTCTTCAAGTCTTTCTTTTAGGAAGGAGAAATTTTTTGGAAGTCCAAGAACTAACTTTCCTTCCTGATCTATCTCTATGATTCTTGCCTCTCTTAACATGGCTTCTAAGGAAATTTTTCTCTTTTTAATCTTTGCTAGGAGTTGAGGCCATTTATCTAGAAGCTCATCTATATTTAGTGTTCCTGGGGTACTTTCTCCTCTCTTCTCTTTTTCTTCTTTTTCTTCAGTTTTTATAGGAGTAGTAGGCTGAGTTGGGGTTTGAATTATCTGAGCTTCTACTGTTTCCTCTTTCATAAATAAGGGCAGAAGAATCATCTCCATAACTAATGGGGCGTTAGTGAGATCTCTAAGCCTGTTTTCAAGGATAAGAACTTGATCAATAATGTCTTGAAGTCTTTGCATAGTGTAGAGTTTTGTTTCTTCCATAAGTTCTTCAAACTCTTCTTGGGTAATAGAAAGGAGATTTCCTATTCTTTCGTCAGCTTTTAATAAAAGTAAATTTCTAAAGTGTTGCAAAAGTTCTCTTGCAAATTGTTGTGGGTTTTTGCCCATCTGAAATACCTGTTGAAGGAGGCTATATCCTTCAAGGATATTATATTCTCCCAGAGCTTTTGCAAATTTATAGGTAAATTCATAGGTAGGAAGCCCAAGAAGATTTCTTGCGAAGTCTTCAGTGATTTCTTGATCAGAGTAAACTAATAGTTGCTCTAAAAGACTTATGGCATCTCTCATAGATCCCTGAGACTGTATGGCAATAAGCCTGAGAGCACCTTCAGAGATTTTTGCTCCTTCGCTTTCTGCAATTTTTGCAAGCTGTTTTATAATCTCATCCCTTGTAAGTCTTCTAAAATCAAATCTTTGACATCTTGATAGAATAGTTAAGGGTACCTTTTGAGGTTCTGTAGTTGCCATAATAAATATTACATGCTCTGGTGGTTCTTCAAGGATTTTTAAAAGGGCATTAAAGGCTTCGTTAGTTAACATATGGACTTCATCTATAATATAAACTTTGTATCTATCTCTTACAGGAAGAAGTCTTGCTTTTTCCCTAATATCTCTTATTTCATCTATACCACGATTAGATGCAGCATCTATCTCAATAACATCAATGCTTCTTCCTTCTGCAATTTCAACACAAGACTCACATTTTAGGCAGGGAGTAGGAGTGGGACCTTTAGCACAATTTAGAGCTTTTGCAAGAATTCTTGCAACGGTAGTTTTTCCTGTACCTCTTGGTCCTGCAAAAAGGTATGCATGACCAATATGGGCATATTTAAGACTATTTTGTAGGGTAATTACTATGTGCTCTTGTCCTACAACTTCTTCGAAGGTTTGTGGTCTCCATTTTCTATAAAGGGCTACAGGCATTTAGCTCACCTTCGATCCAGGATCCACCTCTTTTTCAGGAGTTAAAATGGCAAGTCTTCCTTTGCTATCTTTGGCAGCAAGGAGCATACCTTGAGATTCATAGCCTCTTATCTTTGCAGGTTGTAAGTTATAAACTACTACTATTTCTTTGCCTATAAGCTCCTCGGGTTTATAATATTCTGCTATTCCAGCCACAATTTGTCTCTTTTCCTCTCCAAGATCAATTTCAAGAAGTAATAACTTGTCGCTATTTTCCACTCTTCTCGCAGAAATTACCTTTGCTATTCTAAGGTCTATCTTTTTAAACTCATCAATACTTATTTTTTGCTCCTCTTTCTTTTCTTCCACTTCTTTTTCTTCCTTTCTTTCCACTCTTGGGAATAAAATCTTTCCTTTATTTAATTTTTGTCCCACAGGTATTTTAACATCTTTTATTAAGTCCCAAGCAAATTGCACATCTTTATATCCAAGTTGTCTTTGGATTTCTTCTGCAATGTTTGGCATAAAAGCATAAAGCATAATAGAAATTTTTCTTAAAGCCTCTAATAGGGTATAAATAACTGTATTTAATCTATCTTTGTTTCCAGAAGAGGCTAAGTTCCAAGGTGCTTGTTGATCTATGTATCTATTTGCCTCTTGTACGACTTCCCAGATATAGGTTAAGGCATTAGCAGGATTGAAATTTGCCATTGCTTCTTCTACCTTGTTTGCCATGTCATCTCCTTTTTGAAGGAGGAATTTGTCTTCCTCTTGGAATTCTTTTGGCTCTGGAACTTTTCCCTCAGTATATTTTTCTGCCACTGTAAGAACTCTATTTAATAAGTTTCCTAAATCATTGGCAAGATCCGAATGATATCTTCTATGAAAGGCTTCATCACTGTACTCTCCATCAAGTCCTAAAGGAACTTCTCTTAAAAGGAAGTACCTAAGGGCGTCTACTCCATAAAGATTTATCAATTCATGAGGATCTACTCTATTTCCTTTGGATTTAGATATCTTACCACCTTTTATAGTCCAGAATCCATGGGCAAGAACAGTCTTTGGCAAAGGAATATTTAATGCCATAAGGATGGCAGGCCATATGATGGCATGGAATCTAAGGATATCCTTTCCAATTAAGTGCACGTCTGCAGGCCAATATCTTTTAAATTTAGAGTCGTCATCTGTCAAGTATCCCAATGCACTTATGTAGTTTACTAAAGCATCAAACCATACATATACTGTGTGCTTCGGATCAAAGGGGACAGGAATCCCCCATTTTACAGTAGTTCTTGTAGCGCTTATATCCTTTAATCCACTCTTTATAAAGCTTATAACTTCATTTCTTCTGGTCTCAGGGTATACAAATTCAGGATGTTCCTCAATATATTTCAGGAGAGGCTCTGCAAAGGCAGAAAGTTTGAAATAATAAGTTTCTTCCTCAAGCCACTCCACAGGTCTTCCACAAGCAGGGCAATTCCCATCATGGAGCTCTTCTTTTTGCCAGAAGGTTTCACATGGGGTACAGTACCAGCCTGCATAGCTTCCCTTATATAGATATCCTTTATCATATAGTTTTTGGAATACTTTTTGTACTACCTCTTCATGTCTTTTTTCTGTGGTTCTTATAAAATCATCATTGGTTATGCCTATTTTTTCCCAAGTTTCTATGAACTTTTGTGCCATCAGATCTACGTATTCTTGAGGCGTATAGCCTCTTTCTTGAGCTGTTCTTGCTAATTTTTGTCCATGTTCATCAAGTCCCGTAAGGAAAAACACGTCATAATCCTTAAGTCTATAAAAACGGGCGAAGGTATCAGCAACAATAGTGGTATACACAGTACCTATATGAGGTTCAGAATTTGAATAATATATAGGAGTTGTTATGTAGAATTTGTTTCTCACCAAGTTATTCGCTCCTTTCATACACTAAAATTCCTTGATAATAATACTACTTAAATAGATATGTGTCAAATTTATACTAATTTCAAAAATTCACAGAAATATTACCTCCTATTTGAAGGATAAAAGAATAGTTTTGCTCTAATGCACTGTATATTCCTTTTATATAAAGGCAATTGTTGGTAAATTTTTCAGATTTGTTGGGAATATAAGTAAAAATTACAGTATATTTTTCTAAGTTGGTATTATATTTTTCGTGGATTATAAATAACTCATATTTTGATTTATTTAATTCTCTTAAGAGGTTTATAGATTCAGAATTTAGTAAATAGGTGCCAGTATCTACAGATGAAGTATAAGTCCTCCAGGTTTTGTAAAAATGTGCTTTAAATTCATTTTGAGAGAATTTCTTTTTAAATTCTAAGTTTAGAGACAGGTATTTAAGGTATGCTTCATAATAAGTGTTTTCAAGATGTTCTAAAGAGAAATTTATAAAATCTTCACCAAAAGTCAGAACTGGGTTAATTTTGAAAAGAATAGTTTTTGCATAGGGGAAGCTATTTATGTTTAAATCTAAATAAATATATGAAGGTAAAAAGAAATATACAGATTTAAGTAAAAGCTTGTTGTTTTTTTCATATATTTTATAAATATTCGTGAGATCTATCCATAGGTTTTTAAGAATTGTTCCTCGGGCTGAGAAATTAATAAGATAGTCATAGATGAAATCCTGTTCTATCCTCTGAAGAGAAGCGGAGGAACTTATCTTTGGACTTGTAAACTTTAATTGTAAATCATGGCTTTGATAATAGCTTTCTTGAGGAATAATCGTTAAGTAGTAGATGGTTAAGGAAAGGTCTGGAGGGGGAGGATGAATTCCATTATTGTCTACAAAGAATAGATCTACTCTATTTTCATATATAGATAGATTTAAAGTATAAGTCTTATAAGAGCCGTCAGGAAAAAGATATGTAAAAGTGCTATTATTTTGAACAAGAATATTATTTATATAGACACTAACTGAATTTATATCAATAGTAGGGTAAGATAGTTGGAAAGAGAAATTTACTCCGTCGGTCATAAAGATTTGAGCTAAATAAATGGGAGTATCTGGATTTAAATTTTCTTTTTTATTAAATTTTTCTCCCATATTTAATTCAAAGCTTTTACTTTTTATGCTTATTCCTATGGTATAGGAGAAGTCTCTAAAATAAGCTTTATCCGAATAATAATCGTTAGAATAAACTAAAAAGTAAGAATTTAGAAAATCTAAAGAGGGTGATAGAGACATACTATAAGTTGACGAGACATAAGAGTTAGAAATCGTCTTTTTGTACATACTATTTAAAGATAAAGGATAGTAAGTGTAAGTTATTCCAATCTCTTCTTTACTTTTTTCATAGCTATAAGAGAATTCAGCTTTTGAATTGTTGGTATTCAATATAAGGGTATGATTTTGTTTTGAGAACTCTTCTCCTTTGGTAATTTTGTTTTCAAAGTCATAAATATAGCTTAAAGAAGAAAAGGGAAGTAAACTCAAGCTAAAATGTATATATTTTGAATCAGATAAGAGATTGTTGTTCCCTAAAACTTCTGTTAAATATATGTATCCTTTTTCTGCATACAGGTATTCCAAGGATGCAGTGAAAAGTTCTTTACTCAGAGCAAATTTTAAGTAGTCTGCATACCCAGAATACATGTTGTTAACAAAGAAAAAAGATCTTCGGAGATTTAAAAGGTTATTTTCGTCTTTTTCCATATTTATACCTACTTCCCAAAAACTGTTTTGGGTGTTCTCTATAGATTTCTCTAAATTAAGGTAAGAAAGATTTAGAGCACTTAAGTTTAAGGAGAAGCCTGAAAGGTTATAAATTTCTTTGGAGGGGGATTCATATTCTATGACTATATAATCATTCTTTGTAATTACAAAGCTAAATGATATTATTCTTTGCTTGTAATCTATAGCGTAATCAAAATCCCTTTGCAAAAGATTCCCATTTAAATATACTTTTTCTGTAAAGGGTGTTAGAAAGGTATCCTCAAGAAAGTAAGGTCCTGGGGTACCATTTCCATAAAAGTTTTTATATTTTTTTAATCCCTCTATTTTTGATATTATTCCTTTAAGAGAAAGAGTATTATTTTCATATGTGATATAAATACCGTTAACCTTTTTATTGTATAGGGAGAGTGGGGAAAAGTTTAGGTTAAGGAGATTACTAAATCTAATTTTAAACTCAGAAAAATTTAAGAAAAGTTCCATGATGTCCGTGGGATGGGAAATATAAGAGAAGTCAAGGGTAAATTTAGGTATATGGTAATTTAAATAAAACTGGGAATTTTGGTAGATGTATATTCCTTTGAGAATGTTTGGATTAAGAGATAAAAGATAAGGGTTCCCAAAAAATATGGAAAAATACGTATCTATATAGGTGTTGCCATTTATATTGAGGCTTTGTGAAAAGGATATGGAAAATGTTAATATGATTATTAATACTATTAGGAAAACGTTTTTCATATAAAGAATTATATTACAAATTTTTGAGATTACGCAATTGGTTAAAACTAAGGGGTATTAGAAGTTTATAGAAATATTGCCTCCTATCTGAAAAATATGCAAATTTGTTTCTTTTTTGTTTAGTATATATTTTATAAAAGCAGAGGAATTTGGGAGAGTTTTTGTAGGAGTTAGAAATAAACCTATTATATACCTTTCTGCTTTATCGCTGTAATATTCATGGGAAAAAGAGAGTTCAGTAGTATATTCGTTAAATTTTTTGGAAAAAGATAAATTCTGAAGGTTCTTTTTATAAGGAGCCAAGGAATAAGATGCTTCTCTTTTATTTTTGGTTATTTCAATTTTAAAATCTCCAAAGGAGAAGGATCTTTTTAGTTCAAAAGAGAGGGAAAGATTTTTATAAAAATTTTGGTAATAATAGTTCTGATAGTACTCAAGGTAAATAATAAAGTCATAGGGATTAAAAGAGAGATTTAGGTTAGTTTTTGAAGACAAAGTTTCCATATTTTCTGTCTCATTGTAATAAAAGTTAAAATTAAGAGAAGATGACTTAAGATAGTAATTGGCATTTAAGGATAGGTTTCCTCTTGGTCTTTCTATATCCTTATTTCCAGTAAGGCTTATCCAGAGGTTTTGAATAGGCATTCCATAAGTGGAGAGAGATATATTGTGGTATACGAAGTTGTTATCATTGTTTCTTTGCAGAGTTAATAATGGGTTTAGGTTGAAATATTTTACTCTCATTTTTAGGAAAGTGCTTTGAGAAAAAGTTCTTTGAGGAAGGATTGTTTGGTAATTGATGGTTATGTTTAGTCCTGCGGGAGGAGGATTTTCTCCTTCTTCATCAATGAAGAATATAAAAATAGTATTATTGTAAGTGTAATAATTTACTGTATAAGTCTTATAAGTGCCATCGGGGAGATAATAAGTAAAGGTTCCATTATTGCTGATATATGTATTATTTATGTATAAATTTATGGAATCTTGTAAAGGAGTATAATTTAATTCAAAAATATAGGTTTCGCCGTTGGTAATAAAGTTTTGGGATATGGGAATAGGTGCTTGAGGATCTAAATTCCCTTTTACTTTATAGTTTCCTCCTATGGAAAAATCAAAAATTTTCCCTATTAAACTTATGCTTCCTCCTATTTCTTGTTCTTTTATATAAGAAGAACCTATTAATTGCTCTTTTTGAGAGAAATAAAAAGAAGGGTTAAAATTGTTAATCTTAGGTAATAGAGATAGGGTACAAGTGTTTATAGTTGAAGAACCTGTATTAATCTTCTGAATCATGCCATATAAATTTATAGGAATATAAGTGAAATTTAAGACTTGAGTGTTTTTGTTGTTTTCTTCTCGGTATGATAAGGAAAGCTTTAAAGATGTAGAATTCATGCTTAAATTATGAAGCCACTTTATATTATCCCCACTTAAGTTATAAGAAAAATAGTAATTAATAATACTTAAAGGGGTTAGATTAAGATTTAAAGTAAGGTTTCGAAGTCCAGGAGTGAGATTAAAATTTCCAAGAATTTCTGGAATATAAGGATAATTTTCAGTGGAGTTTATAATCTCAAGATTACTGTTTATAATTTTTCCTTTGAAAGATAGCTTTAAATAGTCTGCATATCCCGAGTAATTGTTTTCAAGGAGGGCATAAGATCTTCTTATTTCTAAAAAGTTATTCTCGTCCCTTTTTATTTTAAAAGATCCTTCTATAAAGCTTCTTTGAGTATTTGTGGATGTACTTTGGAGGGAGATATAACTTAATTTAAAGGGAGAATACCCTATACCTAAACCCGCCACATTGTAAATTTCAGTATTTCCTGAAATCTCATATTCTAAGATTACTTCATCTTGGAAGGACACCACAAAGTTAAAATAAATTACCCCATAAGTATAATCTATTATGTAATCCTCATCTCTTTTTAACAAGTTTCCATTTAAATAGGCCCTCTCTTTATAAGGTATCAAGAAGAAGTCTCCAATAAAATATGGACCCTGTGTCTCGTTTCCATTAAATTTTGTCATCTTTTTTCTTCCCTCAATCTTTGCAAAGATTAAAGCCATATTTAATTTTTTCCTTTCATATGAACTGTAGATGCCGTTTAGGATCTTATTATACAAGGTAAGTGGAGAGAAGTTCTGATAAAGTTCATTACTAAAATTCATATAAAAATTTTCCGATCTCAGGAATAAATCTACTCTTTCCTTAGGCTGAGACTGATAACTGAAATTTAAAGATAGGTTTTTAGTGAGGTAATCTATGGAAAATTGGGAATTTTGGTAGAAATAAATTCCTTCTTGAATCTCTGAGGAGAGATAATTTAGGGATGAGTCTCCTGAAAAGTAGGCATAATAAGAATTTATATTCATGTTTCCATTAAAACTTAAGGTTTGGGCTGAGGTTACAGAAAATACAAAAATAAAAATAGTTGTAAAGATTAATCTTTTCATATTTTCCCCGTGACTTTTTTAATTATCATATCACATTATTAAGCGACTTAATATATAACCTAAGGGGTAGAGAAATATTAAATTTAAAATCCTTAACATTTTAGCTTTATTTATAGCAGTGCTTTTAGTACTCTCATCTTAGGATTTGGAAATTGAAATAAGAAGTTAAAAATTTAGTATATTTTTGTTTCAAAGGAAACTATGCTATAATCTTACTCAGAGTAAGGTGGGTGGGATATAAGGAAGAGTTTGTATGAAAGATTTTTTTGAAAATATAAGTTCTTGTTTTTTGATTGTAAATTCTCAAGGTTTAGTATTAGAATGCGATTCAAACTTTGAGAAGAAGTCAGGATATAAAAGAGAAGAGGTTAAAGATAAGAAACACATATACGAGATCCTTGGGGACATAAGTTCTTGGAAAAAATTGGACTGGGGTTATGAAACCTATTTAACCAAAAGTAATGGAGAAAAGATAAAGATTTTTATAAATTTTTTCTCTTTTTCAGATTACAATTTAAACATTATAACTATAAATGATTTCTCCTTTTTAACATATATGTATGAAAACTATGCATCTTTTATATCCCAAAGTCCCTTCCCCATCATTGAGGTGGATCTTTCTGAAATGTTTAATTATTTTAGGATTATTAAGAAAATCGCAGGAAATGAAATTGATAAGTATCTTGAGATTTATCCTGAGGCTATATATGAGATTATAGGTAAAATCAAATTTATTTACATAAATGAAAGCTTTTATAATGAGTATAAAGGATTTAGTTTTGACGCCCTTAAAGAAAACGTGTTTAATTATTTTACTGAAGAAGGTTTAAATACTTTGAAAAATGAACTCTTAAAAGTTTATGACGGCAATTTGAATTTAAACTTTGAGGTTGAAGTCATTGATCCTATTGGGAAATTAAGATTTATAAATGTATATGTTTACCCTGTGGGAAGGGAGAGAGTTTTAATCTATATTCTTGATAAAACTAAGGAGAGAGAATTAGAGGAAAATTTAAGAAGAAGTGTTAGTAAAATTACCAATCTATATAATCAAGTGATTAATACTCTTTCTTCCATAATGGAGCATAAAGACTCTTATACTGCTTATCATCAGAAAAGAGTTGCAGAACTTTCTCACGCTATCGCAAAAGAGATTGGTTTGCCTAAGGATAAAGTTGACGCCATCAGAATAGGAGCGTTACTCCATGATATTGGGAAGATTGCAATTCCTGGAGAGATTTTAAATAAATCTGGTAAATTAAATAACATTGAAATGGAGATAGTAAAAACTCATCCTTTAACGGGATACAATATGCTTAAGAATATAGATTTTCCTCCAGAGGTACTTTATATAGTACTTCAACATCACGAAAGGCTTGATGGATCCGGATATCCTGAAGGATTAAAAAATGGGGAGATAAATCTTTCTGCAAGGATCGTAGCGGTGGCAGATGTGGTTGAGGCAATGATCTCTCATAGACCTTACAGACCTCCTTTTGGAATTGATAAGGCTTTGGAAGAAATTGAGAAAAACAAAGGAACAAAATATGATCCTGATGTGGTTGATGCTTGTATAAGGCTTTTTAAAGAGAAGGATTTTAAGTTTTCAATATAGAGACTTGGAAGGCAGGAACTTCTTTATAAAATATAGGAGTGGTTATAATTCGAAGCTCTGCTGACTCTCCAGAGGGCAAAGTTGCTTTAATTTTAACCGTTTTTTTATCCTTTGATGGTGTAAGAGTTTCCCTAAGTTGGGTAATATGAAGGGGAGAAAGGTGAAGGATCTCAAAGATGTTTTTTCCAATGATCTCTTCTTTTTTCATGTTGAAAAAGGAAAGAGCCGAAGAATTAGCACCTATGATTTCTCCTCTTATATCTTTTATTACCAGAATGGGAATAGGAATTCCTTCAATAAGAAAATCATATTCTTTGTCCTTTTCATATATTTCTCTTAATTTTTCATTTAGTTTCTTGATTTCTTGTTTTAATTTCCTAATCTCTTCCATATCTCCAATGGTTTTTTCATAGGAAAATAGGAGAAGATTTAAAATTTGGATCTGAGTTGATCTGAGGGTATATTTCTTCCCCATAATATTTATCTCTAAGTTCGACTCTGTATAGCCAAGTTTTTTTAATTCACTGTGGGATATAAGAAATTGAACTGTAGATATGAGATATTTTTTATTAAAGGGTTTTATTATAAAGGCATCTGCGTCAACGTCTAAGGCTTTTATTATATCTTTTGGATCAGACAAGGTAGTAAGTAATAATACAATTATATCTTTCCATTTCTCACTGCTTTTTACTATCTTACAGAGTTCAAATCCATCAATTCCAGGCATCAAAATGTCCGATATGATTAATTTAGGGGTTTTACTCTTCAAGATCTCTATAGCTTCTTCTCCTGAAAGAGCAACAAAAGAGGAAAAATTATAATCTTTCAGGATATTTCTTAAATATTCTGCCTGAGTGGGTGAATCTTCTACTATCAATATATCCCTATTATTTTCAGGAACCATTTTTTTATATTATATCACAGATCTTTTTTTACTTTTCTTTTTGTGTTATAATTTTTGTAAAAAGTAGCACTAAGAGGAGGAAAAGTAGATATGAATATAAATAAATACATTTTCAAATTCGCTCTGTTAATACCTCTATTGTTAATATTTTATTCCTCTTTATCTTTTTCTCAGACAAAAAATACTATTTCAATAATTGATCTTGCAGGAAGGAAGGTTGAGATAAGTCAGCCAGTAAAAAGGGTCGTGGCTATTGGTCCGGGAGCCTTAAGAATTGTAAGTTATGTAGATCAGTTTAGTAGAATTGTAGGGGTAGAAAATATTGATAAAAGGTACACCATTGGTAGGACTTATAATATGGCATTTTTTGATATTATAGAGAAACTTCCCATAATTGGTCAGGGAGGACCTGATACTTCTCCGGATCCTGAAAAACTAATAGCAGTAAATCCTGATGTAATCTTTGTTATTCAACTTTTGGACAAGGGTGGAGCAGATAAGCTCTATGAGAAAACAAAAATTCCTGTAGTGGTTTTAAATTATGGTACTCTTGGCACCTTTGATGAAGATCTCTTTAAATCTTTGGAGATTATTGGTAAGGTGCTAAACAAGGAAGCAAGGGCTTCTGCCATTATAACTTATATAAAAAATATAAGGAATGCCTTTTCCTTAAAGACGAGATATATTGCTGATAAAAATAAACCATCGGTTTACGTAGGAGCTTTAGGATTTAAGGGGGCAAGGGGTATAGAGAGTACTCAAGGATATTTCCCAATTTTTACTCCCCTTTATATCAAGAACGTAGCTGATTCTCTTGGTAAAAAGGGTAGCGTATTTATAGAGAAGGAGAAGCTTTTGATTTGGGATCCTGATATAATCTTTTTGGATCTTGGAAATCTCAATTTAGTAAAGGACGACTTTAGTAAAAATCCTGATTTTTATAAAGCCTTGAGAGCTTATAAAAATAAAAATATCTATGGAATATATCCTTACAACAATTACAATACCAATATTGATACTGCCCTTGTAGATATGTTTTGGGTAGCCAAAGTGGTATATCCTGATAAATTTAAGGATATAATTATAGGAAACAAGGCTCAAGAGATTTATACCTTTTTCTTTGGGGAGAGGGGGAAGAATATCTACTCTGAACTTGCCAAATCATATGGAGAACTTAAAAGGGTAAACCTTGAAGAGTAAAGTTATGGAGTATAAAATTACAGTAAAAGAGTATAAGGAATATACGGGGAGAAAGATCTTATTTATCTTTTTATTAGGATTTTTCATAATAATCTTTTCTATATTTGCCTTGAATGTAGGGTCCTCTGGGATTAATCTTTTAGATTTTGTCAGAGCTTTTCTCGGAAAGGGTGAAGGTAAATTAGGTTTAATTGTATGGCAGATAAGGATTCCTAGAGTACTTGGGGCTATTTTAGCAGGAATTGGGCTTGGAGTTTCAGGTTGTATATCTCAGAATGTTCTAAGAAATCCTATGGCTTCCCCCTTTACTTTAGGTATTTCTCAAGGAGCAGCCTTGGGAGCTACCTTGTCTATTGTGTTGTTTAACCAGAATATTCCTTATTTAACTCCCCTTTTTGCTTTTTTAGGAGCTATGATGACTACTGTATTGATTATTCTTCTTTCTTCCAGATTTAAAGTAACGCCTGAGGCTATGATCCTTGCAGGAGTTTCTTTGTCTTCTCTTTTTTCTGCTTTGACCACCATCATTCAGTACTTTGCTAACGAGGTAAAAATTGCTGCAGTGATTTTTTGGACCTTTGGAGATATAGGTAGAATTTCTTTAAAAGATATAAAGATAATATTTATTGTGATACTTTTGGGTACTCTTTATTTTGTCTCCAGAAGGTGGGATTATAACTCCCTTGAGGGTGGGGATGAAACGGCAAAAAGTCTTGGAATTAATGTGGAGAGGGAAAGAATTGTTTCCATGCTTATAACCTCTTTGATTTCCGCAGTAATAACTGCGAGTGTTGGAGTTATAGGATTTGTAGGCCTTATTGCACCCCATATTATGAGGAGATTTGTAGGAAATGATTATAGGTTTCTTATTCCTGGCTCTGCCCTTTTTGGTGGACTACTTTTACTTGTCTCCGATACCTTAGCAAGAACTGTAATTTCTCCCATAGTACTTCCTGTAGGTGCTATAACTTCTCTTCTTGGGGCTCCTTTCTTTCTCTACCTTCTTTCTTTGAGGTTTAAAAGATGATTCTTGAAATTCAAGGATTACATTTTAGTTATAGAAGTACACCTGTTTTAAAGAATGTAACCTTTTCGGTAAGAGAAGGAGAAATGGTAGGAATTCTTGGTAATAATGGAGCTGGAAAGTCCACCCTTATAAAGTGCATTAATAAGATTCTCTCACCAAAAGAAGGAGTAATTTATTTGAATAAGAAAGATATAAGAAATATAAAAAGAAGAGAGGTTGCAAAGCTTATAGGCTATGTGGCTCAGAAGTATGATTACTATAATCTTACTGTATTTGATGTGATCCTTTTAGGGAGGAGACCTCATATTAAATGGGATGCCACTTTAAAAGATCTTGAGATAGTGGAAAGAATAATTAGAGATTTAAACCTTCAACATATTGCCTTAAGGAGTGTGGATGAGATATCGGGAGGAGAACTTCAAAAAGTGATAATAGGAAGGGCATTAGCTCAAGAACCTAAAATTTTGCTTCTTGATGAACCCACAAACAATTTGGATCTAAAAAATCAAATTGAGGTTTTGCAATTTATAAAGGAATATGTGATTAATAAAAATATCTCAGCTCTTGTGGTACTTCATGATGTGAATTTAGCATTAAGATTTTGTGATAAATTTATCTTTCTAAAAAATAACACCATTTATGCTCAAGGCACTATAGATATGATAAATGAAAAAATTATTGAAGAAGTTTATGGAGTAAAAGTGGTTATTGATAAAGTAAATAATATACCAGTAGTAGTACCTTTAGCAGTGTAATTATATTTTTCTGAAGAGGAGAATTTTATATGGAGCTTAAACCTATCGGAGTCATTCATAGTCTATATAAAACTAAGGAAGAGGCACCTTTTCAAGGAAGGTGGGCAGAGGATTTAAAAGAGTCAGTTATTGAGATTTTTGAGGAATATAGAGATGCAATGCAAGGTTTAGAGAATGTAAAACATATAATTGTTCTTTACTGGTGTGATAGAGCAGATAGGAATAGACTTAAGACCATAACCCCCTGGGGACCTGAAGAGAAAGGTGTTTTTTCCACCAGGTCTCCCTCAAGACCAAACCCTATTGCCTTTTCCATTGGCGAAATTAGAAAGATAGAAGGAAATAAAATTTATGTGTTAGGGCTTGATGCCATTGATAAGAGTCCTCTTTTAGATATAAAAGTATATGTTTATGATATTGATGCTATAAAAAGACCAAGAAAAAAAGTAGTATTTAATTCTGCTTTATGGGACGAATGTGTTTCTTTTCATGGACATTCCTGTCCGGGGCTTGCTATAGGGTATAAAGCAGTGGAGGCAGCAGTTTTAAAACTTAAGATTTCCTTTTCTGAAGATGAAGAGATAGTTTGTATTACAGAAAATAATGCATGTGGAGTAGATGCTATTCAATATATTCTTGGATGTACCTTTGGAAAAGGAAATCTTATCTTCAAAGATAGAGGAAAACAAGCCTTTACATTCTTCGTAAGAGATACAGGAGAGGGAGTAAGGATAGTCTTAAAGGATCTTCCTCGAAGGGAAGATAGAGAAAAATGGACTAAAGAACTTTTAAAAATGAATGTGGAAGACATGTTTGAATTTCAAGCTCCAAGGGACGAAATTCCTAAAAGAGCAAGGATATATCCCTCTTTAAAATGCGAAATTTGTGGGGAAAAGGCTTCGGAAAGAAATATGAGAATTAAAGAAGGAAAAATTGTCTGTATGGACTGTTTTGAAAAGGATTAATTTCTTACAATTTCTGCCATTTTATCCTCGGCAAATTGTACCGAACAAAGCTTGTAATAAAGTCCTTTTTTCTTAATAAGTTCTTCGTGAGATCCGATCTCCACAATCTCTCCATCTTTTAATACTATGATTTTGTCTGCTCTTTTTACCGTAGAGAGTCTGTGGGCAATAATTAAAATGGTTCTTGTCCCTACCAAATTGTTTATAGCTTTCTGAATTTCACTTTCCGTTTCCGTATCCACCGATGAAGTAGCTTCATCAAGGATAAGTATAGGGGCATTTTTTAAGACCGCCCTTGCAATGGCAAGCCTCTGCTTTTGTCCTCCAGAAAGTTTTATTCCCCTCTCTCCTATTTCAGTAAAATAGCCCTTTGGAAGTCTCTCTATGAATTCATGGGCATGGGCAATTTTTGCAGCCTCTATTACCTCTTTAAGGGTGGCATTCTCCTTTCCATAGGCTATATTTTCAAAGACAGTACCATTAAATAAAAATACATCTTGAAGTACTATACTTATATTTTCATGAAGAGATTTTAAAGTTACATCCCTTATATCTATATCATCTATCTTTATGGATCCAGAGTCAGGATCAAAGAACCGATTTATTAAGTACATTATGGTGGTTTTTCCTACTCCTGTAGGACCTACAAAAGCTACCATCTCTCCAGGATTTATTTCAAAGGAGATATTTTTTAATACGTAAACCCCGGGATTATAGGAGAAATTAACGTTTTCAAAGGTAATTTTACCCTTTACATCCTTAAGCTCAATAGCATTTTCCTTTTCCTTTATCTCTGGCTCTGTCTCCAGTACTTCAAATACCCTCTCTGCTCCTGCAAGGGCCTGTTGAACATTCTCCAAAATTTGGGCAAGGGCATTTATTGGCTGATAAAACATTCCAAGGTAGAGTAAAAATCCTACAATATCTTGAACTTGTATTTTGCCAGAAAGAGCCATTATTCCTCCAATAGAGACCACAATTAGGTTTCCAAGGGAGCTTAAAAATCCAACCGTAGGATGGAATACGGCGCTAAGTTTTAAGGCAGAAAGAAGGGCATTTATTTGATTATATACTTTTTCTTTTATTTTCTTATACTCCTTCTCCTGTTTATTAAAAAGCTGAATCTCTCTTATACCAGAAAGGTTATCTTGAAGATCTGCATTTAGGTCTGCAAGAGCTTTTTGAGCTTTTCTAAATATGGGCATAATTTTTTTGGCAAACAAACTGCTACTGAAAAGTAAAAAGGGAATAGGGGTGAGAGAAAGGAGGGCTAAGGTAGGGTTTATTATAAAAAGTATTGTAGCAATTCCTGTAAGTATTAATAGGTTGCTTATAAGATCTGGTACCGCATGAGCAATTAACATCTCAAGGTTTGCAGTGTCATTTACTACCCTTGACATAAGTTGTCCTGTTTGCTTGTCCACAAAATATCTGTAGGATAAATTTTGTAGTTTATCATATACCATCATCCTTACATCAGCCACTAAATGCCATGCTGCATAATGGGAAAAATAGTTTCTTAAGAATTGAAAAACTATTCCTAAAATGTAGGATAAAACTAAAACAAGAGATATTTTTATTATATCCTCTCTGGCATTGGGGTAGTGAGTAATGTTTGTGATAATTCCTATAAGGCTTCTTATAAGCCAAGGTCCAAGAAGATTTATTCCTGTTAAAATAAGAAGACTTATGGCTGATATTATGAGATACCCCCAATACGGTTTTGCAATTTTGACAAGTTTTATGAGATATCGCAAAATTAACACCTCCAATAATTAGCTATCAAATTATTTTAATACAAAAGATAAAGTTTGTCTACTTTAAAGGAGCTGAATCTCTAATTATTTTATCACCCTCCTCATTTAAAATAGCTCCTAGGGGGGTGATTTTTTTGATTACAGATCAGAAATTTAACGAAGTTTAAAAACTGCTTAAGTTTTAATGTTTACTCTAACCCCATTCATGCTCCGTAAATATATATCAAAGAAAAAATTTAGGCGCTTCACTTCTATAAAGGAGAAAACATTACTTGGCTACATAATCCAAATCGCACCAATCTGTTGAATCAACCCCATGCCAGTACAAAACAGTTGTGCCGGGCTTAAATTTAATAAGCAAATCCCTGTCGCCGTAAGTTTTATTATAAATCTTTCTATTTTCTCTTAAAACTATCTTTAGTGTCCTCCCTTTATATCCCTGTTGCAAATCCATCCATCGGAAAGGAGCGTAACTAAAATTTTCACCTACTGGATAAGGATTTCCTGGTAAAAATAAGTATCCTAAATCTTTCCCTGTGTTATAATCAAAAACCTGCACAGGCACTTCATAATCTTTTCCTGTCATATAATAAAAACCATTATAGCCTTCGGTACATTCAAATATTACATAGTCTCCATCATGTAGAAAAAGAGCACCTTTGTATGGGAAGTTAAAACCATTATAATCTTGGCCCTTAAAGCTTGAAGCAAAAGTTATAATTAGTAAAAACATGAGAATAATAAAGAATTTAATTAATATTTTTCTCATTCTCCTCCCCCTAATTAAAAAATTCCCCTACTTTTCTCTCTTGAAATTTAAGATTTTAAAGAGTATTAATTGAGGGTATGATTTAAAATCTTAAATTCCATTTTAATTATACCACACTTTTTTAAACACACAAAGAGAAAACTTTCAAAAGTCTATTACAGGGATTTTCTTTGTATCTATTCTATCTACCGCTCTATTTAGATACCTGATGAGCTCCTTGCAGGAGATTAAAATAAGTTAACTTTTAAAATTCTCTATTCTTTTTACCTTTATTTTGCCACATAGATCTTTTGTTGCTGGATGATATTCCATTTAAGGCTATCTTTTTTACCCATCTAAAATTTTTTAAAACAGGCTCCCTTTAAGTAGGAATTAGATATAGTATATTTTAAAAAGTATAAAAATAGTTTCATTAATTTTTTTTATTGTTTTAAAGGCTTTTATTACAAAATTAATTTCATGGTGTAATTTTTTTCAGTATATTGACAAGGTATTCTTCTTAGTATAAAATTTTTAATCAAAATTTAAAGGTTTGTAAAAACGATTTTAAAAGTGGATCCCCTATTGGGCTAAGTAGCCCTTAAAGGGGTAATAAAAAAATAAAGTGGGGTGTTTAAAGTGTACTTAAAAAAACTTACTAAACTTCTCTTAATTATGCTGCTTATTGCAGTATATACGCAAGTACATGCTCAAACATCTATAACTCTAACAAGCAATGCAAGTGGTACTTTTGACGGATATTACTATGAATTATGGAAAGATTCAGGGAATACAACAATGACTGTATACACTCAGGGAAGGTTTAGCTGTCAGTGGAGCAATATAAACAATGCACTGTTTAGGACAGGTAAGAAATACAATCAGTCATGGCAATCTTTAGGTACTGTTAAAATTACATACTCGGCAACTTACAATCCTAATGGAAACTCCTACTTATGCATTTATGGCTGGTCTACTAATCCTTTAGTGGAGTTCTACATTGTAGAAAGTTGGGGTACCTGGCGTCCACCAGGTGCAACATCTCTTGGGCAGGTTACCATTGATGGTGGTACCTATGATATTTACAGAACTACTCGTGTAAATCAACCATCTATTGTAGGTACAGCTACCTTTGATCAGTATTGGAGCGTAAGGACATCAAAGAGAACCAGTGGAACAGTTACAGTAACTGATCATTTTAGAGCCTGGGCAAATAAGGGATTAAATCTTGGTACTATTGATCAGATTACTCTTTGTGTTGAAGGTTATCAGAGTAGTGGTTCAGCTAATATAACTCAAAACACCTTTTCCACTAGTAGCAGTAGTGGCGGCAGTACTACTGTAACAAGAGTAGAATGTGAAAACATGTCCTTAAGTGGTCCATATGCCTCAAGGATATCAAGTCCATTTAACGGGGTAGCACTTTATGCAAACAATGACAGAGCATACTATACACAATACTTTGCAAACTCTGTGCATACTTTTAGACTCCGTGGATGCTCTAGTAATAATAATACAGCAGCAGTAGATTTAAGGATTGGAGGACAGAAAGTTGGAACTTTTTACTTTACAGGCACAACACCAACGGTACAAACCTTGAGCAATATTTCCCATGCTACGGGGAATCAAACGGTAGAACTAATCCTTACTTCGGATAATGGAACATGGGACGTATATTTGGATTACTTAGAAATACAATAGCTAGGATGATGAGAAGTAATGGAGGGTTGGGATTTATGCTCCCAGCCCTCTTCTTTCTTACTCTCTTTTGTGGTGGTATAATATTCACAAATTATGCTGTTTTTGTGGAGGGTAAAATGTCTGAAGTATTAACTCCTCATAATATACCAAGGGCAACTATAGTAACGAGAGTTATGCCTGAAGGGGAGAGGGTTGTAGCGGTAGTTTTGGAATATGATGCGGAGATAAATGCTGGAAATTTAAATCTAAACATGTTTTCAGTAAAGACAAAACTTGAGGGGAAATTTGTGGAAAGAAGTATTAAAAAAGTTTATGCTAACAATAATGGAGAGTTGTTACCTGCTCCCTTTACTAATCAAGGAAGGTTTTTAGTTTTAGAATTAAATCCTAAGGAACCTTCGGCTGTTACTGCTACTTTTGATCCTCAAAGATTTCTTTCAAAAAGATTAAAGTTAGAATACGAAATAGAGCAGAAGGTGAGTATTAAGAGTGTAGATGGAAAAGAAATTATGCCCTTTTCATTGATTACTTCTGAAGAGAGACATCTTATAATAGATGAATTTAAAGCTTTGATTTATGAGGATAAGGATTTGGGAGTTATTCTTCCTTATAGATTTTATGTGCCTAAAAATATAGATAAAAATAAAAAATATCCTCTTGTGGTATTTTTACATGGTGCAGGAGAAAGGGGAAATGATAATTTTCTACATATAGCATGGTATAGAGGTGCGGTAACTTTTGCAGAGCCAGGACAGCAAGCAGAGCACCCTTGTTTTGTTCTTGCTCCTCAGTGTCCTGCAGATAGTAGTTGGACTGAGCTTCTTATGAGGGGTAATCCCTTTAAACCTACAAAAACTCTTCTTGCTGTTGCAAATTTGATTAGGAAGATTATAAGTGAGGAAAATATTGATTCTAATAGGATTTATTTAACAGGACTTTCTATGGGGGGTTTTGGTACCTTTGCTCTTCTTATAGAACATCCAGAGCTCTTTGCAGGAGCGATCCCCATATGTGGGGGAGCAGACATAAATAATCTTGAAAGGATAAGAGACATTCCTCTTTGGATCTTTCATGCCGAAGACGACAATTTGGTAAGTGTGGAATTTTCAAGATCGGTAGTAAGAAGGCTTGTAGAAATAGGGGGAAAGGTAAAGTATACGGAGTTTTTGTGGGGAGAGATGGAGAGAATGGGTTATCACCCCCATGCCTCTTGGATACCAGTCTATGACAATGAAGAAGTTATAGACTGGTTATTTGAGCAAAGGAAAAGATAAGAATTATTAGCGCCTTCCAAAGGGATATTGGTTGTTTTGTTTCTTTAGTCTTTTCTCTTCATACATTAATTGGTCTGCGAGCTGGAGAAGTTCTTCGAGGGTTTTAGGATTTTCAGGATCGTATACTACATAACCTACACTTAAAGACAGCTTGTAGGGTCTTTTTTCTTTGGTGTTGAATTCTTTTACTTTTTCTGTCAGTCTTTCAATTATCTTCTCCTTATGGTTTTCTTCTCCAATAATTCCAAGTACTACAAATTCGTCCCCTCCAATTCTTGCGATAAGATCGTTTTGCCTAAAGGTAGAGGTAAGTATGTTAGCAACATCAATTAATGCTTGATCTCCTACATTATGTCCTAAATTATCATTAATCCATTTCATATAATCAAGGTCTATAAATAAGATTATAGCTTTTTTATTTAATCTTTTTACAAGATTTAAAGTGTGATCTGCTAAGGTGATAAAGCCACGTCTGTTATAAAGTCCTGTTAAAGGATCTGTAATGGATAATATTTTTAATTCCTCTTCCATCTTTTTTCTATAAGTTATGTCAAGGGTAGTTCCTAAAATGGCAGGCTTTCCTTTATACATTATTCCTACCATAGACATCTCAATATATGCTATATCCTTTCCCTTTTTAATTTTGAACTCATCTATAATATATTCAAAAGTCTTATCTAAGAGCTCGTGATATCTTTGTTTGAATCTTTCTCTATCTTCTTCATAGATATAATTGAGAAAATCATTAAAGGTTTTAAGTCCTGTGGGATATCCGAAAATTTCAACAAATCTTGGATTTACATATATAACCTTTTCTTCCTGTATTACAAATACTCCTACTAAAGATTGTTCTGCAAGGAGTAAATCCTTGTCGTTGGTGTTCATTAACATTTTTAAGATATCAATAGCCTTTACATTTCCTGTTTTTCCAATAGACTCTATGATGATTATTTTTACAAGAGTGGTATCTTCTTTAGAAAGAAGATCTTGTAGGATACTTAAAAGATCAGGAGGATTATGATGAACCAGAGATTTAACTCCGTAATATCTTACCCATGGAGATGAGTCTCTTAGAGCTATTTCAACGAGAGGTAAAGCCTTATCTTTACCTAAATAAATTAATGATCTTGCTATTACCTCTCGCACTTTTCTTTTTTCTTTTTCTAAACCTTCTTTTAATATTTCGAAAATTTTCTCATCTTCAAAGAAGACTATGTTCTCGTATGCTACTTTTCTTACCTCTTCGTCTTTGTCATTTACCAAATTAAAAATTTCTTCTTTACATTCTTCATATCCAAAGTATCCTGCGATTTTTACTGCAGACTCTCTTTCATAAGGATTTTCACTTTTAAGAAGCTTTTTTATCCTTTCTGGCATAGAAGGATGTCCTATAGAATTTAATGCGGATATTATAGCTTGTCTGACATAAGGCACTTTTATCCCCTATTTTCGCAAGAGCTCCAGCACATACCACTGCTAATTCTTCGTGATTGTTTAAGACTTCAACTATATGAGGCACAACAGATTTGTCTCCTATTCTTCCTAAGGCAATAATGGTAGAGGATTTTATTTCTAAATCCTCCTCCTTTAGCCTCTCTATAAGGATAGGTATTATGGATTTTCCATATTTTACAAAAACTTCTACAAGTTCATTTCTTATATATGGTTTTCTTTTTCTCTTCTCTTAGGATGCCTTCTAATATTTCTTTTATCTTTGAGAAAAAGTCAGATTTAGAGACAAATCCGTCTGCTATTTCCTCACTTACTTTTCTGTATTCGTCATTATCATATAAGGTCAGAATTA
>NZ_JBMFQK010000013.1:0-39915 GCF_049968615.1 Dictyoglomus sp. | reverse complement strand
GGATTGAAACCAAAATGAGTATTACAAGCAAATCCTTGGAATAGATGTTTGTAGCGTACCTATAAGGGATTGAAACTTTCTTCAATCGTAGTGAAACCCATTAGTAAATCTGGGTTTGTAGCGTACCTATAAGGGATTGAAACAACGCAATGGACTTAATTATTCAGAAAAATATAATCCGTTTGTAGCGTACCTATAAGGGATTGAAACCCTCGAGACTTTTAATACTCCATTGTCTTCATACAAGTTTGTAGCGTACCTATAAGGGATTGAAACCTTCCGATAATGGGGATTATGTTAATTATCAAAACTGTTTGTAGCGTACCTATAAGGGATTGAAACATCGATATAAATATATACCCCCCTCAAAAAAAACGCGTTTGTAGCGTACCTATAAGGGATTGAAACTTTCTCCTTGGGAAAAATGGTCTCGGAGTTTTTGTGTTTGTAGCGTACCTATAAGGGATTGAAACAGTCAAAAAAATTTTTCAGGTTCGTTGATATTTGTAAGTTTGTAGCGTACCTATAAGGGATTGAAACTTTATGTTGGAAAAACTTTACAGGAGCTTGAGAACCAAGTTTGTAGCGTACCTATAAGGGATTGAAACACTCTTATGAGTAGATAAAGTGCAACTACTACAGGGAGTTTGTAGCGTACCTATAAGGGATTGAAACTCATGAATGCGAGGCAAATAGCTGACAAAATAAATAGTTTGTAGCGTACCTATAAGGGATTGAAACGTATGAAAATCTTTGTAAAGATATCGCCCGCTCACACGTTTGTAGCGTACCTATAAGGGATTGAAACGGAATAGAATAATACTCAATTAGCAAGTCCAAAAGTGTTTGTAGCGTACCTATAAGGGATTGAAACAATATTTCATAAACTTAGACACTCTGAACTTAACCAGTTTGTAGCGTACCTATAAGGGATTGAAACGATTTTTTCTTGCTATTAGAGGAGGAATTTTGAGATAGTTTGTAGCGTACCTATAAGGGATTGAAACCAGATTCAGCCAATAAACTATCAAAATCCTTGTTAAGTTTGTAGCGTACCTATAAGGGATTGAAACAGTTTTTTAAATTCAAGCCTTTTTGGAGTGCATTCAGTTTGTAGCGTACCTATAAGGGATTGAAACCAATTTAGCAATGGTTTTGCGTTTAAAGGCACCTTGTTTGTAGCGTACCTATAAGGGATTGAAACAAATACTATGGATATTATCCTTATTCCTTTGTCAACAGTTTGTAGCGTACCTATAAGGGATTGAAACTTTCACCAGTCCTGCTGTTTTTTCCTAAAGTCTTTTGTTTGTAGCGTACCTATAAGGGATTGAAACAATTATTTTTTCCCTTTTTCATCGCCATATCTTTCCGTTTGTAGCGTACCTATAAGGGATTGAAACTAATAAAGATTTGAGTATTTTGATACAGAAGTCTATGTTTGTAGCGTACCTATAAGGGATTGAAACGCTCTTTTTTCTGATATTTCTATGGGCGCGTGAGATGTTTGTAGCGTACCTATAAGGGATTGAAACAAGATAGTTTTTATAGATGGTGAGCTTGTCTTCTATGTTTGTAGCGTACCTATAAGGGATTGAAACCAAACTAGGTGGGGAGATGGCACGCCTGTATCGGATTGTTTGTAGCGTACCTATAAGGGATTGAAACTACTGTATCTTTCACCCAATCCCAACCTTTTACAAGTTTGTAGCGTACCTATAAGGGATTGAAACAATGATTCTGAAGGCAATTCAGAGATTGAAGGCAGGGTTTGTAGCGTACCTATAAGGGATTGAAACGGATCTTTTAGAGCAAGAAAACGTACTAATATTGCGTGTTTGTAGCGTACCTATAAGGGATTGAAACTAGAAAATGATGTAGGAACCTATTTCAATCTCCACGTTTGTAGCGTACCTATAAGGGATTGAAACCTCCCTAAAATTCTATAAAATCTTTCCTGATTTGAGTGTTTGTAGCGTACCTATAAGGGATTGAAACCACTGTCATTAATTGCAAAGAGAAAAATTATGTAATAAAATCTATATCATATATGAGAAAATTTATGCAGAGATTTTTGAAAGGACATAAGCCTACTTTAGGAGCTCTTGAGATATTAAAATATATAGGTCCTGGGTTTTTAGTAACTGTTGGGTTTATTGACCCTGGTAATTGGGCCTCTAATATGGCAGCAGGATCGCAATTTGGGTATAAATTACTTTGGATGGTAACCCTCTCCACCATAATGCTCATATTTTTACAACATAATGCAGCCCACTTAGGAATTGCTACAGGACTTTGTCTCTCAGAAGCTATCTCTAAATATTTCCCTAAATTTCTTCGTTATTTTGTCCTTGTTACTGCTATGCTTGCCTCTATCTCTACTGCCCTTGCAGAGATATTAGGAGCTGCTATTGGGCTTAATATGCTTTTTAACATTCCTATAAATATAGGGGCATTCATTACTACTATTGTGGTAATACTGATGCTACTTTCTAATAGCTATAGAAAAATTGAGAAATATATTATTGGCTTTGTATCTCTTATAGGTCTTTCTTTTCTTTTTGAGCTTTCATTAGTGAAAATAAATTGGAAAAGTGCAATACAAGGATGGATAATTCCTTCTTTTCCTCAAAATTCCATTCCCATAATCATGAGTGTTTTAGGAGCTGTAGTTATGCCCCATAATCTTTTCTTGCATTCGGAGATTATCCAAAGCAGACAATGGAATTTAGAAGATGAGAGCATCATAAGAAAACAACTGAAATATGAATACTTAGATACCATTGGAGCAATGCTTGTAGGCTGGGCAATAAACAGCTCCATGATCCTTATTGCTGCAGAAGTCTTTTATAAAAATGGTATTTTGATCACAGAGCTTCCTCAAGCTTATTTAACTTTGAAACCCCTATTAGGACACCTTGCTTCATACGTCTTTGCTATTGCTCTTATCTTCTCAGGATTCTCTTCCTCCATGACCGCAGGGATGGCAGGAGGAAGCACATGGGCTGGAATGTCTAATGAGCCTTTTGATGTCAAAGACAATCATACCCGTATAGGAATATTAATTACTTTAATAGGAGCACTTTTTGTAATATTTTTTATTTCTAATCCTTTTCAGGGATTAATCTGGAGTCAAATAATGCTGAGTATTCAACTTCCTTTCACTATCTTTTCTTTAATCAGGCTTACTTCCTGGGAAAAAGTTATGGGAAAATTTAAAAACTCAAAGATAGATAATATTATCTTAATTACCATCGGGATTATTGTAACTCTGCTAAATATAACCCTTTTCCTTAGCTTCTTATGATCTACATTACTATCGCCTTTTATGTTGAAGGAAAGCCTATTATAGACTACTTCAATCTTAAAAAGTTAAATGATTCATCAAAATTTCAAATTTTCAATAAAGATGAGATTTTTTTAATAATAAGCGGAGAAGGTAATATAAACTCTGCTATAGCTACTACTTATTTATTAACGAAATATGGCTGGAAAAATGAAGATATTGCATTAAATATAGGTATTTGTGGGGCAAAAGACGGTGGTTTCTCGAAAGGAGATTTAATCTTATGTAATAAAATAATCAACCACAATTCTAAAAGAGCATTTTATCCTGACATTTTAATTAGCCACGATATGAAGGAAGCATCCCTTGAGAGTTTTGATTTTCCTGTAAGAAAATATCATCAAGAAGAGATAGAGGGGGACATTGTAGATATGGAGGGGGCAGGATTTTTTGAGGCCGCTTCTTCTTTTTTGTATTCCCATAACATTCACTGTATAAAAATAGTGTATGACCTTTTAGATTTTGATAAGATTGATCCCAAAATGGTTCAAGAAATTATAATAAAAAATATCTTTAAGATAGAAAATTTTATTAATTCTCTTTTAACTCTTAATGAAAAATATCTTCAAAGAAGAGAAGATAAAAAAATCAAAGAGATTTTAGAAAAGCTAAAAAGCAATTTACATCTTACAAGATCTATGGAGATAGAATTAAAAAAGCTTTTGAAAATATATCTTATAAGATACAAACAAATTCCTGAGGAAATAGAAGAGTTTGTAAATATAAAAGTAAATTCAAAGAAGGAAGGTAAAGAATACTTTGAAAAGCTTAAGAACTTCCTTACTTTCTAAACCCTTTTCCCATATATATGTGGAAAAGGAGATAATATCTCATGAAATAACTAAGGAGATCCTTAAAAAATTTCCCAATTCTCAAATAATCACTGTTAACCATTATAAAGAGGTATTTTCAAGGCCAAGACAAAATTATAAATTACAAGAGCTGAGTAAAAAATTAATCCTTGCAAAAAAAAGAGAAAAATTCCTCTCCCCTGCATCATCCCTTTGCCAAAATTTTGGACACCCATATTTTTATTACGCCAATCTTATAGTAAATTGTATTTTCAACTGTGATTATTGTTTCTTAAAGGGCATGTACTCTTCTGCTAACATAGTTATATTTGTTAATATAGAAGATTACTTTAAAGAGATAGATGAAATCCTTAAAAAACATCCCCTTTATTTGTCTCCTTCTTATGAGACTGATCTTTTAGCTATGGAAGAAATAGTGCCCTTTTTTAGCAGATTTGTAAATTATGCTTATTCAAAAGAAAATCTAATTCTTGAAGTGAGAACAAAAAGTGTCAATTATACGGCAATTAAAAATTTAAAGCCGTCCCCTAATATTATCTTAGCCTGGACCCTCCTTCCCCAAGAGATTATTGAAAGGTATGAGAAAACTCCGAATCTTTCTTTAAGGATAAATACCATAAAGAGGGCAATTCATGATGGATGGAAAGTAAGATTGAGCTTTGATCCTATAATACTCGTGGAAAATTGGAAAGAGATTTATAAAAAATTTATAGATTATATATTTAGTGAAATACCAGCATCTAAAATTCAAGATATCACCATAGGTGTATTTAGAATTCCTAAGGAGTATTTAAAAAGGATGAGAAAAAAGTTTGAAAATGAGATTACTCTCTTCCCTTATGTAGAGGATATAGATGCCTATACTTACTCTCCTTCCACAAAAGAAGAACTTTTAAATTTTATATCCTCAAAAGTTAAAAATTACATCCCCGAAGATAAAATCTATACTATTTAAGAAATTTTTCTTCCATAGCTTCTGTTATTCCATTGTTTTTTGCAATCTCACTATATATCCTGGCACTTTCTCTCCATTTCCTCTCAAAGGTATTAAAATCGGTCTCAAAAAGTCCAAACCTTTGTAAAAATCCTTCAGCCCACTCAAAATTGTCCATCAATGACCAATGGAAATATCCCCTCACATCTACTCCTTCCTCTATAGCTCTATGAAGCTGAATAAGGTGAGAGATGAGATATTTTGGTCTTTTTTCATCCTTGGCATCAGATATCCCATTTTCTGTAATGTAAATAGGCTTTTTTGTTAAACCGTAAAATCTTTTTACTACTTTATAAATTCCCTCAGGATAAATCTCCCAACCAAAATCTGAAGTTTCTCCCTCAGGAGATCCCATCTTTAGCCCCATAAGTATCCTAGTGTAATAGTTTATTCCAAGATAGTCTAAGGTATTCTTTGCGTATGGAATTTCTTCTTTAATAAAGGGAGAGGAAAATTTCCCAGTAAGAAGAGTTTCTATGAATACCCTATTGTAAATTCTATCCCCAAAATTAGCAAATTTTCTATCTATAAAAGAATTAGGGTTTTTAGGTTCAAAATAGATCACATTATAGGCAATGCTTACCTTTGCGTCAGGAGATATCTGATGGATAACCTCATAGGCTTTAGCGTGAGCCTTTGCCATGTTATTCAAAACTCGGAGCATCTTTATTAAACTTTTTCCTTGGGGTGGAAATTGTCCATAAAGATATGCCATAAAAGCATAGGCATTGGGCTCATTTATGGTCATCCAATAATTTACCAGATCTTTAAACTCACTTACAATCTTCTTTACATAGCGTAAATAATAATCAATAATATCTGGATTTAGCCATCCACCCCTTTTGGCCATCCATAAGGGGTTAGTAAAGTGATGCAAAGTAACAAACGGCTCTATGTTTCTCCTTCTCAAAGAAATAAGCATAGATCTATATCTTTCAAGAGCAGACTCATCAAACCTTCCTTCCTCGGGTTCTATCCTACTCCACTCTATGGAGAACCTATAGGCATTATTGTTCAGCTTTTCAATAAGATCAAAATCCTCTTCATACCTATTCCAACTATCACAGGCTTTTCCAGAAACTTGTCCATTTTTCACCTTGCCTTGTTTTTCAAATTCCCACCAATCATTGTAAAAATTGTCGCCCTCAATTTGATGAGATGCGGTTGCAGTCCCCCACAAAAAACCCTCAGGAAATTTATACTTAACCATAAATGCCTCCCAACTTTTATCTATCAATTAAAGTATAGAAAAAACAAAAAATTCCTTCAAGATCAAAGATTTAAAAAACAGTCCAACGACTTACTTCTATTTATAACCCAAATCCTATTTTGTATTGTCCTGCCTTTTAAGGAAATAAGAACTTCATCAACACTTAATGGAATAGCTCTTCTCTTTACTGTCCCCTAAAATGTATGCAAAAACTATATTCCATGCCTTGAAAAGATAGATTTTAACTTTTTATATTAAAATCATTCTGTTTTCAAATTTCACATACTTTTTGCCTGATTCTTTTTCTTCATCTCTTGGGCATATTCAACCTCTAAATCATAGTCAGTAATATCCATTACCCTTGAAAAACAAAAATCAATATGTTTTACTATTTTTATTATAAAAATTTTGAAGAGGAGAATATGAAGGTTTCGGCAGTAATTTTTGATATGGATGGAGTCATTTTTGATACTGAGAGGCTGGGTTATATCTTCTGGAAAAAAGCCTTAGAAGAGTTTGGATATATTATAAACGAAGAGATTTATTATGAGACTGTGGGAGTTAACATTTTAGAGACAGAAAGAATTTTTAAAAAGTATTTAGGAGATATACCCTTTGATGAGATATATAAAAGAAAAAAGGAGCTTATAGAGGAATATATTGAGAAAAATGGTCTACCTGTAAAGGGCGGATTCTTTGAACTTTTAGATTTTCTTGATGAAAAGAAGATACCAAGAGGAATAGCTACATCTACAGAGAGGGAAAGGGCTATTCCCCTTCTTGAAAGAGCTAAAATTTTAAATAAATTTGACGTGATTGTGTGTGGAGACGATGTAGAAAAAAGCAAACCAGAGCCTGATATATTTTTGCTTACTGCTCAAAGACTTAAGGCTAACCCTAAGGAATGTATTGTTCTTGAGGATTCAGATAATGGAGTGCTTGCAGCAAAAAGGGCTGGGATGACCCCCCTTCTTATTATTGACTTTAAGCCACCCCATCCTGAAACCCTCAAAAGAGCCTATAAAGTCTTTAATTCTCTATGGGAAGTAAAGGAGTATTTAAAAGAGGTAATTTAATCTTCTTTCAATAATATTCCTGCAATAAGCATACCAATAATACCCAATCCTATTATTACATGGAATACATAAAAATAGCTTCCCAAAATATCCCTCAACATACCTGAAATGATTCCACCAAGAATTGCTCCAAAACCATAAGCAGTAAAAACTATACCATAATTTTGTCTATAATTCTTCTCTCCAAAAAGAATAACGGTAGATGCAGGAGCAATAGCAAGCCAAGATCCTAAAATTAACCAGAAAAGAGAAAAAGAAATTATATACAATGTCAAATTATTACCACCAGTTATAATCATAAAGAAAGATGCAGTTATAGCCATAAGATAAGAGATAAAACTTGCTTTTCTTGGAAAAATCTTATCTGTTATCCATCCAAAAAGGGGTCTTCCTACAGCATTAAAAATTGCAAAAAAGGAAACCAAACTTGCAGTAAATTTAGGATCAAGTCCTACTATTTCTTCTCCTACAGGACTCGTTATTCCTATAATCATTAGCCCTATTAAAGTACCTACAGTATAACATAACCAAAGCCCATAAAACTTAGGGTTCTTTAACATCTCTTTTGTGGTTAACTCTGATAATATCTTTTTCTTTTCAAGTTTTACAGAACCCACAGAAAAATCAGCTGGAGGAAGCTTAAATACCATACCAATAAGCACTATCAATACCTTGCTAAGGGTGCAGTAAAAGGGGAGATAACCCAAATCCAGAAATTACAAGCCCCATAGCAAGTCCCCTTTTATCTGGAAACCATTTGGAAATTACTGAAATAGGTACCCCATATACTATTCCTACTCCACTTCCTGCGATAATTCCATAAGTTATGGCAATGACATTTATGCTCTTAAAAATTCCAGAAAGGATCCAACCAATACCAACCCAAAGTCCTCCTACGAAAATAATTAATTTGAGAGAAAACCTACTGATATATCTTCCAGAGATTGCCATAAAGAGAGCAAAGAAGAATAAAAAGAGCATATAGGGAAGTCCACTTTGAAAAGCCGAAATCTGTAAAATACTTTCAAGAGGCTTTCTAAATACACTCCATGAGTAAACAGTCCCAAGACAAACATAGATGATTATTCCTAAAAATATAAGAATCTATCTCTTTTTCAAAAGAGCAGTATTCTCCATGAAATAGAACACCTCCTTGGGAAATACTTTTTAAAAATTATATCAAAAAAATGTCTTAACACAACTTTAACTTGAATTTTAATTTTTCATATGCTAATATGGGCAAATGGAAAAATTAGCATATGGAGGGTTATAGATGGAAAGATATGAGAGGATATTTAAAGTCCTTTCCGAAGAAAAAAGATTAAAAGTTTTTTCTCTTCTTCTTAAAATGGGAGAAGAGTATTACGTTTGCGAGATTGCCGATGCTCTTGAAGAGTCTCACTATAATACTTCCAAATATTTAAATGACCTTAAAAAAGAAGGGCTAGTAAAAGAAAAGAGAGTAGGAAGAGGAGTACTTTATTCCATAAAAGATCCTGAAGATGAGTTTTTAAAAAATATATATAAAGCAGTTTTAAGTATTCCCAATGAACTAATCTCAAGAAATATGGAGCTTTTAAAATTAAGGGTATCTTTAAGGGAAGAAAATAAGTGCGTAATAGGAGTAAATGATCCTCGTTGGTCAGAAATAGCAAAAGCAGTGAAATGAAAATTTTGAAAGGAGATGATGAGTTATGTCTAAGGGTGGGTGGCAAATTTTACCACACTGTGCTTCGGAAGCTGAAAATCTTGACATTATAGTGGCCTGTGATGGTGCCTCCTCGGTAGGACAAGTAGGAAATGAAGTGGCAATTAAATTAACAAAAGAAAATGAAGGAGCAAGAATGTGCTGTTTGAGTGCCATAGCTGCAGGCTCAAAAGTCCATATTAATATTGCTAAAAATGCAAGAAAATTAATAGTTATAAATGGATGTCAATTAGAATGTGCCTCAAAAGTAATAAGAAATCAGGGAATTGAGCCTACATACGAGATAACCATAGCGAAAGAAGGTATAGAAAAAGCTCCTACTTTAGATTTTGATGATGAAGATGTGGAAAGAATAGCAGAGAAAATTGCAAAGGAAGTTTTAAATAAATAAACACTCATAAAAAGGGAGGTTAAAAAGCATGTCCAAAACTTGGTATCCTGTTATTAATTATGAAAAATGTATAGGTTGTCTTGCTTGCGTAAACTTTTGTCCACATGGAGTTTACGATGTAAAAGATAAAAAACCTATAGTAGTAAGACCAGAAGAATGTGTAGATTTTTGTAAGGGATGCTTAAAAGGTGCATGCCCTACGGGAGCAATAAGTTTTGTAGGAGATAAAGTAAAAATTATGACCGATGGAGGTGAACTACAATGAAGGGACTTCTTCTTTGTGTATGTCAAGGAACCTGTCCATCTTTTCAGAACATGAACATTTTTGAGATCGCAAATATTTTAAGGAGAGAGGGACTTATTGATTTTGTAGCTATTCATCCTCAGCTCTGTGCTGATGATGGAGACAATTTCCTTTCAACTTTTGTAAAAGATGGAGATAGTATTGAAAAATTAGTTATTGCAGGATGTGACCCTAAAATGCAAGCAAAAATGTTTAGAGATGCTTTTGAAAAAGCAGGCTTTGATAGAACAAGACATGTAGGTGTGGATATAAGAAACATGAATACCGAAGAGGCAATTTCTACTATTAAAAAAGCTCTCTCTGAAAATTAAAAAAAGGGGAAGCTTTTTAGGCTTCCCCAAAGAATTGTAATTCATTTTTATTCTTTAATTAGTCTGTAAACTTAAACATGGACAATTTTGGTAATTTTTAAAACCTCTTCTTCCTCTTGGACTACCAAAGCCTGGATTTCCATAACTTACACTCTTTGATAAATTCAAAACTTCTTTTCCATCCACTACAACTTTAACTGCTTTAAAATTCTTGCTTACTGGAGACTCAAATCCTTCTATCTCTATCTTGCTTCCTACTTTCAGTTCCTTTATCTGTAGCCATGCGGGTCCAAGAATTACTTCTTTATCTCCACTTGCTGTCTTTACTGTTATTGTCAACGCAGGAGTATTTACTATTTTACTAACTGTACCCGATATTTTGGTAAGTTGTACATTAGTTTGAGCAAGATATCCTCCAAACCTAGGGCCATAAGCATAAGCTAAGGAAAGCAATCCTAAAATCACTAAACTCAAAACTGCAAATCCTTTAAACTTCATGATACCACCTCCACTTTTTATTTTTTTTCTCAAGGTTTCCCTTGAGTTCGGTTTTAATTGTAAATGGACACTCTTAAAGGAGATTTAGAAGAAGCTTAAATTTTCCTTAGAAAATTTTCTTTACTTGCAGTAATAAGATCAGACTCCCTCCTAAAAAGGCTTCCCAATGAAAATAAGAAAGGCTTATTCAAAAACACAAAATTGCAACATGTATGAAAGGAGCAAAGCTATATTACATACTTCAAATTTAAGTTTTTCATCTTAGTTAAAAAAACAATCTGTGTTATTCTTTATTAAAAAAACGGAGGAAGTTATGAGGGTATTTTTCTCTGCTCTACAAGGAGTATTAGAAATAGTTATTATTATAGCCATAGGATATATACTCACCCATAAAAAATGGTTTGAGGGAAAAACCGCAGATCTTTTTGCCAAAATAGTCTTAAATCTCAGTCTTCCTCTAAGCATGATTGTAAATATCTCTTCTTTTTTCACAAAAAATGACCTTATTTCTTCTGCAAAAGGACTTATTATTCCATTTTTATCAATCCTTATATCCTACTTTTTGGGATACCTTTTAGCCATAATCTTTAAAACAAGAAAAGGAAGGAGAGGACTTTTAGCAGGAATCTTCTCTCTTTCTAACTCTATTTTTATAGGGCTTCCCATGTCCCAAGCTCTTTTTGGAGATATTGCTACACCTTATACCCTTCTCTACTACATGGCAAATACTACCATATGGTGGAGCTTTGGAGTTTATGGGATTATCTTGGATACTCAAGAAAAAAGAGAAAAGATCTTAAGCTTAGTTTTATTAAAGAGGATCTTTAATCCCCCCTTTATTGGATTCTTAATAGGTGTTGTAATAGTTTTAATAGATTTTAAACCTCCCAAATTTTTATTTGATAGCTTCAAACTAATTGGCAACCTTACTACTCCTCTCTCTTTATTTTATGTGGGTATAACAATGTACCACATGGGCTTTGAGAAATTTAAACTTGATAAGGATGCTATTCTAACCTTTTTAGGAAGATTTTTAATTACTCCAGTTCTTGTAATAATTTTAGAATTTTTTATCCCTATTCCTAAGCTTATGAGGGATGTATTCATAATTATGTCTGCAATGCCCGTTATGGTAAACTCTTCTATTGTGGCAAGAATGTATGGGGGAGACTATGAGTTTGCAGTAAGCATGATTACATACACTACTTTATTTAGTGTTGTGATAATGCCTTTATACATGGTACTTCTTTCTAAAATTTGATAAAATATAAAAGAAAAATTTTGCGGATGTGGCGGAATGGCAGACGCGCAAGATTCAGGATCTTGTGGGGTAAAACCCCGTGGGGGTTCAAGTCCCCCCATCCGCACCAATTTTCATGGGGGTTCAGAGATGGAGAAAATTGCTTACATTATTCTTTCTATCATTGTGATAGTATGGCTTCTCTTAATAATCGTTGGTTCTATAATGGCATTTCCAGTAGGTATGATTAGCCTCCTTTTGATTTTAGCCTTTGGTCTTCTCTTCATAAAAGTTTTAAAGGAGAGAATTAAAAGTAAGAGAGAAGAAGAAAAGTATAAAGACATAAAATGGTAAGGGGGTTGAAGAGAGATGATTATTACTACAACTGATTATATTCCTGGATACGAGGTATCTGAAATTTTAGGAATTGCGAGAGGAAGCACTGCAAGAGCAAGAAATGTGGGAAAGGATATATTGGCAAGTTTTAGGAATTTAGTAGGTGGTGAGGTTGTAGAATACACAAAATTAATTGGAGAGGCAAGAGAACAGGCATTAGATAGGATGATTGAGGAGGCAAAAAGATTAGGCGCTGACGCAGTAATAGGGGTGAGGTTTGGTACAACTCAAATTATGCAAGGAGTTGCAGAAATTTTGGCATATGGAACTGCGGTAAAACTTAGAAAAAAAGAATAAACCTATACTGTAATCGGTTTAACCCCTTATTGACAACAATATTTACTTAGTTTTAAACTGATATTAAAAGAATTTGTTATTTTCTGAAATCAAACAAAGAAAGGAGGGATAAGGTAAACAGAATTCACTAAAACAAATTAGCTCTTATTTGACTCCCAAACTTTAAGTAAAGGGGGAATAAAAAAAATGAGAAAATATTTCTCTCTTCTCCTTCTTACCTTAATGATATTATTTATTACAGGCTGCGCCCCAAAGCCCCAAACTCCACCTGTTACAGAACAAAACATTCTTCAAAATGGAGATTTTTCAAAACCATTAATTTATATAAGTGAGAGCTATCCAGAACTTCCCAATGGTGATTTTGATACACAAGGAACATGGCTTTTTAGGATTGGAGATGGTGCGCAAGCCACAGGAAAAGTAGAAAATGGAGTATTAAAGGTTGACATAACTAATGGAGGACCCAATAGTTGGTCGGTACAAGTATTGCAATCCCCAATTAAAGTTGAGTACTTAGGGATCTATGAGGTAAGCTTCGATGCATGGGCAAGTAAAAATAGAAGGATCGGAGTTAAAGTAGGAGCAAATGGCTATAAGGGATGGACTGCATATAATCCTGGCCCATCTGGACAAGTGGATCAATCAGGAGGCTACGCCATTGATATTACTACCACAAAACAAACCTACACCTTCCAATTCAAGATGGTCTATCCAACAGATGAAAGTGCAAGATTTGAATTTCAACTTGGTCAAGATGATGGAACTATTTATATTGATAACGTAAAACTTATAAAGGTTGGTACTGCAGAACCTCCTGCACCTCCACCAGCCTTAGGACAAAAGTATTGGTATGCGACAGTTTGGGAAGAGAACTTTGACGGTACATCAATAAATGAAAATATATGGAGCTTTGAGATTGGAAACGGACAGGCAAATGGCATTCCCGGATGGGGCAACGGAGAATTGGAATATTACAAGCAAGAAAATGCATATGTGGATAACGGAGTATTGGTTATAGAAGCAAAACAGGAAAGTGTCACTGACCAATATGGCTCATACAATTACACCTCCGCAAGGATGAAGACACAAGGAAAATTTAATGTGAAATTTGGAAGGATAGAATTTAGAGCAAAACTTCCAAAAGGAAAAGGAATATGGCCTGCTTTATGGCTTCTTGGTGAGGATATCACCACTGTAGGTTGGCCCAATTGTGGTGAGATAGATGTGATGGAGCTTTTAGGTCATGAACCTAACAAAGTCTATGGCACAGTACACGGACCTGGATATTCTGGAGCAAGTGGAAAAGGAAGTAATTATACGCTTCCTTCCGGAGATTTCTCCCAGGATTTCCACATCTTTGCAATAGAATGGGATCCCATTGGAATATCATGGTATGTGGATGATCAGAAATTCTTCACCATTACAAGACCAGAAATTGAACTTTATGGAAATTGGGTATTTGACCATCCCTTCTTCATAATAATGAATGTAGCAGTGGGTGGTTATTGGCCTGGATCTCCTGATGACACCACTGTATTTCCACAGAAAATGTACGTAGACTACATCAAGGTATACAAAGGGGTAACCATGGAAGAAGTAAATAATGGAAGCTTTGAATATCCATTCACAAACGATCAACAAAATTGGCCCGACGATTGGTTCTTATGGTATGGATCACCTTATGGCATGGGTGGAACCGCATCCGCAAATATTGATACCACAAATAAGATGGCAATAGTAGATGTGCAAGATACAGGAGGGGAGTCTTGGCATGTCCAGTTTAACCAATGGGTAGGACTTTCTGCAGGAAAGACTTATAGATTAACCTTCCAGGCAAAGGCAGAAAATCCAAGAGATATAAATGTAAAATTCTTGAATCCAACAACTTATGCTCTATATGCTAACCAAAGTTATAATCTCACTACTGATTGGCAAACCTTTACTCTTGAATTCACTTTCAACAACACTCAAGATCCAAGGGCAAATCTCTCCTTTGAGCTTGGAAAAACAGCAAATCCCGCTACAGGAAAAGTTTACTTAAAAGAAGTTAAGTTAGAAGAAGTAAAATAAAAATATAGGGAGAGAGGATAAAACCTCTCTCCCTCCCTTCCCTAAATTTCCCCTACCTTGCCTTTATGGCTCTACATAGACCCAAAGCTTATATTTATATTTTGGATCTTTAGGATCTACTCCTTTCCTCTTAAAAAGCTCAGTTAAAGTGACAAATTCATAACCCATTTTCTTGAGAGCTGGGATTAAGATGTCTAAAGCCTCAGGCGTTGGATGGGGCTCTGGCTGTACATCATGTAAAAGTATGATGGCACCATCTTTTATGCCTTTTAAAACATTATTGGCAATATTTTCAGGAGTTCTATCGCAACCTGCCCAATCAAAACCAAGAACTCCACTTACAAAAGGCATGTCAATCACATCAAACATGGTCCTTGATACGGCAAGATTTGGGGGACGGAAAAACTGAGGAACCTTTCCTGTATATGCCTGTATAGTTTCATTAGTCCTTTTTATGTACTCTTTAATCATCTCAGGATCCATTTTGTCCATGGGGTTATAGTCCCAAGAATGGTTTCCAAACTCACATCCCATGGCTACCATTCTGTCAAGGACAGGTTTTACACTACTGTTTATCCTTTGTCCTACTAAGAAAAAGGTGGCAACCACATTGTATTTCTCAAGCTTGTCAAGTACCCTTGGAGTAAGTCTTGCGTCAGGCCCATCATCAAAGGTTAAAGCACAAAGCTTGTCTGGTTTGGGATATTCCTGGATAGCAAAAGAGGGTACAAAGAACAAGGAAAAAAGTAAAATCACAACAAGACCTTTCATAACAAGCCTCCCCTTTTTAAAAACGTATATAAAAACGTTTTTATAAAACTATACTACTAAAAATGCTATCTGTCAACTAATACTTTCCCATACTTTATAAATGATTTCCTTTGCCTTTTCTATATCCTCAAAGGATACATCTTTGTGAGTTACAAACCTTAAAGTTTCATCATCAAAACTTGTGGCAAGAAGTCCATATTTTTTAAACTCTTCTAAAAATTCTCTTGCTTTTTTATTAATTTTAATTCTCACCTTTAAAATATTAGTATCAGGCTTTTTAACACTAAAAATTTCTATATCCTTTAAAAAGTTATACAAATTTTGAGCTTTTTCATGATCCTCTACTAATCTGTCAATCATCCTCTCAAGAGCAACAATCCCACATGCAGCAACTACTCCAGCCTGTCTTAATCCACCACCAAGCCTTTGCCTCTTTCTTCTTGCTTCCTCTATAAATTCCTTAGACCCTACAAGAACTGATCCCATAGGACAAGAAAGCCCCTTAGAAAGACAAAACATGACTGAATCCGCATATTTTGCAATTTCCTTAGCAGGAATCCCTAAATAAATAGCCGCATTAAATATCCTTGCTCCATCAAGATGAATAGGAATATCATGTTTTCTACTTATTTCATAAACCTCTTTCATATATTCAAGAGGTAAAACTTTCCCACCAGCTCTATTATGAGTATTTTCAAGAACTATAAGGGATGTTTTAGGAAAAACCCTCCCCTTAGGTCTTATGGCTTTTTCGATCTCTTCTATTGGCATTACCCCCTCTTCCCCATCAATTAAAAATGGTTGAACCCCAGAATTTCCTGCCATTCCTCCTGCCTCATAATAATAAATATGAGATTCTGATTCGAGTATAACTTCATCTCCAGGACGAGTCCAAGTTAATAAAGCTACTTGATTTCCCATAGTCCCCGATACCACAAAAAGTCCTGCCTCTTTCCCTAAAAGTTCTGCTGCTTTTTGTTCTAATAAATTTACTGTAGGATCTTCTCCATATCCATCATCTCCAACTTCTGCCTCATACATGGCCTTACGCATTTCTTCTGTTGGTTTTGTAACAGTATCACTTCTTAGATCTATAAATCTCATTAAAGCTCACTCCCTTCTCATAGAGATACTAGTTAAAATTATAAACCATAATTTTTTAATAACATATTGAATTTTTTTATATTTATATGTATACTTATTACAAATTTAAAAGGGGGTGAAAAAAGTGAATGTAGGAAAAACTGATGCAGTAATAAGAGCTATCATTGGTATAGTTCTTCCTCACTTGACTAAATGGGGAGTAGTATCAGGGACTGTTTGGGGTGTAATTCTCCATATAATTGGGGCAATTCTTGTATTAACCGCTGCTTTAAGATATTGCCCACTTTACAAACTCATAAATAAATCTACAGCTTAAAAAGGGAGGGGAGAACCTTCTCCCCTCCATAAAGTTCTAAGGAGTGAAAAAGTTTGGTTTATTTTAACAATCGTAAGCTTAATTATTGTATTTATTGCAATAGGTAATATTGGGATTAGTGTCTTCTCCTTAAGTTCTACTTTTAAGGAATTGCCTCTTAGAAGTGTCTCAACTGACTAACATTAGTACTTTTAAAACAGCAGGAAATCTTTATCTTTATGGAACTATTACTTTAATACTACTCATAGGAGTCATAATGATTGTGATAGCTGAAATACTTCTTGCTGTTGCATTTTTTGCTTTGCAAGAGACCACATAAAAAATAATTTTTATTTTATCTAAGCAGGAGAAAAGTTCCCTACTTTAAGAGCACGTCTTCCTGCCTTAAATATAGTTATTAAGTTCTCTCCACTTAAAGATTCATCATTCATAATCGAAATCCTCCCTAAAATTTTTCTATAACCACCTTGCCTGCTTTCCTTTCCCTTACAAGATCTAATCCATGGTTTATCTCATCCAAAGAAATTTTATGGGTAACCACAGGAGCAAACAAATCTTGATTCTTTTCAAGAAAAGAAACTGCCTTTTTAAAGTGCTCTGCATCGCTTACCCATACACCTTTTATGGTAATGTTTTTTGAAGAGACATCATAAAAATCTACAGGAACCTTCTCTTGAGGAGACGCAACCCCCACTACAATATATGTGCCACCCTTTCTTAAAATTCTTAAACCTTCTGGTATAGCCTTATTAGTTCCTGTCGCCTCTATAACTACATCTGCACCTTTTCCATAGGTCATATCAAGGATTTTATTTATTCTTTCCTCTTCTTTTAATATAGTTCTATCAAGAACTACATCTACTCCTATCTTTTCTGCGATTTCTTTTCTAAAACTACTTCCTGTAATAAGAATAGTATTTTTAGCTCCTTGAAACTTGGAAAGAGCTAAAGCAAAAATACCAAGGGGTCCTCCTCCTTGAACCACTACTGTTTTATCAAGAAGATTATCTTCAAGGGAGTCAATAGCATGAACAGCAGTTGCTCCAGAACATCCTGCCATAACAAGTACCGTAGGATCTGTCTTAGAAGACAATTTTAAAATTTCAGTCTTCTTCTCAAGAATTATATATTCCGCATAGGCACCAGTAAGATAAGGATAATCTTTAAAAGATCTATTAATTCCATAAATTTTCCTATTTTCACAAAGATAAGGAGTTTTTAAAACCTTGCAAAAATAACACTCGCCACAGACTACTCCCCTATCCCATATGATAAGGTCTCCCTTTTTAAGAGTATCCCCATTTAAATCCTTTTTCTCTCCATTTATCTCTACTATCTCCCCTACCCCCTCATGTCCTAATATTATAGGCAAAGGTACCCTTGGATCCTCTCCATCAACCATGTGAAGATCCGAGCCACAGATACCTGAAGCAACCATTTTTACTAAAATACTACCTTGGGGAAGAGGAGGAATATCAAAATGTTTTATTACAAGGGGTTTTTTAAATCCTTCAAGAACTGCAATTTTCGCTTTCATAATCATACCTTAGGCCTCACAGGTTCCCTTATCTCAAATTTTAATTCTCCATTCCTTTTATAAAAAACAATATATTTATTCCATTCTGGTCTTTTAGGAACAAATTCCATAATGGGAGGAGAAAACCTATAAAACCTTAAATGAGGACCTCTACTCTCATCTCTTATTAAAATTGCGTTGAGAATTAATTCGGCTGTGTCTAGCATATTTATAGTCTCATAATAATAGGAAAGACCCTTTTCGTCAGGATATATCCCTTTCCTCCTAATTTCCTTAAGTTCTAAAAGACCATTCTTTATATCCTCCTCAATCCTTACTAAAAACCCATATTCCGATATTACATCTTTTACCTTCTTTCTTGCTAAGGTTGCTGAGATTTCTCCATTAACTCTTTCCTCCTCTATTTCAAACTCCACAAAATCATTCCTTTCTGCATAAAGTACTGCATTTTCACCTGCAATTCTTCCAAAAACTTGAGTATCCAGAAGAGAATTACCACCAGGTCTGTTAGCTCCATGCTGACCCCCCGCTACTTCTCCTGCAGCAAAAAGACCTTCAAGAGATGTGTTTGCATTTTCCCCTATTTTTACTCCTCCTTGGAAGTGTTGTAGGGCATTTTGAATAGGAAGAAGCTCCTTAGAAAGATCAATGTTATATTGTTTTAACCAATCAATGATTTGGGGATTAATTTTTTGAAGCCTCTCATAAGGAGTAGTGCCCTTAAAGATTTCTTTTCCTGTCTTTTCACTCCACAAAAGAATTTCTTCAGGGATATTTTCATAATCTAAATATGATGGATTTTCCATAAAGTTCATAAATACCTTATGTCCATTCTTTATGTGGTAATAAACTGCTAAGTCTATTACCTTTGTAGGAGATTCATAAGAAATAGGCCAATGAGCTCCTTTTTTAAATTCAAGCACACATAAGTTTCTCTTATCTTCCTCGGAAAGATAATCCGGCAAAAATTCTTTTCTATTTTCATCTACAATCTTAGGGAGAGCCCGGAACATACTTCCCGACTCAGCAAAAAGAATAGTAGGATGACATATTCCTATTTGCATAAACTCCATATTAACCAGTTCTGCTCCTGCTCTTAATGCTGCTGCATAACCATCCCCTGTCATCTCCGAGGTAAAGACATTTTGATAATAAAGCTCTCCCGCTCCTCCTGTTGCTAAAATAAATGCCTTTCCTTGAATTAAATATCTCTCTTGAGATACCACATTTATTGCCTTTGCTCCAATCACTCTATTTTCTTTAACAATAAAATCATAAACCATTATATTTTCATAAACTTCTACTTTTGTTTCCTTCAGTCTTCTTTTTAATGCTTTTGCAATTTCAATAGCGGTATTAGGTCCCACATAGCAAGCTCTAGGATATTCAGAGCCATCAGTTAAGAATTGATCTATCTTCCCATCTTCTTTCCTTACAAAGGGTACTCCAAGAGAGATAAGATAACTAATTTCTTCTTCGCTTCTTCTTGCAAGAATTTCTGCAAGGTTATAATCGGAAACTTCCCCGCCTATTTTGTATATGTCCAGGGCATGGTATAGGTAATTATTTTCAGGAGGTAATGTATAGGACAAAGTTGCATGAAAAGCCATCCTATCAGAGAAAGCATTAGCAGTAACTCCGCCGGTTCCAATGGGCTTTTTGGAGATAAGCACAATTTTCAAAGAAGGATTTTTTTCATAAGCAGAAATAGCAGATTTTAGACCCGCACCTCCACCCCCAATTACGATCACATCTCCTTTAATTTTTTGCATTCTCTCTTCCTCCCACAAAAACCATACTTATAGCTTTGGTAGGACAAAGCCTCACACAAAGTCCACATCCATCACAAAGGTCAGTTATAAAATACTTACCATCTTTTTCTATTGGCGCATCATAAATACAGACTTTTTTACATATTCCGCAAGAGGTACATAAATCAGAATTTATATAGGCTTCATATAGATGTCTTCTATCAATCTCATAATTTCCAAGAATAACTTTACCTGATACTTTTCCTCTAAAATCACTTAAAGTACTATATTTTTTGTTTTCCATAAATTTCTTTAGCCCATCAATTATTCTTGGAATGATTTCATACCCCATAAGATATACAATGCTACATATCTGGACCACATCTGCCCCAGTAAGTATATACTTTGCCACATCATCTCCACTTCCCACTCCTCCAGAGCCAGCTATGGAGAGCTTTAAATGAGGACGAGAAGTGGAGATCCACCTTAACACATAATTAAAAGCCCAAGGACCTCCGTGTCCTGCATAACCTCCATGAAGGATTGGTTTTTCTGTATCCAAATTTATGTCAAGCCCTGTAAGTCTATTAAACATGACAACTCCATCTACACCAATGTTTTCAAGGGCTTTTGCCACAGCAAGGGGAGAGGAAAGTTGCATAGGTAGTTTTACAACAATTGGAATCTTCACATTTTCTCTCACAATTCTTGCTACATGAAGAATTGTTTCATCCACATCTTGTCCACGAAAGGATATAGAAGCATGAGGACAAGAAACATTTAATTCCAATGCAGGAGCCCCTACTTCTTCTGCCATCTTTGAATATTTTAGCCATCCATCATCGGTAATACAGTTTATACTTGGAATAACAGGAATAGATAAAACACTAAGAGCCTTGCTTATTTCTTTGAAGTATTCTTCAGGCTCAAAAGGACTTGCCTGCTCAAAGGAATAAAAGGTCTGAGATCTTAATGGTCCCATACTGCGACTTATTATTTCAAAACGTGGAGTTGGTGAAACCCTACAAATTTCTTCTTCAAATAAAGATTTAACTACTAAGGCGCCTGCACCATTTTCTTCACATTTTTTCATGTTTTTTAAGTTTTCTGTAAGTCCTGAAGAGGCAATAATAATGGGATTTTTAAGCCTAAGCCCCACATAACTACAGGATAAGTCCATGAAAATAACCTCCTTAAGCTTTGCTTCTTAGTACGGAACTTATCCTATCACACGCACTTAAAAGTTCTTTAAGAAGCTTTTCCCTATTTTCCCCTTCAAAATCTTTGTAATACCCAGATATGGAAACTGCTGCAACCACATTTCCCGAATAATCAAATATGGGGGCTCCTATACATTTAATCCCCCTCTCATTCTCTTCATTATCAAAGGCATAACCCTGCTTTTTTACTTTTAAAAGTTCTTCCTTTAGCTTTTCAGGATCAGTTATGGTGTTTTCAGTTCTCGGAATAAGGGGTACTTTTCTCAAATATTCATTGATAAAACTTTCTGGACTGTATGCAAGAAGTACTTTGCCAAAGCTGGTAGAGTATAAAGGCATTCTCATACCTATGCGGGACATCATAGGAAGTGTACCAGGACCTTCAACTTTGTCTATATAAACCCCTTCGTAGGCATCCCTAATGGTCAAATGAACAGTTTGTTTTGTATTTTCCATAAGCTCTATAAGAAAAGGGCGAGCAATCTCCCTCAAGTCAAAACCTTGAAGAATGTAAGAAGAAAGTTCTAATATCCTAAATCCAGGCTTATAAAGACCATTTTGAGTCTTCCTCACATATCCCTTTTCTAAAAGAGAGGAAATATAACGATGCACCGTAGAGACATGAAGTCCAATTTCCTCTGCAATCTCTTTTAAAGACACTTCCCTTCCCGAAAGAACAATATATTCAAGAATCTCAAGAGTCTGATTTGCAGAACTTATACCTACTTTTGATTTCATCTCTCCACACTCCTATTATTTTCTGACTCTAAGAGATCCAAAAGGGTCTTTCTATCCAAAGCAGGAAAGTCTCCAAAGATGCTCATTTTAATTGAAGCAAGTAAACTGCCATATTTTGCAGAATTTTTCAAATCTTTTCCCTTTAGATAACCATACAAAAATCCAGCCACAAAAGCGTCTCCTGCTCCAATCCTATCTACCACATCAGTATTATATGCCTGCTGAGAAAAATATTCATCCTTATAAAGTACCGAACATCCCTCTTCTCCTTGGGTCAAGACATAAATTTTATCCTTTCCATAAGTCTTTTGAAGTTTATAAAGAATTTTTTCTTCATTATTCTCTTCTTCAAAAAGGAGGTTGTAATCTTCTTTTTTAACAAAAAGAATATCTACAAAGGGTAGTATAATATCCAGAAACCTCCTACACTCCTTTTCACCCCATAGTTTTTTTCTATAGTTTATATCAAAAGACAAAATTTGGCTATCTTTTTTAGAAGTGCATATTTTAATTACATTACTCTTACAAACTTCACTTAAGCTTGGAGTAACTCCTGTAAGATGTATGAGTTTTGCCTTTCTTATAAATTCAAGATCAGTATCTGAAAGAACGCCTATTGAAAAGGACGAGTCCCTCCGATCATAAAGAACTCTGATTCCTTTTGAGCGATGGTGTAATTCCACAAAATAAAGCCCCATCCTTCCTTCTGGTATAAGTCTTACCTTTTCTACTCCAACTCCATACTTTTTTAATTCACTAATCGCCTTAAAGCCAAGGAAATTGTCAGGAAAAAAGGATATAAATTCAGTTTTTAAGCCTAAAAGAGAAAGGGCTACTAAGACATTTGCCTCAGTTCCTCCCACCTCCACATTCCAGGTATTACTACTTAAAAAAGTGCGATACCTTTCAGGGGTAAATCTTAACATTACCTCACCATAAGAAATTACATCAATCATATTACCTCCCTCAATCATCATTCTTTAAACTTTACCACATAAAGCTCACTATTGGCAGTACTAAAGGATTCTGATCTTCCTATGGCTATAAACCAAGAATCCTCTAAAACTAATCCCCAACCTTCATCAAGATCTGCACCACCAAAATATTTTTCCCAAATTAAATTTCCTTTTTCGTCTAACTTAACCACATATAAATCACTATTTCCCGCACCTTGTGAATTAGATCCACCTACAATTAAATACTTAGTATCAGTTCGTAGAACAGAAAACCCTGTATCATATCCCTTACCACCATAGGTTTTTTCCCAGACTTTATCCCCATTTTTGTTAGTTTTTAATACATATAGATCTACTGAATCAGAAAAAGAATTAGAATTTCCCACAATTAAGTATCCATCATCACCATTTGTAATGTCATAGGCATAATCATACCCTTTACCACCATATATTTTTTCCCATAAAAGATTTCCATTTTTATCAACCTTAATCACATAAATATCTTGTCCTTCAGAGAAAGAATTTGTAATTCCTACTGCTACATATCCATCTTCATCATTACATACTCCATATCCGTATTCACTCATTTCTTTTCCCCTTTTTATCCTTTGACTATTTCAACTTCTCTTGTTTTTTTGAACACTCTCCCCTTAGGCTATTGACACTATTTAACTTACAATATACACTCTTGGTGTAGGAGTGCCTTTTATAATTGGAGGGAAAGAAGGGAGGAAGGGTAGTGTATATTTTGGATTTTTACTCTCTAAAAAAATTCATCAGTTAATCTGACAGTTGGTTAATACAAAATGAAGGACTCAATGCAATCAATCGTATAAAATGTTTTCCTGGGGATTATCCAACGTTAAGTATTAGATGAGTATAGACAATGGGTTTACTTAGCATTGCGTTTAGCTCTAGATTTTGGTAACGAAGGAAGAGTATTATGATCGAAATATATATGAAAGTTTAGAAATTCTTACTCATCACCCAGTAGAAAGTATTAGACTTGCAGTTAAAGATGCCTTAGAAGTTTTAATAAATTTATCTTAATTTCTGAAGAATTAATAGCTTGGAGGGGGTTACACGATTTGAGAATTAGCGTTTGTATTATTACTAAAAATGCGGGAGCAGATCTATGTAGATGCATTGAGAGTGTTAAAAGATTTGCCTATGAAATCATAGTTGTAGACACAGGTTCTAATGATGCCACAACGGAGATAGCTAAAAAACTTGGAGCTAAAGTGTATATTTATCCTGAACAAATTTTTGACTTTTCTGCATTTCGTAACTTTGCTTTGGAACATGCGGAAGGTGATTATATTCTCTCTATCGATTCTGACGAAGCATTCTGCATTCATAATGAATCCGTTCTTCTTGAGCTATTAGAAAAAGAGAGGGGTTTAGGTTACGCCTTACTGGTGCAGAATTATTTCCCAAATGGAAGATGGGGTTGTTATCCCGTTACAAAATTATTTAAGAATGACCCTCTCATAAGATACGAAAAAACTATTCATGAAACTGTAAATTATTCCCTTGCAAGATTAGGTTATGTTCCTCCCATAAAAGGAATATATATTCATCACTATGGGTACTTTACTGATCCTGATAGGCTGATAAAAAAATCTGTATTTTATCGTGATCTTTTAATAAAACAATTATCTATAACTCCCAATGACACCGCAAGCTGGTGGCATCTGTCGGTATCCTTAGCAAGTTTGGGTAAAATTGAAGAAGCCATAGATGCGGTTAACCATGCTATCAAGTTAGAGCCTGATAATAAGTTGCCATACATATTTTTGTCGCGTTTTTTGCGCATCAAAGGTAAATATCAAGAAGCAATTGAGATTTTGGAAGTTGCTCTCGCTAAGGACCAAGGATATTGGGCTCCAACAATTCATAATTTGCTTGGTTTATTATACATGAGTCTTAACAACTTCGAAAAAGCGATCAACAATCTTGAAATTTCAGTTAAGAATGCTTCATATTTTGTTCATTCTTGGGTTAACTTAGGGATTGCTTATGAAAAGACAAAGCGCTGGTCAGATGCCCTCGATTGTTATATCAAGGCATATCAGTTGGATCCAGAGTTATTTAATATAAGTATTAAAGACATTTCCCATCCCTATTTATTTCAAGAGGATGTATCCGAACTATACTATGGACTTAGGGAGCATATTGAAAATTGTAGTAGATCTTTCTATTTATAGAAAGAGGAGATAAATTTTATGGGAGATAGGTTGGTCAGTGTCATAATACCCACATATAACCGAGAGAAACTTCTTCCCCGTGCTATAGACTCTGTAATAAATCAAACTTATCCTAATTGGGAGCTTTTAATTGTAGATGACAGAAGTAGCGATAATACGGAAGCTTTAGTTAAAAAATACATTTCTATGGATAGTCGCATAAAATATCTCAAGAATAGGAGAAAAAAAGGACCATCCGGTGCGAGAAATTATGGAATAATAAATTCGAAAGGAGAGTATATAGCCTTCCTTGACTCAGATGATGAATGGGTTCCCCATCATCTTGAAGAAAGTATATACGTTTTGGAAAATTACAACATGAGTCTTTCCTTTGCTCTGTGGATCACCATTTTCGAAGACGGAAGACGTATAAAAGTATTTGACCCCGAAATTCCCTCTGAGAGAGCAAGACTTAAAAAAATGATCGAATCCTTTAAGGCAAAAGTTATTGGTAAGTATATATTTTTTGGAGACGACTTTTATGAAAAATCTTTTCTTGAGGGTGGATCCTATTGCACCCAATTAAACACAATGGTCATAAATAGAAATTTATTTAAAAAGATTGGATATTTTCGAGAAGATATGATGGTTTGTGAGGATACTGACCTGGTATACAGGGCTATTCACTATTATCCCTTTGTTCTAATTGACGATTATCATCACTATTACTATCAGGGGATTGATAATCTATTTAACTTTTTCGACAGAGGAAAACTTGATATAGAAAGGGCAATCGAGGATAAAGGTTTTGTTGAGAGATTTACCTTTGTGGGACTCGGTGTGATTAAAATGAACGCCTATCACAAAAAACTCGTTAAAAATTCAAACAAAGTTACAAGGAAAAGAGAATGTATTGGTAAATTAAACAACATTATCGGAAGGAAATATTTCACCCTTGGCTTTATTAACCAAAAAGTAAATAGATTTAAAGCCATATTTTTTACCCTTAAATCTATACTTTACAAATTCACTCTTTCGAGATTTTTATTTTTGACAAATCTTATCTTACCCTTTCTTCCCATAAGGCTTGATAGAGAAAAGATAAAGGGAGATTTAAGTCTATGGTAGATAAAGTTATAAGGATAAATAATTTGAGGAAGTATTTTAAGGTATTAAAAAGAAGAGAGGGATTTTGGGGTACAGTAAAAGACCTCTTCTCGAGTGACTATTTTTATGTAAAAGCGGTAGACGGAATTTCCATGGAGATAAGTGAGGGAGAGATTGTAGGGTTTTTAGGACCAAATGGTGCGGGAAAATCTACAACAATTAAGATAATGACTGGTGTTTTAGAACCCGATAGTGGAGAGATTTATATAAATGGGGTTATTCCATATAAGGATAGGATAAGAAACGCAAAGAATATTGGAGTAGTTTTTGGACAAAGGACACAACTTTGGTGGTCCTTACCCCTTATTGAATCTTTTAAGATCCTCAAAGAGATATATGAGATAGACGAAAAAACCTTTAAAGAGAACTTAGAACTTTTTGAGGAAATAATCGGCATAGAGACCCTTTATAAAAAACCTATAAGGCAAATGTCCTTAGGACAAAGAGTACTATGTGATATTTTGGCATCTTTCCTTCACAATCCCAAAGTAGTATTTTTAGATGAGCCAACCATAGGACTTGATATTTTAATAAAGGATAAAGTAAGAAAGTTAATAAAAGAATTAAACAAAATGAAGAAAACAACTATACTTCTTGCAACCCATGATATGAATGATGTGGAAGCACTCTGTCCCCGCATCATCGTAATAGATAAAGGAAAGATTATATACGACGGACTTTTAGAAGACCTTAAAGAAAGGTTTAAGGCATATAGGAAGGCAAAAATAAGAGTAGGGGATGATGTGGATGAGCTAAAACTTGTTAATCTAAGGTCACTACTTCTTGGAAACTTTAATGATGTAATATCCGACTGTGAAATTAAGGCATCCTTTCTAAATATAAGCTTTAAAAAACAAGAGATAAATTTATTAGAAATACTCAAATTTATCAACAACTTCGTACCCGTAGAGGATATACATACAGAGGATATTCAGACCGAGGAAGTAATAAAACTTATTTATGAGGAATCAAGAAAATGAAAAAGTATATCTATATAGCTAAGGGTTTCCTCCTCGAAAGAATGGTTTACAGATTTTCCCTATTTTTCAATGCCCTCGAGAAGTACCTATACGTTCTTTTAATCTTCTTTTTATGGAAGGCCATATATAGAAGCTTAGGACAAGAAAGTTTAAGTATAGATTTTAAAAGCACCTTTACTTATCTTTCCTTGGCAACAGCTATTTTTGGGCTTTTTCAAACATGGGTAGATTGGGATATATCTCAGCTCATGCTCAGCGGAGATCTCTCCATAATTTTGACGAAACCTTTAGATTTCCAAGTTTATATGTTTTTCAAGAGAGTCTCGTGGGTTGTACTTAATTTATTAACCATAACCCTTCCCATTTTAATAATTTTAAAATTCATCCTTAAAATGCCAATCAATTTAGGTATTAATTTTATTTTCTTCTTTTTATCTGTGATCATTTCTTATTTAATTTACTTTAATATAGATTTTATTGTTGGAGTAACCGCCTTCTTCACGGAAACTATCTGGGGACTCTCTGTAACAAAAGATGCTGTAATCCTGTTTTTATCAGGAGGAATAGTACCCATTCCTCTCTTTCCAGAAAACCTGAGGAGAATTTTAGAAATATTGCCTTTTAAAACCATATATCATATGCCCATAGAGGTTCTAATTAATAGAAGCTTTACCATTTTTGATTATTTAAATTCCCTCATAATACAAATCTTTTGGCTTTTGGTATTCTTAACTTTAAGCAGGATTTATTATAAACTTACCGAGAGGTTTATTAGGATAAATGGGGGTTAAAAGATTAAAATACTACGTAAGAATATACTTTTGGTTTATTGCTCAGGATATAAAAGGGAGAATGCAGTATAGAGTAGACTTTTTTATTAGCATCGTTGGTATGTTAATGACAAATCTGTTAGGTCTTCTCTCCATTTATGTGATCTTTAGGTCCATACCAAACATTTTAGGATGGAGTTACTACGAGATTTTATTTATATATGGTTTTTCTCTACTTTCCCTCTCCCCTCTCCAACTTTTCTTTGATAATCTTTGGAATCTACCCTACTATTTAATAACGGGCGATTTCATAAAATATTATCTCAAGCCTCTTAACATATTCTTTTTCTATTTCGCAGAGGTTTTTGATATAAAAGGTCTAAGTCAGCTAATAACAGGTATAATCATACTTTCTTACTCTTGGATAAAATTAAACTTAGAGTTTAGTTTCTTAAAACTTCTTCTTTTAATAATTTCTATCTTGAGTGGGTCTCTGGTTATGATATCCCTCATGGTGATAGGATCCACAGTAGCTTTTTGGGTGCTAAACGTAACTCCCCTTTTAAACTTTATCTTTAGGCTCAGAGAATACACAAAGTATCCTGTGGATATCTTTGATCCCTTCTTTAAGTTTGTATTTAGTTTTTTAATTCCTATTGCTTTTGTATCCTTTTATCCATCTCAAATATTCCTAAGACACCAAAGCAACAAACTCTTGGTCTTTATTTCTCCATTTGTAGGTATATTCCTATTTATTGTTGCCTATAAATTCTGGATGAAAGGAACAAGAAGGTATAAGGGAACAGGAGTTTAGAGCATCCTGAACTTCGAGAAAATCTTGAGGCTTTAATTTTGTAAAATCTCCAACTCTTACAGAAAGATCATAAAAGGGAACACTTCCCACAACAAAACTAAAGTCTTTTAAGAGTTTTTTCTTTACTTTATGGTTTGTCCTAAGTGAACACCATCCGCCTCTACTATTTTACATAAACATCTGGATAATTTTAACTCCCACAGAAAGCATCTCTTTTACTACATCAATGTTTTTCCTCCCTAAGGAGAGGCTTTCACAGGTTATGCAGTAAAGATTTGGCTTTTTAAAGTAAGACAGTTTTTCATTTTTCATTGGAAAGTACCATCCTTAATACCTCTTTATAACTATATTTTCAGAATCGCCATAACCATATACTCCTGATGCCATGACAATTTTTTTACCCAATAAGCTTGCAGTTTCTAAGAGGAGAATTTTTGTCTCTCTTCCATCTACAGCCTCAAAGATGATATCTCCCTGAGAAAGAATTTCCTTTGCATTCTCTTTTGTTATTTTCTCCTGATAGGTAATAACATTACAACTTTTATTTACGAGAAGGATATTTTCTTTTAGTGCTAATACTTTGGGCATTCCAATCTGATGGAAGAAGTAAAATTGTCTATTTAAATTAGAGATTTCCACATTGTCATAATCTACTAAGATAAAATTAGAAAATCCCGTTCTTGTTAGGGTAATAGCAGCATTTGAACCAAGTCCTCCGCATCCTACGATGAGAACTTTTGTGTTCTTTATCTTTTTTAAATCCTCTTCTGTAAAGTATTTAAGAAGCATTCTATCAAATTTTGTCACGCAATTAACGCCCTTACCCAATTTGTAAATCCAGGACAAAATCTTGGGAAAGAGATACTTATTTCTGCATTCGAAAAATCTACCCATAGGTATAAGAAGTTTTGGATTATTTTAGAATTATATAAACCTCCATCGCTATCAATTCCTTTTCGTTATTCTCAAGAATGAATCCATTTACAAAAACCTTGCTCTTTATCTTAAGAAGACTAAAACTTACCCCTTTATGCTTCTTTAACTCCAATCCCTTATTAGTCTTCACAAAACTTGCAAAGTAAAATTTTGTGGTCGGAGTTATCCTTATACTTACCGTATTATTCTTCACAAATCCTTTTATGTTTTTACTATGGCTATCAACCTTTATCTTAAGAAGCCCAGAAGGACCAATAAACATTACAGATCCTTTAATACTAAAACTCTCCTTTAGTTTTGCCTCTACTAACGCAGTACTAATTAGAAAAAATATCAAAATCAAAAAAAGAGCGGTAACAAATCTCCTAAATCTCATCTAAAACACCTCCTTATTCCCTTTCATTAATCTTCACTTTAACTCTTTTTTCAGTTATTCCTCCTTTTGGAGCAACTTTTCTATTATATCTCCAAAATTCAAATTCATAATAACTCATCAGAAAATACACAGAAGGGATTGTAATCTGCCTCCTTTAATAAAGTACAAACTTAAAAGTCTCAAGGTTTCCTCATGGTTTTTAAGCTCAAATCCCTTCGTAAAAAGGAGAGCCTTTACCATGTGTAAAGCATAACAATATAAGCGCGATAGGGCATCTCTTATTAGTCCATTCTCAAATAAAGTTTTTGCTGCTTCCCTCTCAATATCAAGAGCTATTCTTCGCTTCTTCTTTAAGAGCTCAAATTCTCCCCTTGGGACTATTAACGTTGATATAAGATTTTTAATTCAAATGTTAGTTCTGTTCACATGTTCTGTGACCATACTTAGGATTCTTGTACGTGGACGGACAAATTCTTAAAATTAATAGGACTGCGATCTAAATCCTTTGCAATAAAAGGTACATATGTCTCGTAAAGAGTATTATTATCTCCACTCATAATAGAGAAAGACTCCTTCCTCGAGCTACAGAATCTGTAAGAAAGCAGACCTATGAAAACTGGGAAATTTTGATTGTGGATGATGGAAAAAGGATTAGAAAAGTTTTTTGAGCATCCTTGCGCTTAACAAAGCTTCTTTTTCTCTTTATTCCTGTAAAACTTGATATGGTTAAGCAAAAGGATTTTTAGAGGACAGTAAAGAACTTTATGGAAATAAAAAATATTCTTCAAGAAGAAAAAAATATTATCTTCGCCTATATATATGGATCCTTTGCCTATTCCGATAGATTTAATGACATAGATATAGCAATTTACGTTAAAGATTATCCTAAAGATAAAGAGAACATACTAAAATATACCCACAGATGTAAAGATAATAAATGATGCCCCACTTAGTTTTATTTATAATGTGCTGAGTAATAAGATTGTGATCATAGATAGAGACATAGATTTAAGGGCAGATTTTGAAAGCTTAACCTTTAGAAAATATTTTGACTACAAACACTTAATAGAGGAATATTTAAAGGAGATTAAAAATGCTCCAATTTAATAGAGAGAAGATATCCAAACTCCTTAAAGACCCTGATAAAGTTGACAGCGCAAAATACAATTTTATAATTGCAATTGAGTCTGCCGTTGATATCTGCAATCACACTATATCTCGGAATGGTCTAAGACCTCCAAAAGATTATTCAGATACTTTTAGAGTTCTTTTTGAAAATGGTTTTTTGGAAAAAGCGTTCTTTGAAAGTTTGGTGAATATGGTCAAATTTAGGGACAGATTAGTACACATATATTGGGAGATTGATAATGAGTTTTTATACTCAATTTTAAAAAACAATGTTAAAGATTTAAAAGGTTTGATCAATAGAATAATTGAAATTTTAGAGCTTTAGTGTCCTAAGTAAAAGATATATAAGTTCATTAAGCTAAAAACTCATATTTTTTACTCTTTTTTTACTCTATAACTGCCCATGGCATCTTCTTACTCTCCAAAAAAGCTTGAACCTTAATAAAGCTAATTGCAAAAGCACCCCACTTATAGGTAGTTTGAATATTTTTGATCCCCTATACCCCCTTTATTAGACAGATCTTATTAGTAATTAGTAAAAGAAAAACAGTATTTCTGTAGGATATCATTAAAGAGGTCAAAATGAAAAGTATGGGAATTGTAAGAAGAAGCTATTAAGGTTAGATTATGATAATTTTTAAAAAAGTCTATATTCATAGGTGCATCATTTAGAATTCTGGACATTATAGCTCCTGTATTATTTCTTACAAAAATCAATAGGACATTTTAATACCTTTCTATATAGTTACAGCCGAATATCCTTCATAACCTTATTTTCTACTATAGATGCGGTGTAGTTTTGAAGAAAATTTCCAATTACCCTTACCAAAATTACAACAACAAGAAAGAGAGAATGCTTCGTTATTTCATGGAAATTTTTATTTTGAAAAAACCCCATCAAAAATTTTAGGAAGGTAATTTTCTAATACATAACTCCTTTTTTCGTGAAGTATCAATAATTTTGTGTATGAAGTGTTGCATCATGGTAAATAGTATTGAACTCATTTCCAAGATTAATTTTAATTTCTCATTCTCATCTTAGATTTTTAGTTTGCCTCTTCCCATACACAGAGGTTATTTAAAAGTTCCCTCTTTGAGTAACATGTCTCCAATTGGAACCATACGTCAAATAGTTTCCCTCTTAAAATATGTGTAATATTTATGAACACTATTGAAAAATTATTGACAAATTTTTGTCAATAATATAAAATCTTAAGTGTAAATTATGATTAATAGGTGACTAAAATTGGAATCAATTGCGAGAAGAAATAGAAAAAGAAAAATATTAGATATTTTAGAAGCCCGTGGAACCATAGATATTAACGAGCTAGCAAGTATCCTTGGAATTTCTCATATAACCCTAAGGAGAGATTTAAAAGACTTAGAAAGGCAGGGACTTATTAGTAAAGTTTGGGGGGGTGTAACTTTAAGCCCACATAGCTTCTTAGAAACACCTATAGAAGATCGCGGAGTTGAAAACTTAGATGAGAAAAGAGCTATAGCCCGTACTGCTTTAACCTTAATAAAACCAGGAGATATCGTAGGATTGGGAGGGGGAACTACAACCTATGAACTAGCAAAGCTTCTGAGGGGTATTCCTAATATCCAAGTAATTACGAATGCGGTTAATATTGCTTATCTTTTAATTAGATTAGGGGTAAAGGTAATCATGCCTGGGGGATATTCGAGAGAGGGATCATACACCTTAAACGATAATAGGATCGAAGAGTTTTTCAAATCTACATACATGGATAAGCTCTTTTTAGGAGCCGATGGAATTGATATAGACATGGGTGTTACCACCACAAATCCTGCAGAAATTCTTTTAATTAAAGCTATGACTTCTTCTTCAAATCTCATTGTAGTATTAGCAGACCATTCAAAAATAGGAAGAAAAAGGCTTATACCTGTTATAGCTTTAGAAAATATTCATGTACTAATAACTGATGAAAAAGCTCCTCCAGATATTTTGTCATCCTTAGAGAAAAAAGGTATAAAAGTAGAGATAGCATCTTCAATCCATGAACCTGAAATATATAGTCAAAGCGAATACAAATTCGAATAAGGAGGGATTTATTTGAGAGATATCATTAGTTTAAATGGAATATGGGCTCTTAGTTTAGACAAAAAATTCTCTCCCAATAATACCTATGTGGTAAATGTGCCAGGTTGTTTGGGAAATCAAATTCCAGCTTTAAAGGATTATAGAGGAAGCGTATGGTATAAAAAAGATTTTGAAATAACAAATAAACCTTTAAGGAAATCGTCATTCTTAATACAATTTAATGCAGTAAACTATTTAGCAGAGATATGGTTAAATGGTGACTTTATTGGCTCCCATGAAGGAGGATACACTCCTTTTTACTTTGATGTAACAAAACACATAAAAAAGAAGAATGAATTGTTAGTCAAGGTTTTAATACCTGGAAACAATGATCCTAATTTTCCTTTCCCTGAAATACCTCATGGAAAACAAGAAACTCAGTGGTATGGCATAGCTGGAGGAATTTGGCAAGATGTTAAATTATTGGTAACAGGTTCTACATATATAAAAAGGATATTTCTCAATCCTGATGCTGAGAATAACAAAGTATCTATAAGGATAGAAAGCAAGTTAGATGATTCAAAGGAACCCTATAGATTAATTCTAACCATATATGATCCTATGGGCAAAGAATGTGGCAATCAAGTCTTGGAGTTAGAACCTCTAATGGAAACAGAGATCTCGGTATCTAATCCATTACTATGGGATATCAATAATCCTTACCTTTATTCCATTAGAGCAGTAATAAAAGATAAAAAAGATAACGTATTAGATGAAGTAACAGAACATTTTGGGTTCAGAAAAATAGAAGTAAAAGATAAAGAAATACTGTTAAACGGAAAACCTATTTATCTTATGGGAGCCTTAGACCAAGATTTCTACTCTGATTCTCATTACACTCCTCCTAGTGAAGAATTTGTTAGAGATCAACTTATTTTAGCTAAGGAAATGGGACTTAATTGTTTAAGATACCATTTAAAAGTTCCCCATCCTTGGTATCTTAAATGGGCAGATAGAGTGGGAATTCTTATATGGTACGATATGCCTAATTGGAGTAAATCAACACCTGAGGCTAAATTAAGGGGCGAAAAACTTTTAGAAGAAATGGTGAATTACGATTATAATCATCCTTCTGTAATTATAAGAACTATTATTAATGAAGGTTGGGGATTAGATTTATTTAATAGTGAAGAAGATAGAAAATGGTTAGAAAAGATGTATGATAAACTTAAAAGATTAGATCCTACAAGGCTTGTTGTAGATAATTCCCCTTGTTTTCCCAATTTTCATGTTAAAACTGATATTGACGACTTTCATAATTATTTTGCTTTTCCTGATAAATTTCGTAATATGCAAACCTGGATCTCAGAATTCGCAAAGAGCCCTAACTGGAGTTTTCATATAAATTCTAAGAAGAGAGGAAATGAACCATTAGTACTTTCCGAATTTGGAAATTGGGGACTTCCTAATATAAAAAAGCTGAGAGCTCAATATGGAGGAGAGCCTTGGTGGTTTTTGCAAGGTGATCCTATTACTGCAACCCAACCTTTAGGAGTTGAAGAGAGATTTTGGCAGTTTGGACTTAACAAAGTGTTTGACTCTATCGAGAATCTAAGTGAAGCCTTCCAAGATTTACAATTTCAAGCTCTAAAATTCCAAATAGAAGAGATTAGGAAACATCCCGAGATTAAAGGTTATATAATCACTGAATTTACTGATTTATATTGGGAGTGTAATGGATTATTAGATATAACAAGGGGTAAAAAAGCCCATTTTGAAGAACTGAAAAACCTTAATAGTTTGGATCTAATATTTCCTCAAGAAAGACTTAATGCTGTATGGAGTGGAGATGAGATAAACATACCTATACTATTCTCTCATTTATCTGACATTCCCTTAGATGAATTGAAATTCTCTTGGCAATTAGAGGGAACCGATTTAAAGGTCTCAAAAACTATAGATAAAGTTAAATCTGGACTAAATCATATTGATGTTATAACTTTCAAAGTACCGGATATTAGTGAACCTGGAATTTACAGGATTAACTTAAAATTGACTTCTAAAAAACAAGTTATTAACGAAAATTACATAGATCTTTTTGTAGTTCCAAAAGATCTCTTAAAGGGGATCAATTTAAAACTTGGTATAAAAGATATTTCTCTAGAAGATAATTTGGTAAGTGCAATTTTAAATTCCTATAAAATTTCAGAAGCAGACGTTATTTATGCATCAAGTTATGATTCTACTTTCCCTGAAATAGCCTCGGAAGGAAAGACTGTAATTATTGAACTTTCTGAAGATACCGAATTTTCTCATTTTGGATACAGTTTACATCGAAGAACAGGTATCGAGGAAGGAAATTGGATTAGTGGTTTAGGTATCATACATCCCCAAATAGCAGGAAAGGTCTTTAAGAACAAAATATTAGATTACAAGTTTATTGATAACATACCATCTTACGTATTACTTGGTGAGTTTAATTTCAATTCCAAAACCCTCATGGGAATAGTATTTGGATGGATAGACCATCCTTTAAATTTTATGGTTGAAATTCCCATGGGAAAAGGGAAAATTATCTTACATACTTTTCCAATTATAAAGAATTTATCACGCTCACCTATAATGACAGCTTTACTTTATCAACTATTAAAATCTTTTGAGAGGAGGTGAGAAAATCTATAAATGAACCTTAAGTGAGAATTCTTAAAATTTCCTAAAATTTTAGGAGGAGGTGTAAGTATGAAAAAGATTATAATTGTAGGAATGCTTATTCTCTTTGTTCTGACTATTTCTCATCCTACCCCAAAGATCAAATTAAAAATGTGGACGCTCTTTGGGGGTGGTGAGGGTTATATAATGACGAATCTCATTAAAGAGTTTAATAAAGAAAATCCTGATATAGAAATTGAAGAACAAATTGTAGATTGGGGCGAATATTACAATAAACTACTTACAGCACTTGCTGCAGGTGACCCTCCTGACATAGCAATAATGCATTTATCTGTATTACCCGACTATGCTTCTCGTGGCGCTCTTCATGAACTAAAAATTTCTGAAACTTTTCTTGATGATTATGTTACACCAATCATTAAAGCATCATATTGGAAAGGAAAGCTTTATGCACTACCAATAGATGCACATCCTATAGTACTTTATTATAACAAAAAAGTACTAAAATCTGCGGGTTTAGTAGATAAAGCTGGAAATGTTTTAATACCTAAAACATGGACAGAGCTACTTACGTATGCAAAGAGGGTGAAGGACAGGACAAAAAATTTAGGACTAACATTAGAGGCAGTAGGAGCAACGCTTGGAGAAAGATTGTGGTTATCAATATACACTCAGCTGGGTGGTACTTTCTTTGATAAAAGAACAGGAAAGATTACTATAGACTTAAGTAGGGCTGAAAGAGCTTACAAAATTATCAAGGAATTCTATGATGCAGAAGTTGCATCAAAATCATTAACTTATGATGAGGCTGAATCTTTATTCCAGAATTCAAAAACAGGTTATCATATAAATGGTGTATGGGCTATGGCAGTTTATCCAACAGTAAAGGATTTAGAATTCGGCGTTACTAATCTACCTTCTATTTCAGTAAGTGTTAAACCTTTTACATGGGCTGATTCCCATACCTTTGTATTTCCTAAAAGTCCACAAAGTACTCCAGAAAAGTTAAAAGCAGGTATTTCTTTTGCAACATGGTTTATACAACATACTTATGAATGGGCAAAAGCGGGACATCTCCCAGCATTAAAGAGCGTTCAAAATTCAAAAGAATTTTTAAGTCTTCCGTATAGAAAGGATTATGTGCAGGTTGCAGAGTTAGTTGTTTATGCCCCATCAGTGATAGGTTGGACACAGTTGAGACAAGAGCTGTGGGAAATTGGGCAAAAGGTTATTCTTGGGGATCTTTCACCTATGGATGCTGCGAAACTCTTAAAACAAAAGGCAGAAGAAATAACTTCTCAATAAAAACTAAGGACTTAGGGAGAAGGGACTTTCCCTTCTCCCTCTTATATTTTAAAGAGAGGTGAAATAAGACGTGATTGTAACAAATAAAAGAAAACATACTTTTTATGGTTATCTATTTTTTCTTCCCTTTGGAATATTTTTTCTTATCTTCGAGTTAATTCCATTTATTCGTTCTGTGATTTTAGGATTTTATAGTTGGGATGTCCTTGGAACTCCTAAGTTTATTGGAATTGAAAATTTTATAAAAATCTTCAAAGATCCATTATTTTGGGGTTCTTTGAAAAACACTCTTTATTTTACTCTTCTTACAGTCCCTCCTTTAATAATATTAGGATTTATCTCCGCAATTTTTGCTAGCTCTCTGATGTTAAGTCCTAAAATAAGAAGTTTTCTTAGAATATCTTTTTATCTTCCATATGTCTTAACTATAAGCGTAGTTTGCTTAGTTTGGGGTATGCTTACAAGCCCATTTTTTGGACTCTTTAACGCATATCTATTTAAATTATTAGGTTTTAATCCTGTCTTCTGGAGGGAAAATCCTAATTTAGCCATGTTAGTAGTAGCAATTACAACAATCTGGTGGACTTTAGGATTCAACTTCTTGATGTATTTCTCAGCCCTTCAACAAATACCTATTTCTGTTATTGAAGCTTCACTATTAGATGGTGCTACAGCACTTCAGAGGCTTATTTATATTATCATCCCTTTACTTCGAAGAACACATGTTTTACTCTTAGTCCTCCAAATAGTCGCTTCTCTTCAAATTTTTGGACAGATATATATAATGACGGGAGGAGGACCAGGTGGAAAAACGCGTGTTTTTGTCCAGTATATTTATGAGATGGGTTTCCGTTATTTTAAAATGGGATACGCTCAAGCTATGGCTTTTATATTCTTCTTAATAATGTTTGGTATTTCATTTCTTCAGGTAAAACTAATGTTAGAGGCAGGTGAGGAAAAATGAAAATTAAAAAAGCTTTTTTTAACATCTTTGCCGTACTAATAGGAATATTATGGTTAATTCCTGTGTTTTGGATGATTTCTACTTCTCTTAAAACAGAAAAAGATCTTTCTTCGCTAATTTTGATTCCTCAAAGACCATATTGGAAAAATTATACTATACTTTTAGGAAAAGCAAGGATTTTAACATGGTTCTCTAATAGCATCTTTGTCTCAGTAGTAAGTACCTTAGGGGTTGTAATTATAAGTACATTAGCAGCATACCCAGTAAGTAGAATGAACTTTCCAGGAAGAAGATTTCTTTTCTTTTTAGCACTGTCTGGCTTTATGATTCCTTTTCAAACTATTATGATTCCTTTATTTTTAGTTGTTAGAGATTTAAAAATATCAAACTCGCTTTGGGCGATGGTACTTCCAAGATTTGCCTCAGCATTAAGTGTATTTATTCTTTCTCAGTTTTTTAAAGGAATTCCTATAGAATATGACGAAGCTGCAAGAATAGATGGGGCAAATGAAAAAGATATACTTTTTAAAATAATAGTTCCTATGTCTTGGCCTGCAATAGTTTCAATAGGAATACTAAATTTTACTTACTCCTGGAATGACTTTGTGTGGCCTTTAATAATCGCAACAAGAGAGGAAATGTATACTTTGCCAATTGGGTTGTATGCTCTTGCTGGCTCAGATGTAAATATAAGATATGGACCTATAATGGCAGCATGCACTCTTACGGTAATCCCTATTATTGTGGTCTATTTGTTGCTTCAAAAATATCTAATTTCTGGAGTTACCATAAGCGCAGGATTAACACATTAAGAAGACTTTAATTTTATAAATAAAATAGAAGAGGTAAAAACTATAATGAAAAGAATTTGGATTTTATTAATAATTCTTTTGTTAAAAGTATCGTACATGCTTGGCGAAGATTTGGTCCCTAAGTACAAGAATCCTCTGAATATATATAAAGTAGCAGACCCATTTGTGCTTTTCTACAACGGAAAGTTCTACCTATATGCTACTTCGGAGAGAGGAGCAGGACCTTTGGGAGGTTTTGAGGTCTGGGAATCAGCTAACCTTGTGAACTGGCTATACAGAGGTTGGGCATACAAAAGTGATGAGAACTCCTGGGGTAAGGATTCTTTTTGGGCACCTGAAGTTTTATATAAAGATGGAAAATTTTTCTTATTCTCTCCGATGAAAATTCAAAAACTTTAAAAATAAAAGAATGGCTTGATAATAGATTTAAATATAAAGATAAGAGAGAATTTTACAAAGTAAAAATTTATTTGTACGAAAGTTAAGAACTTAGGGTATAATATAAATAAAAAAAGTTTTAAGGAGAAAAAATGTCTGAAGAGAATCCTCAAGAATCAAAAGAAAAACTCCTGATCATCAATGCTGATGATCTTGGAATGTGCCATTCTGTTAATATTGCTATTTTTCGACTTTTGGAAGAGAAAATCATTTCCTCTGCTACTTGTATGACACCATGCCCTTGGATAAAAGAAGTAGGAGAGTTCTGCAAATCTCATC
>NZ_JBMFQK010000012.1:0-56654 GCF_049968615.1 Dictyoglomus sp. | reverse complement strand
GTTGCAGGATATACAAATTCTTTTGGTGCAGGATATTATGATTTTTACATAATAAAGCTTGATAGTAATGGGGATAAGGTTTGGGAGAAAACCTATGGAGGAAGCAAGAATGATGGGGCTTATTCCATACAGCAGACAACTGATGGAGGATATATAGTTGCAGGATATACAAATTCTTTTGGTGCAGGATATGGTGATTTTTACATAATAAAAACAGATTCAGAAGGAAATACAGGACCATATCCTACTCAGTGATAAGTGATAAGTTGGGGAGCAGGGAGAGAATCCTTGCTCCCTTTTTTATTTAGGTATCTTTGTAAATATCCTTTCTACTCCTCTTTTATTTAGAGGATATCCTTGTTTTGTAATAAATACTCTTTCTTCATATGGAAAATATCCTCTCATTTTTAGCCACTTTGCCATCTCCCTTACAAGAGTCTTTCCCATGTAAACTTCTCTATCTTTTTCTCCCTTTCCACTTCTAATGAAAATACTCCTTTTGGGTAAATTTACATCATTTACAGTGAGGTTTAAAAGTTCAGATAGCCTTATCCCAGTATCTAAAAAGGTAAGAACAATTACATAATTTCTAAAACCATCCCATGATTTTTTATCGCAAACCTTGAGTAAATTAAGTATTTGTTCATCGTTTAAAATATGAGGATAACTTTTTGGAAGTTTATATCTTTTAATTTTTGCTGAAATATTTTCTTCTAAATATCCTTCATCATATAGGAAGTGAAGAAAAGATTTTATAGCTCTAATGTGAGTGTCAATAGAGGCAGGCTTTAGTCCCCTTTCTCTAAGGGATGAAATATATTTCTGGATAGAGTAAACAGAAAGCTCTTCTAAGGGGACAGACTTAGTGAAGGGAATTAAAGTTTCTTTGTACCACTGAAGGGTTTTAGGTCTTTTACCATTCACTTGGGAGACAAAGAAAAAATTATCAAGGAGGGATTTCCAGGATTTAACTTGGTTTTTCATAGTACGCCTGCCTCCTTCAAAAAGAGGGGCAGAGATGAAGATTTAAGAATAAGATTAAAAAAGAGAAAATAGAGATGAAAACTAAGTTTAAAAAAGATGGTGGGCGGAGCAGGACTTGAACCTACGACCTCCTGCTTGTAAGGCAGGCGCTCTAACCACTGAGCTATCCGCCCACTTTATGGCGCCCTCAGGGGGATTCGAACCCCCGTCACCGCCTTGAAAGAGCGGTGTCCTAGGCCGGGCTAGACGATGAGGGCTTTATCTTGGTGAGCCGCACAGGAATCGAACCTGTGACCCCCTGATTAAAAGTCAGGTGCTCTACCGACTGAGCTAGCGGCTCACACGAGTATTTTTATATACTATATTTGTCTTATTTTGTCAATAATTCCAAGGTACAAAATTTTCCTTAACTTCTCCGACAAGTATTCTACCAAAAAAATACATAATTTTCAATAACCCGTCTTTTGTTATAATACCTTATAATACCGAAGTAGGAGGACTTTAAGATTATGAAGATAGTTATAATTGGCTCTTCAGGACACATAAATTATGCTATCGAAGGTATAGGGCTTGATAAAGAATGCGAAGTTGTTGGGGTAGCCCCCGGTTCCAAAGGAGAGAGCATAGATAAAGTTTTAAATATGCTTGGTGAAAATTTTAAGGGAAAGGTTTATGGTGATTATGAGGTAATGTTAGAAGAGCTTTCTCCTGATGTTGCAGTGGTTGCCTGTCATTTTGGAGATATAGCTAAGGTTAATATCAAAGCTTTAAGTTATGGTTGCCATGTTTTTACAGAGAAACCCTTAGCTACTACAATGGAAGATCTTAAAGCATTAAAAAGAGTTTATTATCAGTCTGGTAAAAGACTTTGTGCTATGTTTGGAATAAGGTATAAACCATGGTTTTTTACTGCTTATAAATTCGTAAGAGAAGGAGCCATAGGAGAGATAAGATTAATAAATACTCAAAAGTCTTATAAGTTGGGTAGAAGAGATGAATTTTATAAAAAAGAGAGACTTATGGTGGAACTATTCCATGGGTGGGAATTCATGCTATAGATTGGATTCATTGGTTTACTCATAAAAGGTTTAAGACTATATATGCAACCCATTCAAGGAAATACAATAAAGATCATGGAGATCTTGAAGTTACAGCTCTTTGTCATTTTACGTTGGAGGACGAAATTTTTGCTTCTTTGAGCATAGATTATCTTCGTCCTGATGCTTTATCTCACGATGATGATCGTATGAGAATTGTAGGTACTGATGGAGTAATAGAAGTTATATTTAATAAGGTGTTTTTGACTAACAAAGACTATAAAAATCAAGATCTTCCCCTTGAAGGTAGAGGAAATATATTTGTGGATTTTTTGAAAGAAATAAAAGGTAATGGGAGCTGTATGGTAACAGCAGAAGAGTCTTTTTATGCTACAGAAGTAGCTCTTTTAGCTAGGCAATCAGCAGACAAAAATAAGATTATTTACCTTCCATGAGCTTTTTTATGGCCTGTTTTGCCATATTTGCTCTTGGTGGACATCCTTGTACATATAATCCTTGATCTTTATAGGGAAAAGTACAATTTCCAAAAAGGATTAATTTTTTTGTGAGTTTATATTTGTTTAAATCCTCTACAGGTCCAATTACCACAGTTATATCCTTCAAATCAGCGTTTGGATCTTCTTCAAAGATACCAGCAATTCCACTTGCCATTGCTCTTTTACAACTAGGACAACTTTTTGATGGGTCAATAATGTTAATTTTATCTCTAAATTCTTCATATTCTAATGTTGGCTCTACAATTTTCTCTCTCCACTCAAGAGATTCTATAGGTACACCCAAGAGCTCAATCTCGGAAAGATCTATAGGACCAAGGCTAAATTTCTTTGCAAGAGTTAGATGTCTTATCTTATAAGGATCTACTTTTAATACTCTTGCAGCTATAGAATCTACCGCTACCACGTTGTCTCCTACGATTAGTGTATTGCTTTCTATGCCATAGCCACCCACAGGGAAATTTCCTACAAGGGTGTTTATTGCAGTAGTTATTACAAGGTCACTCTTTCTAAATCTATTTAGATCTACTATGGCGTCTTCTAAACCTGATACATGAATTAGCAAAGTAGTTTCTTTAGGCATAATTCCCATTATATTTTTCATTCCATTAGAAATTATTGTTAAAGCATGAAATCTTAGTCCAGGAACATTTATAAACACATCGCATTCTTCCACAATTGGAGGAATAGGAACTGCAGATTTAATTACTTCTGCCTCAGGTAAAGTTTTTAAATTATGAGGAGGATCGTCGAAACATATAACTTTTGCAAAATTTATCTCTTCTTTCTTGTACCATTTAAAAACGGTAGGAGTTCTTTCTCCAATATATACTTCTTTTGCTCCTTGCTCTTTACAAAGTTTAGCAAGAGATAATACTACTTGAGAGTCAGAAATGAATCCTTTTTCTTCCTTGCTAATAAATGCATTAGGCTTTATCAAGACTATGTCTCCTCTTTTTACGTATTTTTCTATTCCACCAATTAGGTCTATAGCATCTCCAACTGATTTGTATATATCATCCTTTGTCCTTGTTATAGCAACCTTGTTCATGGAGAACCTCCTAGTCTTAATATTTTAATATTATGCAAAGATTATGTACTATATTAAATAAACAATAAAATATAATGCTTTAATTATTAAAGTGTCAATTTTGTTAAGGAAAAATATTCTTACTCTCCCTTAATGCTTGACAAGAGTAATAATAAAGTGATAAATTGTAATGTCGATTAGGATATTTTAAAAATTATTCATTATATATAGGAGGTTGTTAGGAAATGTTTGTGGTAGTAGAGACAGGAGGAAAACAATACAAAGTAAGTGTTGGAAGTATGGTGAATGTGGAGAAACTAAAAGCAAATGTAGGTGATGAGGTAGTTTTAGATAAAGTACTATTGGTGGGAAAAGAAGATGAGGTAATTATTGGTCAACCCTATGTGGAGGGAGCAAAGGTCATAGCAAAGGTGGTTAGACAGGATAAGTATCCCAAGGTAATTGTATTTAAGTTTAAAAGAAAAAAGCATTACAGAAGAAAATACGGACACAGACAACCTTATACTCAACTATCCATTAAAGAAATAGTTCTACCTCATTAGGCAAGAGGAGGTGAATTTAAATGGCTCACAAAAAATCAGGTGGTGCAAGCAGAAACGGAAGAGATAGTAATCCTAAATATTTGGGAGTTAAAAGATTTGAGGGACAATTGGTAGAAGCAGGCAATATACTTGTAAGACAAAGAGGTACGAAAATCTATCCTGGGATGAATGTGGGGATGGGTAGAGATTTTACCCTTTATGCCTTGCAGCCTGGAATTGTTAAATTCTCCATAAAGCATGGCAAAAAGTATGTAAATGTACTTTCTATTCAATAGATGAATGTTTATTGATAGGGCAAAAATATATGTAAAAGCTGGAGATGGTGGAAACGGGTGTATAGCATTCCGTAGGGAGAAGTTTGTACCCAAGGGTGGACCCGCTGGAGGTGATGGTGGTAAAGGTGGAGATGTAATAATTGAGGCAGATGAAAATTTAGATACTCTTCTTGATTTTCATTATAAGAGGCACTATTATGCGGAAAGAGGAGAGCACGGTAAGGGGAAGAATCAAAAAGGTAAAGATGGTAAGGATCTTGTGATAAAGGTACCAGTAGGGACATTGATATTTGATGTTGAGACTGGAGAGCTTCTTGCGGATTTAGTAAGCCATGGACAGAGAGTTGTAGTAGCAAAAGGAGGTAAAGGGGGTAGAGGCAATGCACACTTTGCTACTTCTACAAGGCAAACTCCGTATTTTGCTGAGAAAGGAGAAAAAGGCGAAGAAAGATGGCTTTATCTTGAGTTAAAACTTCTTGCAGATGTGGGACTTTTAGGCCTTCCGAATGCTGGAAAATCAACTCTCCTTTCAAGAATTTCAAATGCAACCCCAGAGATAGCTCCTTATCCCTTTACTACAAAAACTCCTAACTTAGGCGTGGTAGAAAGAGAAGATATTACTTTTACTGTTGCTGACATACCTGGGCTTATAGAAGGTGCTCATGAAAATAAAGGAATGGGAGATGAGTTTCTTAGGCACATAGAAAGGACCTTAGTGTTAGTATTTGTGCTCGATGCTGCAGATATGGTAAATCCTCCTCAGAGGGCTTATGAGATATTGAAGAAGGAACTATATCTTTATAGTCCAAAACTTTTAGAAAAACCAAGGATTATAGCTATTAATAAAATAGATCTTCCTGAAGCTCAGGAAAGAATTCCTGAGATAGAAGAATGGCTAAAAAATGAAGGTGTTCCCTATGTATTTATATCAGCAAAAGAAGGTATTAATATAGACAAACTTTTAGAGCTCATGGAAAAATATGTGAAAGAAAAAAAAGAAAGTATTCCAGTGGTTGAAATAGAGAAAGAAATAGAGGAACTAAAACAAGAGAATAAAAAGCAGGAGATTCCAGAGATAATTAAAGAGGGAGATCTTTGGATATTAAAAGATAAAAAGACGGAAAGTCTTGCTAATAAACTTGATTTATACAATCCTCAGGCTTTTTCATACTTCTTAAACTATGCTAAAAGACGAGGTATAATAAAATTGATAAATAGAGCAAAAATAAAGGACGATGAAGAAATAAAGATAGGAAATTATGTGTTTAAATACAATTCGAAAAATAATTCTCTGGAGCTTATAGAATGAAGATAGGTATTTTAGGTGGAACTTTTGATCCAATACATTATGGGCATCTCTGGTTTGCAGAATACGCCAGAGAGAAATTTAAACTTGACAAGGTATTTTTTATACCTAATAGAGTACCTCCTCATAGGGAAATCCCTATTGCAACCTCAAAACAGAGATATGAAATGGTCCTTTTGGCCACTCTTAATAATCCTTATTTTGAGGTTCTTCCTATTGAACTTGAGAGAGAAGGGGTTTCTTACATGGTAGATACTATTAGAGATCTTTCTACATATTTCTCTAATGCAGAGCTTTATCTTTTATTAGGAAATGATGCTTTTCGAGATTTTTTGAAATGGAAAGATCCTTACAAAATTGTTGAAAAAGTCAGTATTATAATTGGAAGTAGAGGAGAAGAATATTATACTAATGATTTGAAAGACTTTATTAAAACTTTTGAAAATAAGATATTCTTTTTAGACTTTCCTTACTACCCAATATCCGCAAAAGAGATAAGAGATAGGGTAAAGAAAGGCTTGTCTATAAAATATCTTGTTCCTGAGAATGTGGAAGAGTATATTATTAAAAATAGTGTATATTGTGAGGAGGATCAAAAGGATGTCAAATGAAATTTTAGGCACCGATATGGTGGTTCAGATTGGTATTATTGTAAAGGATATAGAGAAAGCTGTGGAGGAATTTTCAAGGATTTTTAATGTAGAAAAACCAGAAATAATAATTACTGATGTTTACGAGAAAGCTCATACAGAGTATAAAGGGAAACCTACATCTGCAAGAGCGAAGCTTGCGTTTTTTAAGAATTTTAAAAATGTGGAGATAGAATTTATAGAACCTGACGAAAATCCCTCTACGTGGAGAGAATTTTTAGATAAGCACGGAGAAGGAGTTCATCATTTGGCTTTTTTGGTTAAAGGAACAGACGAAATTGTGAGAAGATTTAAAAATTATGGAATTGAAGTGGCTCAAAAAGGGGATTACACAGGAGGAAAGTATACTTATCTTGACTCCTTTGAAAAGTTAAAATTTATAATTGAGCTTCTTGAGAATTTTTAAAAATGGAAAGGGTCCTTGCAATTGTTGGAGATTATTATCATCCTGAAGAGAAAATCAAAGAGACCTTAGAGTTTGTTTTAAAGAACACTTATTGGGTTGATTATGCTTCAATTAATAATTTTTCTATGCTAATAAGAGAAGATCCCTATTTAGTTATTATAGGAAGAGAAAATAAGTTAAACCCTCAAGACAAAAATTCTCTTATTTGGATGGATGACGAAATTGAAAATCTTTTGGTAGATTATGTGTCTAATGGAGGGAGACTTCTGGTGATGCATTCAGGCTTAGCCTCCTATGACGTAAGTGGAAAATATGTGAGAGAACTTACAAGAGGATATTTTAAGTATCATCCTGAGAGAAAAATGGTAAAATACTATGGTAGGTATCCTGATAAGGATAAAGATATATATTTCGAGATTTTTGATGAACATTATTTTGTAGAGGTGGATAAAGAAAGTACAAATATTTTCTTGTATTCTACCTCCCTTGATGGAGAGTCTGTTGCAGGATGGTATCATGAGTATGGAAAAGGGAAAATATTGTGTCTTACTCCTGCCCATAATGAGGCTTTAGCTAATGAGAATTTAAGGAAATTACTAAGGGATTTAATATTATGGATGTGAATGAAATTCAAAAGTTTTTGTTAATTATAGAAAATAAACTTCAAGAGAATTGGAATAAATTCTCTTCTAATATATCAATTCATTTAATCACAGCCTATCATATGGGGTGGGTCGGTGAAGACTTAACTCCTCTTGCTAATATTAGGCGGGGAAAGAGATTAAGACCCCTATTTTGTGTTTTAGTAAATCAAACCTTAGGTGGTTTCTTAGATGATGCATTAGAGATAGGTTCTGCTATTGAATTTTTACATAATTTTTCTTTAGTTCATGATGATATTCAGGATAGAGATGAGAAAAGGCATGGTAGATGGACTGTTTGGAAGATATGGGGAGAGGCTCAAGCGATAAATGTGGGAGATCTACTTTTTAACATGGTTTTTCAGGTACTTACAAACTTAAAATCTCCTGTTTTGCTTTCCAAATCCTTAAAAGAACTGACAGAGACTATAAGAGAACTTATCGAAGGGCAATATCTTGATATTTCTTTTGAAAAGAGAAAGGATATTAGTCTTAAGGAATATTTAATGATGATAGATAAAAAAACTGCCAAATTATTTTCTACAAGTTTTTATCTTGGTGCTTTCTCGGCTACCTATAAAGAAGATCTTTCAAAGATATTTCAAGAAATAGGGAGAGATTTTGGTTTATTTTTCCAAATTGCTGATGATGCTATAGGTATATGGGGTGATCCTGAGAAAACGGGAAAAAATGCTTTTGTAGATCTTTGGAGAAAAAAGAAAACTTATCCTATTCTATATTTATATTCCGAATCTTCTGAAAAAGAAAAATTAAGAATAGAAGAGATATGGGGGAGAGAGATTGTTACAGAGAAGGATATCGAATATCTTTTAGACCATTTAGAAAGGAAAAGAGTTAAAGAGGCGACCTTCAATCTTGCTGAAAAATATTTTGATGAGGGGTATAAAAAACTTTTGTCTTTTCAAGACTTGTACAATATTTCCCTCCTAAGAAAACTCTTTGAAGACTATTATAATTTGATTTTTTCTCTCCAGAGATCATAAATGTCTCTTCCCACAATTTTTAAATAAGTCTGTAATTCTCTTGAGAAAGAAGATCTTTCATAAGCCCATCCCCATTTCTGAGGTTCATATCTTGCAAGCATGCTCAGAAGAAAAAGTATTAAGTAATGAATAGCTAAGTTATCAAGAGATGTTTTTCTATTAAGGAATAAAAATAAATCACCTAAGGTATATTTTTCTCCTTCTGGAAGGGAATAGGGAGAAATGGCTTTGTAAAAAGTAGGAAAAAGTCCCTTTTCTTTTATGAGTACAGTCTCAACTCTTGGATCATAATCTTTTGTCCAATCTACAGATTTATCTCCTGCTACTCTTACGGTAAGTCCATGGAGAACTTCTCGTGGGATAGTTTTTGACTTCATTAAAATTATTATTTTGGAAAGAGCTACTAATCCATAAAAAAATAGTAAGGGGGAAACAAAATAATCGGATTTCTCTCCTATTTCTAAATTACTTTTTGCTTGTATTAATGTATAGTGAAGAAAGAAACGCTCTCCCTCTCCTAAATTAGTAGATAATTTTTTCTCATATTTTAAAAGGTTTTTATAGGGAGAGCGCCTTATCATAGTTAAATCTTTAAAGACTTCTCAAAAATTCAATAAACTTTTCTAATCTTTTCAAAGTCTTATCTTTTCCAAGCACCTCTGCAATCTCGTAAAGTCCTGGTCCTACTGTTTTGTTAGTTAGAGCAACTCGAATTGGATGAACAAGGTTTTTGGTAGGAATTTGATTTTCTTCAGCTAAGTTTCTTAATGAGTTTTCTAAATTTTCAGCAGTAAATTCTTGTATTTGGCTCCATACCTCTTTTATTTTCTCTAAATAAAGTGGAGTATCAGGATGCTTGCATACCTTTTTAGCTATTTCCACATCATAATCTAAATCATCTACAAAGAAGTAATCAGCGTATTCTCTAATTTGAGCAAGAGTTTTCAGTCTCTCCTGGAGAAGAGTAAGCACTTTAAGATAGTATTCTCTTTTGAAATTTTCCTCTTTGAACCATTCTGCTTCTTTTAAAAAAGGATATGTAAGATCTGCAAGCTCTTCTAAGGATAATCTTCTTATATGTTGGGTGTTTATCCATTCAAGCTTTGTCACATCAAATATGCCTGGATTTTTAGTAACTCTTCTTAGATCAAAAAGCTCAATTAATTCTTCTACAGTATAAATTTCCTTGTTCTCTTCGGGAGTCCATCCTAAAAGAGCAAGATAATTCACTAATGCTTGAGGAAGATAACCCATATTCTTATATTCCGTAACCGATGTCACGCCATGTCTTTTAGAGAGTTTTGATCGGTCAGGGCCAAGAAGAAGTGGAAGATGAGCAAACTCAGGGGGACTCCATCCAAAAGCTTGGTATATAAATAACTGTTTTGGAGTATTGGATATGTGGTCTTCTCCTCTTATTACGTGGGTTATTCCCATAGTGTAGTCATCGATCACTACTGCAAAGTTGTAGGTGGGTATTCCGTCCGATTTCATAATGACAAAATCTCCAATATCTTCGTTATTAAATTCTATTTCTCCTCGAATAATATCGTTAAATACTGTTTTACCTTCTGGAACAAGAAGCCTTATGGCAGGTTTTCTTCCTTCTCTTTCATATCTTGCCCTTTCTTCATCCGATAGATATAAACATTTTCTGTCGTATTTAGGTGGTTTCTTCTGAGCAAGAGCTTCTTTTCTTCTTTCTTCTAATTCTTCAGGGGTACAATAGCAATAATAAGCAAGTCCCTTTCTTAATAGTTCATCAGCATACTTTCTATATAGGTCTAATCTTTGGGTTTGATAGTATGGTCCCTCATCCCAATAAAGTCCTAACCATTTCAGTCCTTCAATTATATTTTCTTCATATTCTTTTGTAGATCTAGCAAGGTCAGTATCTTCTATTCTTAAAATAAAAGTTCCCTTATTGTGTCTTGCAAAAAGCCAATTAAACAAAGCGGTATGCGCCGTACCTACATGAAGATAACCTGTTGGACTTGGAGCAATTCTTACTCTTACACTATCCATTAAGTGACACCACTCCCTTCTTTGGGGTCCTATAAAATCTTGTATGAATAAGTTACCTCTGCTGTTCCCCTTAAAATAACAGAGACTGAGCAGTATTTATTTTGGGATAGTTCTATTGCCTTTTTAATATTTTCCTCATTGAGATTTTCGCCTTTAAAAATATACTCAATGTGAACCTTAGTGTATACCTTAGGATGTTCTGTAGCTCTTTCTGTGGTAATTCTCATCTCAAAATGCTCTACTTTTTCCTTCATTTTGTTTAAAATGGAAATAACATCCATACCAGTACACCCACCAAGAGCTACGGGAATAAGCTCCATTGGGGCTGGTCCTTTGTTTTCTCCACCGTGCTCAGGAACTGCGTCCATTACAATATTAAAATTTGATGGTGTAGTACCTGTAAATTGCATTTTTCCATCCCATACTACTTTTGTTTCCATCCTTAAATCCCTCCTTAGTTTTTTATTTTTTAATACTTTTAAAAGTATACAGAGTGGTAAATTATTGTCAATGCTTTAATTATAAGATAAAATATCTTGATAAACAAAATAATTTTAGGGAGGATCAGAGATGGTAGAAAAGTTAGATCAGATTGAAGAACTTAAAAAATTAGATCCCAAAGATATGTACTCTGCGGTTTATAATCTACCTGAACAGATTGAAAGAGCAGCAGAAGTTGCATACAATGCTGAAATTAAGAACATATCCGATAAAATTGACAAAGTTCTTGTACTTGGAATGGGTGGCTCTGCCATAGGTGGAGATGTCTTACAAAGTGTACTCTTTAAAGAAGCTAAATTTCCAGTTTTTGTAAATAGGGATTATGATTTACCAAATTGGGTTGATGAAAGCACCTTAGTTTTTGCTGTTAGTTATTCGGGGCATACAGTAGAAACTATAAATTCGGCAAAACTATCCTATAGTAGGGGTGCATCAGTGGTTGCTGTAACTAGTGGCGGAGTATTGAAAGAATTTGCTCAAGAAAACAATCTTACCCTTGTGGAGATACCGAGTGGAATGGCTCCAAGGGCAGCCATAGGTTATGTGACTATACCATCTTTTGTAATTTTGGAAAGATTAGGACTTATTTCTTCTAAAAAGAAGGATATTGAAGAGACAGTAGCATATTTGAGAAATAAGAGAGAAGAATTTAAGATTGAGGTTCCCACTGAACAAAATGTGGCAAAAAAAGTTGCAAAAATGATGTTCAAACATATTCCTGTTATTTATGCTGTGGAAGAAAAATGGAAGGTAGCTGCTTATAGATGGAAATGTCAAATAAATGAGAATTCGAAATATCCTGCTTTTTATCATTTCTTTCCCGAATTAAATCATAACGAAATTATGGCGTGGGAAGCTATAGACGATGTTATAAAGCCATTAACTTTAATTTTCCTTTACACATCTCTTGAGGGAGAGATGAAGATAAGAGTTGAGTTTATGCAAGAGAAGATCTCGGCAAGAGGAGTTCCAGTATTTCTTTGGCAAGCAGAAGGTAATAATCCATTGACTCAATTTTTCTCCCTAACTTATCTTGGGGATTTTGCTACTGTCTACCTTGCTTATCTTGCAGATAAGGATCCCTTCTCCATAGGCTATATAAATGAGCTTAAATTAAGGATTGGACAGGCTTTAAGTTGAAGATATTAGCCCTTGCAGATATAGAGTCTCCCAATTTTTACGAAAGATTTGATATTAGCCCATATAGAGGGGTGGAGGGGGTAATATCTTGTGGTGATGTTATGCCCGAACTTTTAACCTACGTTGCTACCATGTTAAATGTACCTGTTTTTTATGTATATGGAAATCACGATGAGATATATTTGAAACGTCCTCCTGAAGGCTGTGAAAACATTGATGGTAGGATAATTGAATTTAAAGGAAAAAAAATATTAGGACTTGGAGGATCTATTAAGTACAGTGATGGGAAATTTCAATTTACAGAGAAAGAGATGGAAGGAAGAATAAGGAGACTTTATTTTAAATTAAGAAAGGGTATAGATATTGTGGTTGCCCATTCTCCCCCAGCAGGGGTTCATGAAACGGGTGATTTTGCTCACAAGGGCTTTGAATCTTTTCTTAAATTAATTATAAAGTACCAGCCTAAGTATTTTTTACATGGGCATACTCATATGAACTATGTTTATAACTCTCAGAGAATTGCTGAAATTGGAAAAACTAAGGTTATAAATTGTTCTGGGATAGTGATATTGGAGCTTTGAAGATGAGGTTTTTTAGAGGCTTATTTAAAAAAAGACATCTAAAAAGTTTTGACGAAAAATTAAAAGAGGAAGATTTTATTGGATGGAGAGATTTAGGCTATCAAACCATTGAGGTTGATAAAATTGTGGGAAGTGTAGGAAGGTATAGAGATTTTGATGAAGAGTTCAGACCATTAAAGGGAAGCTCAAAAAGCAGATTACAAGAGCTTGAGAATGCCATATTAAGAGGGAAGATCTTACCTCCCATTGAAGTTTATAAGATAAAAGATGAATATTATGTTGTAGATGGAAATCATAGAGTGGCGGTAGCAAAGAAATTAGGACAAAAGGAAATTGATGCTCATATAATAGAGTATATTCCTGCAGAGACTAGTATGGAAAATATATTAGCTCGGGAAAGATCAGATTTTGAACTAATAACGGGTTTAAGAGATATAATTCTTACAGAGATAGGGCAGTATAGAAAGCTTCTAAGCCAGATTTTAGAACATAAATATTATATGAGTGAGAGAAGGGGAGAGGAAGTTAGCATAAAAGAAGCAGCAAGAGATTGGTATAAAAATATATACCTACCTATTGTAGAGAAGATTAGGAAAGAAAAGCTTCTTGATGCTTTTCCTGGAAGAACCGAAGCAGATTTATATGTATACATATCCGATCATAAATGGCTTGAAAGCCAAAAAAGAGGATATGATATAGGCTTTGACAAAGCAATAGAGGATTTTAAAAATTTTGTTCCAGAGACCTCCCTTAAGGAAAAAATTTTTGATCTTTTCAAATTTCAATTTTAGAAAAAGGATATTTGTCTTTTGTCTTCATTTCCAAATATTTCAATTTTTCCATAGACCCCATCGTACCCTGGTTTAATAGAAATTTTTCCTTCTCTCATGAGTCTTATACCTATAGCTACTTTTTCAGATACTTTAGCAATTTCAGAGATGTCTCTATAAAGAAGAATACTTAGTTCATCACCAAGGTTCTCTATAAACCTCATGTATTCTCTTTGAACATAAGGAGAAGATACATCTTTATCCATGGCTTGAGCTATAATCTCCTCTAAAGGAACTAAGTTTACATAAGGGATTTTATTCTGAGGTATAAATCCCTCTTCTCTATCTGCAAGAGCTTCTACTCTGTGGAGTACCCCTATGGTAAGAGGTTTTTTACATACAGGACATAAATTTTCTAATCTTTGGCTTTCTTTAGGATGTAAAGACACATTGCAGTTCCTATGTCCATCATAATGATATTTCCCCTCTTCTGGGAAAAATTCAATGGTAAACAAAAACTTATTTTTGTCTTGGGTCTTTATAGCGTTAAAAATCTCTCTATAATTCATATCACAGTTAAATACATTAGCTTCTCTTCCAATTTTCCCTGGCGAGTGGGCATCAGAGTTAGAAATCAGACATATTTTATCAAGAGAGCTTAATCTCCAATTCATAGGAGGATCACTACTCAATCCTGTCTCAAGGGCAAAGATTTTACTACTATATCTATCAAAAGCTTCTTCTATAGAATCAAACCCTGAGTTAGATCCAAATAGAGAAAACCACGGTGTCCAAGCATGGGCAGGAATTATGTGAACATCCTCAGATATCTCCCAAAGAAGAGGTAAGATTTCTAATATTGATTTTCCAATAGTAGGCCTTCCATCAACAGAAAGGTCGCAAAATTTACTTAAGGTTTTGTTAATCTTGGAGGCAATTTCTAACGTGGGTGAGAAAATAATCAGGTGAATTCTTCTCAATTTTTTATTCTGAGAATATACCAAACTTACTTCAGAGGTTAATATAAAGTTTGTACTATTATAAGAGTAAATGCCATAGTTTTCTTCTTTTAATTTTTCCTTCAATTCTTCAAACCATAAAGGATGAGTGAAATCTCCTGTTCCTAAAAGGGCTACACCTTTTATCTTTGCCCATTTTGAAATCCCTTCTAAATTCATATCTTTGCTTGTGGCTCTACTATATTTGGAATGAATATGAAAATCTGCTATGAATCTCAAAGAAATCACCTCTTTTATTCTCATTAGTTTATAATAAATTGGTTAGATTGTTAATATTTTCTCAAGGGAGGGAACTATGAACTTTGAATACTTTCTGAGGCTTTATGGAAGGGAAAGGAAGTATGAATTTAAAGCAAAAAATGTTAGAGAATGGGAAGATTGGAAAACAAATTTTAGGAAGGACTTGATCAGGATTTTAGGAGAATTTCCTGAAAGTTCAGATTTTAAATTAGAGATTCTTGAAAAAAGTAAGCTTAGAAATATCTGTGTGGAAAAAATTAAGTTTAACTCCTCAAAAGATATAGAAGTTATAGGTTATGTTTTAACTCCTGAAATAAATCTTCCTGCTCCTTTTGTAATAGCTGTTCCTGGACATGGAGTTGGAGCAAAAGATGCAGTTTTTGGGGATTCTTCAGGATATATGAAGAATTTTGGAGTTCTACTTGCTCAAAGTGGTTTTTTAACTTTTGTTATAGAGCAGCTTGGATTTGGAGAAAGAAGAGAGGAAAAAGATATAGAAGAAAGAGAAGATAAAAGCTCCTGTAGAACTTATGCTTTTTGGGCTTTAATGCAAGGCAAGACTCTAATAGGATTAAGGGTTTGGGATATTATAAGGACTATTGATCTTTTTTTGGAAAATTTTGAGATAAAAAGCGATGCTATTGGAATTTATGGAATCTCGGGAGGAGGAACCACTGCACTTTTTACCTCAGCTATTGACGATAGAATAAAAGCTACAGTGATTAGTGGGTATCTTAATACCTTTAGAGATAGTATTTTGTCAATGTCTCACTGTGAATGCAATTATATTCCAGGGATTTTAGAATATGGAGAAATGTATGATATAGCTTCTCTTATTGCTCCAAGATTCCTATTTATTGAGCATGGAAAAAAGGATCCTATTTTTCCCATAGAAAGCACTGTTTTTGCTTTTAAAAAAATTAAGGAGGTATATGATTTTTTAGGGGTTTCTGAAAATATAGATTGTGAATTCTTTGATGGTGGACATGAGATTTATGCTAATAAGTCTATTTTTTGGCTTAAAAGGATTTTACAAGGTAAATAATAATTTGACTTTTTTAGTATAGAAGGTTAAAATATGTCTAAAAAAGTATGAATTATGAGGTGTAGAGAAAATGAAATTATCAACGAGGTCAAGATATGGATTAAGAGCTTTGATTTATATTGCTAAAAATCAAAAAGAAGAAAATCCTGTAAGTGTTAGAAAGATAGCAGAAGCTGAGGAGATACCATTAAGGTATTTAGAAAGGATCATGAGGATCCTTTCTCAGAGGGGTTATGTTAGAGCAGAGGTAGGAGCTGAAGGAGGATATTATTTGAACATGCTCCCTGAAAATATTAAGATTCTTGACGTGGTAGAAGCTCTTGAGGGTAGGATTAATCTTGTAGATTGTCTTCATGGGATAAAATGCAAAAAAATGGCTTATTGCCCTACAAGACCTTTATGGATGGAGATGACAAAAAGTTTAAAAGAAACCTTAGCAAAATACACCCTTGCTGACTTCTTAAGGGAAGAAGAAAAGATTAAATAAGAACTATACGTGGAATCTGATGTAAATCACGTCTCCATCCTGCACTATGTAATCTTTCTTTTCAATTCTTACTTTTCCTTCTTGATAGGCTTTTTTCCAATCTCCTATTTGGACAAGTTCATCCCATCTTATCACTTCAGCTCTTATAAAACCTCTAGCTATATCTGAATGGATAGTCCCTGCAGCCTCTAATGCGGTACTTCCTTTCTTGAGTTTCCATGCTCTGGCTTCCTTTTCTCCAGCTGTAAAAAAGGAGATCAGGTCATTATATTCAAAAATCTTATCAAGAACTTGGTTCCTTATGGGGTCTTTAAGGTTATAAATAGATAAATACTCTTTTACTTCATCTTCAGAAAGCTCCATTATTTCTTCCTCTAATTGGGCAGGAAATATAAAATAAATTTTGTTTTTAAGTTTGTTTTTAATTTCTTCTATAAATTTACTATCCTCTAATTGATTGTTAGAGACATTTATTACATAAAAAATGGGTTTTATGGAGATAAAGTTCCAAGAAGATATTATTTTTAATTCGTCTTCTCTAAGTTCAATTTCGTTTAAGGGTTTTTCCTCTAAAAGATTTTTCTGTATTTTTTCTAATACGCTTTTTTCTGCCATGTTAAGTTTTCTATTTTTTAACAGTCTTTCACATATTTCTAAATCTCTCAATATAATTTCATTTTGTTCATTATTCGTATAATTTTTTATATCCAAATCTTCTCTAAAGAGAGGTATTATATAAAAGAGTATCTCAGATTTTTGAATTCTTTCATAAAACTGAGGAGTAAGAGAGGAAAGCTTAGCATTTCCAGGAAGATCAATAAAGTCCATATTTATGAAATTAATAGATTTACTATTAAAGGTTTTCCAAAGTTGAATCAATCTATAGTCTTCCTTAGGAACAGCACATACATTAATATCGGAAAATTTAAGATGGGCTCTTCCCTTTGAGAGTACTTTTAAAAATGTGGTTTTTCCAGACTGGGACTCTCCTATAATTAGGTTTGCCATAGTTATATATCAAATACCACCTGTATCATCCATTTATCTTCTCTTTGTTCTATTTTTAAAAGATTATAGGTAACTGCTTTTATCTCTCTTGTTATCTCATGTTTTTTAGGGTCAAATCTTTCTCCATAACAATGACTTATAAGTTGATTGTGTCCAATAAGGGTTACATCAAACCTTCTAAATAAGAGTTTTTGTACTTCAAATACATAGAGAAGTTCGTTAAGCCAAGTGACTAAAAGAGATTCTAAATCTTCTCCGTCAACCTCAATATCAAAGCATTCCTTTTCTTGAATTTTTTCTAAGGGGCACATAAGGTCAAACATTGCTTCAGCAGCTGATTCAAAGGCTTTTTCCTTTGTTTCTCCATATACTATAATTCCTATATCTGCAGTATGATCTAAAAGTTCATAATTTTTCATGTTTCGTTTTCCACCAGATCCATACTAACTACACTATCATCCTCGTTGAGTTTTACCAACTTAACTCCTTGTGAATTTCTTGAAAGAATAGGAATGTTGTTTACTGGAATTCTTATAATCTGTCCTTTTTTCGTGCTTATTAGTATCTCATCATTTTCTGAGACATTTTTTACTCCTATAAGATCTCCAGTTTTTGATGTAATTTTAATTGCTCTTATTCCAATGCCACCTCTTTTTTGGGTTGAAAATTCCTGTGGATTAACCCTTTTTCCAATTCCATATTTGGTTACGAGTACTATCTGTTTAGATTCTTGAAGTATGACTCCTCCTATTACAGAGTCGTCTTTTCTCAACTTTATGCCTATAACTCCTTGGGCTACTCTACCCATGGGTCTTGTGTCTTTTTCATGGAACCTTATGGCATTGCCCTTTCGTGTAAATATAATTATTTCGTTATTTCCTGAGGTAAGGAATACATTTACAAGAAAATCTCCCTCTCCAATTTTTATAGCATATATTCCTGATTTTCTTACATTTTCAAATTCTTCTACAGGAGTTTTCTTGACGATTCCTTTTGATGTAATAAAAAAGAAGTAGAGATTTTTTGGAAGTTCACTAAGGGAGATTATTTCTGTTATTCTTTCTTCGTTCTCTATATTAAGATATTCTTTTATGGCTATTCCTTTACTCTGTCTTGAGGTTTCATCTAATTCATAGGTTTTTATAGAATAGACTTTACCTTTATTACTAAATAGGAATAATGTACTTCTTGTAGAAGTTACCACGAAAGACGTTATTACATCATCATTATTATTAGCAAGAGTATTTAGACCTTTTCCTCCTCTTCTTTGAAGCTGATATGTAGATAAAGGAAGTCTTTTAATATAACCGTCTTGAGTTATACATATCACTTCAGGATTGTCAGGCAGAATATCTTCAATAGTAATATCGCTTTTTTCTTCTTCCTCTATAGAAGTTTTTCTCTCATCAGCATATTTTTTCTTTATCTCCTTTAACTCTTCAGAAATAACGCGCCAAAGTTCTTTTTCGTCTTTTAATATTCTTTCAAGAATTGATATATTTTCCTTTATTTGCTTCATCTCTTCCATTAATCTTTCTTTTTCGAGTCTTGTAAGTTGATGTAATCTCATGTCAAGGATTGCTTGGGCTTGATTTTGGGTCAACTTAAATCTCAACATTAACTTCTCTTTCGCCTTTTCTGAGTTCTCTGCTTGCCGAATAATTGAGATTACCTCGTCAAGATGATCAAGGGCTATGAGTAAACCTTCTAATATGTGAGCTCTTGCCTTTGCTTTTTCTAAATCATATTTAGTTCTTCTTATAACTACATCTTTTCTATGTTCAAGGAATATAGTTAGTAGCTCTTTTAAATTAAAAATCTTTGGTTGTCCGTCCAATATGGCAAGCATTATAACTCCAAAGGTTGTTTGAAGTTGAGTATGCTTGTATAGTTGATTTATAACGATTTTAGGATCAGCATCTTTTTTAAGCTCAATAACGACTCTTATTCCGTGCCTGTCGGATTCGTCTCTTAAATCTTTTATTCCAGTTATTTTTTTCTCTTGAACTAATTCGGCTATCTGAGTGAGGAGATTTGATTTGTTCACCATGTACGGTATTTCTTTGATTATTATGTTTTTATCGCCTTTTTTAGTTTCCTCAATGACTAATTTTCCTCTTACCGTTAATTTTCCTTTACCTGTTAAATAACTTTCTCTAATTCCCTTAGTACCAATTATTATTCCCCCGGTAGGAAAATCAGGCCCTTTTATAAAATTGAGAAGCTCTTCTATTTCAGCTGTAGGTTTTTCAATAAGATATAAAAGGGCATCAATTAATTCTCCTAAATTGTGGGGAGGAATGTTTGTTGCCATTCCTACAGCAATTCCCGATGAACCATTCATAAGAAGTTGAGGGATTTTAGTAGGTAACACTACCGGTTCTCTTAAGGAATTATCATAATTAGGTACAAAATCAACTACATCTTTTTCGATATCTGCTATCAGCTCAGAGGCTATAGGAGATAGTCTAACCTCTGTATATCTCATTGCGGCAGGCTCATCTCCATCTATAGAGCCAAAGTTGCCATGACCATCTATAAGGGGATATCTAAAAGAGAAGTCTTGTGCCATTCTTACGAGAGCTTCATAAACTGCTGCATCTCCATGAGGATGATATCTGCCTAGTACATTACCTACTACATGAGCACTTTTTCTGTAAGGTCGATTATGAAGTATTCCCGATTCATACATGGAATAGATGATTCTTCTTTGAACTGGTTTTAAGCCGTCTCTTGCATCGGGTAGAGCTCTACCTACGATTACGCTCATGGCGTAATCAAGGTAAGAGTTTTCCATTTCTCTTTCTAAACCAACTAAGATAACTTTACTTTTCTCAGCCATATTTTTCCTTCTTGTTTAATCTTGGTTAAAAAATAAGCTAACGTCTTTTAATTTTAGCATAAATTTCAGGTTTGGTATAGATGTATAACCAATAAAGTTCCTTTTTGTATGCTGATCTTAGCTTGGTAATCAGTAAACACATTACTTATACCACGAGTAAGATTTCTGTAGAGAGGTTCATAATTCAAACTATATTTAAGTCCTTCTAAATAAATCCCTTCTACTATTTCTGATAGGGGAATAAGGGAGAGAATGTCCCCCTTATTCCCCCAGATGGTTTTCTCTTCCTCTCCTTTCATAATGTAAATCCTAAGTTTTCTATCAATAACATGTGGCTCTATATTCAAATCTTTTATTCTTTCAAGGAAAAATATATTGGCAAGTGTATGATCTATACGTCCTCCTAGAAGCCCTACGATGTATATGGAATTTGGATTAAATTTTACTGCTTCCCTTATAGCAAGTTCTAAATCAGTTTCATCTTTTTCAGTGGGATAAATTTTCCACTCAACTTGGTGTTTGGCAAGCCTTTTTTCAATATCTTCAGTGATTGAATCTAAATCTCCAACTATAATATTTGGAAAGATTCCAAGCCTTAATGCAATCTTAGTTCCTCCATTGGCACATATTACTTTATCTACTGGTAGGATTTCATCAAGATCAAAAGTAGTTATCTTAGTTTCTCCGTTTACAAAAATCAAGATTTTTTTAACTTCTTTATTCATTTTCTCTTAGCCTCTGCATAATTATTAAAACAAAAGGTAAACATACAAAGGTAGAGGGTACCACTACAAAAAGATTGTAGATGAGAGAATATATCCATGCTGGAGTTCCTGGAGGAGCGTATTCGGAAAAGAAAATTATTCCCGAAAGAAAATGAGCAAAAAGTCTTCCTAAGCCTCCAATGAAAACACCAAGTTCTATAGGTTCTTGAGTTTTTCTTATATAACCTCCATAAAGAAGGAGTAAAGTTCCTAAGATTCCTGCTATTATTAATACAATCCTTGAAACTGGATACCATTTGATTTTAAACTCTAAATCCTTAATATCTTCTTCTATTTTTGACTTTTCTTCCCCTGTAGCAGTTTGTAGTTTCGCTTTTAGCTCTTCTAAAGTTGTTTGAGTTTGTGGAAGTTCCGAAGATATATTTACTACAAAAAAGATTGTTCCCAGGAGAAAGAGTACAGCAATTATATAAGTAATAAATTTCGAAATTTTTAAGTTTTTTACTATGCCAGAAAGTCCAATTAAGCCAAAGGCTATAGGATAGTCGAGGAGATATTGGAGCCAATGTACCACATACATATCTTGCAAGGAATGAATCAATCCATAAGTAACTCCCACGAGTAAACCAGGAACGAATCCCCATCTTAGGGCAAAAATAAATAAAGGAAGCATTTGCAGGCTTATACTTCCTCCTTGAGGCATAGCTCCTATCCTTAAGTACCAGAGTAAAAGAGATAATGCAATACTTAAGGCACCTTCAGTAAGCATCCTTATAGATTTTCTTTCCATGTGAGCACCTCCCATAAAAAATTTAAGGCTCCCTGCCAGCCATAAGGAGGGAACCTTAAATTTTTTATCCCTTCCCTACGCTGGCATTACCCAGATCAGGTTCAAAGGGTCGGTAGCTCCTGCTACCCTCTCAGCCTCGGATCAGAGACTCCCCCGGGAACCATCTTCAATTTTTGTGTATTATATCACATCTCTTTTATTTTTTCTCTGATGAGATTTTCCAAATAATTTATTCTTTTTTCAAGATTTTCTATTTTAGCATTCAATTCTTCTATTAACCTTAGTTCCGGATCAGGTATATTACCATGTTCTAACATCTCCTTAGGGGTTAATTTTTTTCCTTCCTGGGTTACAATTCTTCCTGGTACCCCAACCACAGTACAATTAGGTGGTACAGATTTTAATACTACAGAACCTGCTCCTATTCGGGTATTGTCTCCTATGGTTATAGGGCCTAAAACCTTTGCTCCAGCTCCTATAACCACGTTATTTCCTATAGTAGGATGCCTTTTTCCTTTTTCTTTACCTGTACCTCCAAGGGTAACTCCTTGGTAAATTAGTACGTTGTCACCTATCTCAGTGGTTTCGCCAATTACTACGCCCATACCGTGATCTATAAAAAATCCTTTGCCTATTTTGGCTCCTGGATGTATCTCTATTCCTGTTAAAAATCTATTTATGTTGGATATGAGCCTCGGAATTATAGGTATTTTCAATTTCCATAAGAAATGAGCAATACGATGCAAAAGAATGGCATGAAATCCATGATAGCATAAGATTACCTCTAAGAAATTTCTTGCTGCTGGGTCTTTTTCAAAGACAGCTTTGTAATCCGCAATTATAGTTTCAATAATTTTTTTCATTACTTTTTCACCCTAATTTATACTTCTTTGGTATAAAAATAACATATAGTTTTAAAATTATCAATAGTATATCCAATTTTAAATCTTTGTTGTATAATAATAAAAAAAGCAATTTGAAATTAGCAAAAGCTGTGAAGGGGAAGAGTAACTATAAAACAGGATTACAGAGAGGTTAGTCTGAGGCTGAAAGCTAACTATCCTGTTTATAGTGAATGGGCCCCGGAGCTTCGAGGCGAAAGGTTTGAGTAGCCAAAGACGGTATTGCTCCCGTTATAGAGCAAAGAGTGGAGTCTTTTTAGACTCCATTAAGGTGGTACCGCGAGAGTAAGCCTTCTCGTCCTTTTCAGGATGAGAAGGCTTAAATTTTTATAGGGGAGGTACAATGATGTCAAAGGTCAAATTTATTCTTGACGAGTCTAAAATACCTAAGGATTGGTACAACATTATTCCTGATCTGCCTTTTCCTCTTCCCCCGGTCTATCATCCTGTGACCCTGCAACCAGTAAAACCTGAGGATCTTGCACCTATTTTTCCTGTGGAGCTTATAAAGCAGGAGGTGAGTACAGAGAGATATATTGAAATTCCCGAAGAAGTAAGGAAAATATACAAGTTATGGAGACCAACTCCTTTGTATAGGGCTCTTAATTTAGAGAAATATTTGGATACTCCAGCTCATATATATTATAAATACGAGGGAGTAAGCCCTCCTGGAAGCCATAAGCCAAATACTGCTGTAGCTCAGGCCTTTTATAACAAGCTTGAAGGGGTTAAGAGATTAACTACAGAGACTGGAGCAGGACAATGGGGCTCAGCTCTTGCTATGGCTTGTAATTTCTTTGGGTTAGAATGTAAAGTCTATATGGTTAAAGTAAGTTATTATCAAAAGCCATATAGAAGATCCTTGATGGAGATCTGGGGAGCTAAAGTAGTACCAAGTCCAAGTCCTGATACTGAGTCAGGGAGAAGGATATTAGAACAAGATCCTGACTCTCCGGGATCCTTAGGAGTTGCTATAAGTGAGGCAGTGGAAGATGCAGTTAAAAGGGATGATACAAAATATTCCCTTGGTAGTGTATTAAATCATGTCTTACTTCATCAAACTGTGATAGGAGAAGAGGCTTTATTACAAATGGAGATAGCAGGAGAGTTTCCTGATGTAGTTATAGGTTGTGTAGGAGGAGGAAGCAATTTTGCAGGTATTTCTTTTCCTTTTATAAGAGAAAAATTTAAAGGTAAAAAAATAAGAATTATTGCAGTTGAACCAGAATCATGTCCAAGTTTGACTAAGGGAGTTTATACCTATGATTATGGAGATGTAGCTAAGATGACTCCTCTTCTCAAAATGTATACCTTGGGGCATAATTTTATACCTCCTGCTATACATGCTGGAGGACTTCGTTATCATGGTATGGCTCCTTTGGTTAGTGCTTTATATCACCATGGGTACATAGAAGCTGTAGCTTATCCCCAGACAAAAGTATTTGAAGCAGGAGTGATCTTTGCAAAGACTGAGGGTATTGTACCTGCTCCAGAATCCACTCACGCTATTAGAGCTGTCATCGATGAGGCTTTAGATGCAAAAGAAAAAGGAGAAAAGAAAGTAATATTATTTAATTTGAGTGGACATGGATTCTTTGATTTGTCTGCTTATGATCAATATCTTTCTGGAAAACTTGAAGACTATTTCTATCCAAAAGATAAGGTTGAAGAGGCATTGAAAGAACTACCTAAGATCTAAAATCCAAAGTCGGGGAATGGAAGCTAAAAGCCCATTCCCCGATGAGTTTTATTTAGAGGGCACTTGAATTTTAGGGAAGAATATATTATAATTTTCTTCGATGGTTGGGCCCGTAGCTCAACGGCAGAGCAGCCGGCTCATAACCGGTTGGTTCTAGGTTCGAATCCTGGCGGGCCCACCAATTTTTTTATATAAAGAACTATTGTGGTGGGCGGATGGCTCAGAGGTTAGAGCGCCTGCTTCACACGCAGGAGGTCGCAGGTTCAAATCCTGCTCCGCCCACCAATTTTTTTACTCTTTTCTTTTCCTCCTTTATAGTCTAAAATAAACGAGGATCTTTATGTTCTTTTAGGAAGGGAGTTAGTATGAAAAGAGAGTTAATTCCAAAATTATTAGAAATACAAGATTTACAATTAAAATACCGAGAATCTGAAAAAAATTTAAAGGGGCTTCAAGCAGAATTTGATATCTTTAAGAATGAAAAATTAGGAGAAATAAAATTGAAAGAAGAAAATCTAATCAATATTAGAGATCAGATTAAAAAGCTAAGAGATCAACAAAGGGAAAAAGAAGATCAGTTGGTTTTATTAAAAGAGAAGCTTACTAATGAAGAAAGGAGAATATTAATTTTAAAAAACCCTAAGGAAGTAATGCATATGGAAAAGGAGATAGAAAATTTAAAGAGTTTAATCTCAAAAATTGAGGACGAAATTTTGAATCTAATGATTGAGTTAGAAGAGAAAACAAAGACCGAGAAAGAATTGGAGAAAGCTTTTAATGAGTCTAAAATAACCTTTGATAATAAAGTGAAGGAATATGAAGAAAAGATAAAAAATGTAGAGAATGAGATAGAGCTTTTACATATAGAAATTGAGGATAAAAGAAAGGAGATTCCTACTGATGATTTAGAGGAATTTGATAAATTGTCAAAACAAAAAAATTATAAACCTATAGCAAGGGTAAATAGAGATGTATGTGAAGGATGTAAGATAGCCATTCCTAAGGTAGTTCTTGAAAGGGTAAAGAGAAATGAAATTGTAAATTGCCCAAATTGTGGTAGAATTTTATGGGTGGAATGATATAACATGGAAGCAATTCTTCTTATAGTAGGGGCTTTGTTAATACTGTACCTTGGAGATAGGCTGATAAAATACTTTACAACGCCTAAATGTCCTAAATGCGGGAAAATTTTGCTCACAAGGTATAGACTATTAAAAGCTCCTACACCTTTTGAAGATGGAGTTGAAGAGAAAATTATGTATTGTGAATGTGGATATGAGAAAAGAGTTACCTATAATGTTCCTTATTGGAAGATCATTAGAAAAGAGGGTTTAAGAGGATTTGAGGTTGTACCTTGGACTAAATTATATGAGGAGGAAGAAGTAGATCAGGCAACCGCGGAATCGAGAGATTCCGAGGAAAGTCCGAACACCAAAGGGCAGGGTGCTGGGTAATACCCAGTCAGGGTGACCTGAAGGAAAGTGCCACAGAAAATAAACCGCCCAAGGTTTTTGCCTTGGGTAAGGGTGAAAAGGTGAGGTAAGAGCTCACCAGCAGGAAGGGTGACCTTCCTGGCTTGGCAAACCCCACCTGGTGCAAGGCCAAATAGGAGGGGTTGAGGTGGCCCGCCGACCCTCGGGTTGGCCGCTTGAGGCAAGAAGTAATTCTTGCCCTAGATAGATGGTTGCCGCCCCATATATATGGGGAACAGAATTCGGCTTATGATCTGCTTCTTCCTCCTCTTTTTTATTAAACAAAAATTAAACAAAAGTTAAATCATATTAATTTCTCTAACTCCAAATATAGACTAATCCTTATAAATCTCTTTTTTTTATTTGTTAAGTCTTATGCTATACTTGTGGTAAAAAGTGGTAAAAAGTGGTAAAAGATGGGGGAAAATTAATTGTTTGTTGGGGAGTATTATCACTCACTTGATGAAAAAGGAAGACTAATTGTTCCAAATAATTTTAGGCAACTTTTGGGGGAAACTTTTTATCTTACCCGGGGTTTTGAGAGGTGTTTGAATATCTATACTATTACTGATTGGAATAATTTTTCTGAAATTATTAGTAGTTTTTCTCCCACAGATGATTTAATGAGGAGACTCTGTAGGTTTTGGTTTTCTGGATCGGTACAGGTTACTACTGACAAATTAGGCAGAATACTTATTCCATCTTTTTTAATTGATTATGCTGAGCTTTATAAGGATGTAGTAATTATAGGGGCTGGAAGACATATAGAAATCTGGGCTAAAGAGAGATGGGAAGAGTTTAATAAGGAAGAGAATATTCTTGAGAGTATGAAAGAAATAAACGAAAAGGTGTCTGAATTATGGAAGAGATAGAAATCATTCATAAACCTGTAATGTTAAAAGAAGTTATTCATTATTTGAAACTTTCTCCAGGAAAAATAGTGGTAGATGCTACTTTAGGACTTGGTGGACACAGTAGTGAGATTTTAAGAGAGTTAAAAGGAGAAGGACTTCTTATAGGTATAGACAGAGACGAGGAAGTTCTTAATTTAGCAAGAGAAAGGCTAAGAAAAATAGCAAATAATTTCGTATTATTTAATACCACATATGACAAAGTTCAGGAGATATTAAAGGAATTGAAATTGTCGTTCATAGATGCAATTTTGTTTGATTTAGGTTTTTCCTCCTTTCATATAGAAAAAAGTGAAAGGGGCTTTTCCTTTATGCGACCTGAGGAGCCCTTAGATATGAGATATTCTAAGGATACTACTCTAACTGCAGCAGACATATTAAACAGTTTCAATGAATTAGAGCTTTCAAACCTCTTTTGGGAATATGGGGAGGAACCTCTTTCAAGAAAACTTGCAAAGAAAATAGTTGAGAGAAGAAAAGAGAAAAAATTTGTATACGTTAAGGATCTCTTAGAAGTAGTTGAGGAGGTCATACCTAAAAGAAAAAAGCATGAAGCAACAAAGGTTTTTCAAGCATTAAGAATTGTAGTGAATGACGAGGTAAATATTCTTAAAAGGGCTTTAGATCAGATTCCCTTTATTTTAGCACCAAGGGGAAGAATCGTGGTGCTAACTTACCATTCCATAGAGGATAGGGTAGTTAAAAACTTTTTTAAAAGTCATTCAGATAAGATTTTTCCTGTAAACAAAAAGGTAATAAGACCATCTGTTAATGAGATAAGAGAGAACAGGAGAGCAAGAAGTGCCAAATTAAGGGTGGGAGAAAGGAGGGAATAAATTTGAAGCAGTTTTTAAGTATCTTGTTCTTTTTTCTCCTTTTTTTAAGTACTGTTTTTTTAAATATCAAGGTCTCTGCACTACGAAGTGAAATTAAGAAAGTTATTAACGAGATTGATATTTTAGAGAAAGAGAAAACATATTTAGAAAACTATATTCAATCTAATTTAGATCTAAAGAAAATAGAAAAGAAGGCTTTAGAAATGGGACTTGTTTATCCTAAAAATGTGGTAGAATTTAGAATTTATAATGGAAGAATATCTGAAATAAATAAAGAAAAATATTATGCTTTGAGTTTAGAGAAATAGAAATGGATTGAATGAGTATATTAAGGGCAAGAATATTTTTCACATTTTGGATCTTAATCTTGTTTTTTGTTGAAGGGTTTATTATTTATTCTCAGGTTTCTAAACCTGAGAATATAGTATTTATTCCTCCAAATTCGGAAAGAGGACTTATCTTTGATAGAAATGGGTATGAACTAACCTTTAATATAAAGAGAAAATCCTTGGCAGTAAATCCATCTATCCTTAATAATGCAGAAAGGAATAGAATCGCTACTTTATTGAGTAAGGAGTTAAATTTAGATAAAAAAGATGTTCTTAGTAAATTAAATTTAAAGGTAAGCTTTATTTGGATTAAAAGAATTCTTTCGGAGAAGGAATATGATAGGATAAAGAAGTATGTGGATGGAAGAAAGATTTTTGTAGTAGAAGAAAATTATAGATCCTATCCCTTAAAAATAGGGACTTCAAATTTACTGGGTTTTGTGGGAGTAGATTCTCAGGGATTATATGGGTTAGAGGCTTTTCTTGATAATTATTTAAACAAAGGTAAAAATATCTATCTTACTATAGATAAAAATCTTCAAGAAATTGTTTCTCTTTATCTTAGGGATTATGTTAAAGAATATGAGGCAAAAGGGGGCTTTGTTGGAATAATGGATCTTAATACAGGAGAGATTTTGGTCTTAGCCTCTCTTCCCGATATAGACACAAATGGAAGCTTAACAGAAATAATAAATAGTTCTCAGAATATAAAGTGTCCCATATATTCTCTTTATGAGCCTGGATCTTTATTTAAGATCATAACTGCGGGAATTGCTTTAGAAGAGAAATTGGTAGATCCATTAGAGACTGTTTATTGTAAAGGTGAAGAAATAAGTGACGGATATAAAGTTAAATGCACAGAACCCCATGGGATAGTTAATTTAGAAGAGGCTGTTGTTAAATCTTGTAATATATACTTTTATCACCTTGCAAAAAAAATTCCTTATTCGATTTGGAATAAGTATTTTGATTTGCTCGGTATAAATAATCCTGTTCCTATTGATGCTAAATTTGTGGATAGGGATGCTACAGTTGCGGATATTGAAAAAAGCTTAGTAAATAGGGGAACTATTGGATTTGGTCATGGTATTGCTATGAATCCTCTAAAGATGTTGTGGATTCTAAGCGTTTTTGGCAATGATGGAATTTTATTAAAACTAAGATTAATAAAGGGTATTGGAAAACCTTCGGAAGAAAGTCATAGAGAAATTTTCCGACAGGTTTTTTCAAAAGAAACCTCTGAAGAGGTACTAAAAATGATGAGGGAGGTTGTAAAGAAAGGTACAGCTAATAATCTTTCAAGTTTAAAATATTATATTGCAGGTAAAACTGGTACTGCTCAAGTCTCTACATCTCAGGGATATATAGATATATACAATCATTTTTTTATAGGCTATATCTTTTTAGAAGATAAAAAATATAGTATTCTAATTATGTTGGAAGAGCCTAAAAAAGGAAGATTTGCCGCAGAAACGGTAGTACCACTTTTTAGAGAAATAATTAAAAGATTAGCAATATATGGGAGGATGATAAATTGAGAAAATTAAAAGAAATAGTTGAATATGTGAGAGAGTATGTGATTGAAACTAAGGGATATTTAGATGGGAATATTACAGGAATAGCTACGGACTCAAGGAAGGTAAAAGAAGGGAATATCTTTTTTGCTCTTCCTGGCACGAGAGACGATGGAAGAAGGTACATAGGTGATGCTATATCAAAAGGAGCAAGAGCAGTATTTTTTGAGGGAGAGGTTGATAATTTTGAAAGAGACGTAGCCTTAATAAGAGTAAAAGAAATATTTGACGTGTTAAGTAAGGTCTCTTTGTACTTTTATAATTTTCCTTCTAAACACCTAAATATTGTGGGAGTTACAGGTACTAATGGAAAAACTACTACCACAAGCTTACTATACCATTATTGGAAAGGTAAGGGTTTAAAATCAGGCTTAATTGGGACTATTGATTATAGAATAGATGAAGAATCTTATCCTTCTAACTTCACCACTCCTCAACCTCAAGAGCTTCAAGAAATTTTAAGTAAAATGGTAAATAAAGGGGTAAAATTTTTAGCTATGGAAGTTTCTTCTCATGCTCTTTCTCTAAAGAGAATTGATGGGGTGTCTTTAAAGGCTGTTGTTTTTACTAATTTAACTCAAGATCATCTTGATTTTCACAAGACCATGGAAGATTATTTTCAAGCCAAATTAAAGATATTTGATCACCTTGAAGATGAGGGTTTTGCTGTAATAAATAGGGATAATGAATGGACTAAAAGGATAAATTTAACCGATAAGAGAGTTCTATGGGCATCACTAGAAGAAGGGGACATATATTTAAAAAAATATGAAAATACTAACAGTGGTATGATACTTGAGATAGCGACTCCTTTGGGGGACACTGTAATTGACACCAAGTTGAGAGGGAAGTTTAATATTTATAACATTCTTTTTGCTGTGGGAGTACTAATTGGCTTAGGGGAACCTTTAGAAGACATTTCTAAGATTCTTTCTACTTTTAAAGGAGTAAAAGGAAGACTTGAGTTTATAAGAGAAGGACAAAATTTCAATGTTATTGTAGATTATGCTCATACCCCCGATGGACTTTATAATGTCTTACAAACGATAAAAGAATTTACTAAGGGGAGGGTAATAGTAGTTTTTGGGTGTGGTGGAGATAGAGATCCTACAAAAAGAGATAAAATGGGAGAAATATCTGCAAAGCTTGCAGATGTGGTTATAGTTACCTCTGATAATCCAAGAACTGAAGATCCTATGAAAATCATAAGAGAAATTGAAAAAGGCATTAAGAGAGTAGGAAGATTAGATTACTTTGTGATTGAAAATAGAGAAGAAGCAATCAAAAAGGCTATCGAGATAGCAAAAGAAGATGACTCGGTTTTAATAGCGGGTAAAGGGCATGAAGATTATCAAATAATTGGAACTATAAAGATTCCTTTCAGTGATCAGGAAATAGCAAGAAAATATATATTGGAGAGATTAAATAATGAAGCTTGATCTGACAGTAGAAGATATATTAGAAGCTACTAATGGGGTTTTGATAAAAGGGGATATTAGAGAAAAGGTAGATTCTATAAGTACTGATACGCGTAATATTAATGAAGATGAAGTGTTTATTGCATTAAAAGGTGAGAAATTCGATGGTCATGATTTTGTGAAAGATGCCATATTAAAGGGTGTAAAGGGCATAATAATAAGTCGTGAAATCGCTGTAGAAGGGAACATTTTTGTAATTAGAGTTCAGGATACTTTAAAAGCATTGCAGGATATTGCTAACTATTATAGAAGAAAATTGAAGACTAAAGTTATTGGCGTTACAGGTAGCTCAGGAAAAACTACTACTAAGAATTTAATTGGAAAGCTTTTAAGTATAGTTGGCAAAACTTATGTGAGTAGAGAGAATTTCAATAATGAAATTGGTGTTCCTTTAAGCATTTTAGACGCAGAAGAAGATGTAGATTTTTTAGTATTGGAAATGGCGATGAGGAATAAAGGAGAGATAAGTCTACTGAGTAAGATCGCGGAGCCTGATATTGGTGTAATAACTAACATTGGATGGGCTCATATAGGAAGACTTGGGTCAAGGGAAGCAATTATGGAAGCAAAGGCAGAAATTTTTGAGCATATAAAGCAGGATGGTGTTGCTATTTTGAATAACGACGATCCTTTTTCCATGAGGATTTACGAAAAATTGAAGATTAAGAAATATACTTTTGGTTTTGATGAAAGAAGTGATCTTAGAGGGGAGATAGTGGAAAAAAATGAAGAAAATTATCTCTTGAAAATTAACTTTCCGGATGGAAAGGATATAAAACTTTCCTTGCCGATTTATCCTCTTAACATATATAGAAATCTCCTTTTGAGCTTATTAGTTCTGTGGGTTATTTCTCCAGAAAGTGTGTATAGTTTAGAAAAAGATTTTTATTTTGATTTACCTAAGCAAAGGCTTAATTTGAAAAGAAAAGAAAATGGTTTAGTAATTATTGATGACACCTATAACGCTAACCCTGACTCTATGAGAACTGCTATTGAGTATCTTGATCTTCTAAAGAGTTCAGGAAGAAAGATTGTACTTCTTGGAGACATGCTGGAGCTTGGAGATCATAGCATTGATGGGCATAGAGAGGTAATAGAGGAGGTTTTGAAGAGAAATATAGATATGGCTATATTTTATGGTCCAGAAATGAGAAAAGCTTTAGACACATATCAGAATCTTGACAAGAAAAGGATATATTGGTCTAAAGATCCTGAGGAAATTAAAAGTATTCTTAAAAATTCTCTTTTTTCTGGGGATACTATTCTTGTAAAGGGGTCTCGAGCAATGTATATGGAAAATTTTGTCAAATTTTTGGAGGATGAGTTATGAATATCATACTTTTTACTAGTCTTGTAGCATTTTTTGTTTTTTTATTAATTCTCAAGTATTGGATTAATTTTCAAAAAAGTAAAGGCATTGGTAAATACATTAGAAAAGAGGGACCATCATCTCATTTTCAAAAATCAGGAACTCCTGTTATGGGAGGAATAATATTTTTGATAGTTTCTATTCCTTTTCTATTTTTTAAAGAGACTTTTTTTCCGTCTCTTTCTACTATCTTATTTGGACTATTAGGACTTCTTGATGATTTTAAACTTATGGTAAATAAAGATTATGGTATAAGACCTTTAAGAAAGATCTTTCTCTCGTTCATAATAACTCTTCTTCTTTACATATTTTCATTCCACGATTATAAGATTTATTGGGGATCTAAGCTTATTATAAGCTCAAGGATTTTTTATGTAATTCTCTTTTTTGTTGTTTTCATCGCAGTACCTAATGCTATTAACTTAACCGATGGTCTTGATGGACTTGCGGGAGGTACTTCTCTTATAACTCTGTTTTTCTTTCTTATTTATAATTTTCAATTTAATAATGAGCTTACTCTTGAAATATCTTTAATGATAACAGCACTTATTGCCTTTTTGTGGTTTAATTCTCATCCTGCAGAGATATTTATGGGAGATGTAGGTGCCTTTGCTTTAGGAGGATTTATTGCGTCTCTATCGATCATTAATAAGGTTGAGTTATTGCTTGTGTTTTTGGGGGGTATATTTTTAATTGAATCATTATCTGTTTTTATCCAAGTCTTTTTTTACAAATGGAAGAAAAGGAGAGTTTTCTTGATGAGCCCTCTTCATCATCATTTTGAGCTAAAGGGTTGGAAAGAAACAAAAGTTGTTTGGAGATTTTATATTATTCATCTAATTATGATGATTGGGGGAATAATCTTATGGAATTTGACTTAAAAGGAAAAAGGGTATTGGTGCTTGGACTTGGAGAAAGCGGGATAAGTACAACAAAATTTCTAAAAGAAGAAGGAGCAAAAGTTATAGTAAATGATTATAAAGAAGAGGAAGACTTTAAGAACTTATTAGATTTCTTCAGAAATAATGATATATTATATATATTTGGAGGGCATCCTATAGAAATACTAAGGAATATAGACCTTGTTGTAATAAGTCCAGGAATTCCTAAAACAAATCCCATATATATCGAGGCTAAAAAAAGGGATATAAAAGTTATAAGTGAAATTGAACTTGCATATTGGTATGCTAAAGTGCCCATAATAGCTATAACAGGGACTAAGGGAAAATCCACTACTACCACTTTAATTGGTGAGATTTTAAAGAATGCAGGAATACCTAATATAGTAGCTGGGAACATTGGTTTACCTTTTATTAGTGTTGTAAAAGACTTAAAGGAAGGATATTTTGTTCTTGAGGTAAGTAGTTTTCAATTGGAGGATATTGAAAAATTTAGACCTTTTATATCTTTATTTATTAATATTTATCCTGATCACTTAGACAGGTATTCAAGCATGGATGAGTATATGTTAGCAAAATCAAGAATTTTTATGAATCAAAAAGAAGAAGACTATGCAATTCTGAGTTATGATCAGGAAGAAATAATTAATTTAGCAAAACCTTACAAAGTTAAAAAATTATTTTTTGGATTTAAAAAGCATGAAAATGATGGAATATTTTATGATGAGAGTAGAAATAAAGTGTTTTATAAATTATCTGAAAGATATGGTTCATTAACTATTCCAAAAGGTATTTGGAACAGAATACTGATTAGCAACTTTATGGCTTCTGCCTTAGTAGGACTATTATTAGGAGTAGAAGAAAGGGTTATTGAGAAAACAGGAGAAGATTTTCAAGGTATACCTTTTGCTCTTCAGAGAATTGGAGAGCTCAACGGAAGAGTTTTCGTAAATGATTCAAAGGCAACAAATCCTGTGTCTACAAGTTCAGCAATTAATAGTATAAATTCTCCTATCATACTTATTCTTGGAGGAAGAAATAAAAATTTTGATTTTCATGAACTTTTTGAGAATATAAAAAAGAGTAAAGTAAGGAGAGTAGTGTTAATTGGAGAGACGAAAGAAATCATGAGGGAGCTTTCTGAGGAGTATGAAATTCCTTATGTGATTGCAGATTCTCTTGAGGATGCTGTAAGGAGAGCTTACGAAGTGTCGGAGCCTGGAGACGTAATACTGCTCTCTCCAGCTTGTGCTAGTTTTGATATGTTTAGAAATTATAAAGAAAGAGGAAAAATTTTTAATGATGTTTTTGAGAGAATGAAAAATGAAAAAGTATGATAAGTTAATATTTATTTTAGCTTTGATTTTATCATTACTTAGTCTTCCCATTATTCACACTGCGAGTTGGAGATGGGCAAGTTTAACTTTAAATAATTCTTCTTATTTTTTCCAACATCAACTTATTTATCTACCTCTTGCTATTGGAATATCTTTTATTGTAAGTGCTTTTTCTTTAGATTTTTGGCGCAAAAACTCTCTTTTACTTTTGCTTATTTCTCTCTTTTTACTCATATTAGTTTTTATACCTCCTTTTGGAAAAGTTTCAAGAAATGTGGCAAGGTGGATTGAAATAGGTCCTATTCAAATACAACCTGTAGAAGTCTTGAGATTTTCATGGATAATATTTCTAGCAAGCTTTTTATCTTCAAATAGTGAAAAAAAGAGAATTGATGGTGCAAGATTTTTATGGATTATTCTCTTTCTTCTTTTAATATCCATTGTCCTTTACTTTCAACCTAACATGAGCATGATAGTTCTTTTCTTCCTATCCACCTTTGTAATACTATTTGTTTCAAAAATGAATTTTAAACAGGCTTTAGTTATGTTGTTAATAATATCCTTGGTATTTAGCTTTGGAATATTAACAGGAGAATATAGGAAGGAAAGATTAGTGTTAAATAAAGGCATTCCCTTTTTCAAAACTTTTCAACAGGAGCAAGCTCTAAAAGCCATAAAAGATGGCGGAATTTTCGGCAAAGGATGGGGAAGGGGTGTATTGAAATTTTATATCCCCGAGGCTTATAATGATTTTCTATTGCCTGTGATTTATGAAGAAGGAGGTTTAATGGCGGGTACAGTGATCTTGATGCTGTATTTTTTTCTTATGTTAACCTTATTCAATTTATCAATAAAAGCATCAAAGACCGATGTTTTTTCTGGACTTTTAAGCATGGGGGTTTTAGTTTATTGGTGTGTAGAGATAATCTTGAATATATTAATGAACTTGGGTTTTCTACCTGTAATGGGACTTCCATTACCTTTTTTAAGTTTTGGAGGATCTTCCATGATGGTTAATTGGGCACAGGTTGGACTTCTCATGAAAATTGCAATTTTGGGTGATAAAAAATGATAAATATTTTGTTTGTAGCAGGTGGTACTGGGGGGCATGTGATCCCTGCTTTAAACATGGCTGACTATATATCTGAGAGGGCTCCTCATTGGAAAATAAGTTTTATAGGTAGGAAAAACAGTTTTGAAGAAAAGTTAATAGCAGGAAAATATGATTTCTACGGATTAGACATTATAAAGAGTTCAGATATTAAAAAACTAAGTTATTACCTGAGTATAAAAGATGCTTTAAAGATATTAGGAGAATTAGAACCTGATATTTTAGTTGTGTTTGGAAGTTACATTACAGTTCCTATAATTGTTGCTTCTATTATTAAAAAACTTCCTTTCTTTTTACACGAACAAAATGTGATTCCAGGAAGGGTAACAAAACTCTTCTACAGATTTTCTCAAGGGGTTGCTGTTTCTTTTCCTGAAACAAGGGAGTATTTTAAAGATAAAGATAAAATTTATCTTACTGGGAATTTTGTAAGGACAGAATTATTGACAATGGATAAAGCAAGGTGTAAAAAGGAATTAGGCTTTGATGAAAATCGCAAGCTTCTTCTTATAACTGGAGGAAGTCAGGGGTCAATGAAGATAAATTACGAGGTTAAAAAAATTATACCTTATTTATTAAATAATGGGTGGCAAATTCTCCATCAGATAGGAGAAAAAAACTATGTAAGTTATATAGAAGGAATACCCATAGAGGAATGGGCGAAAGAGGGTTATAATCCTGTGCCTTTTATTAAAAATATGGAACTTGCTATATGTGGGTCAGATTTTGCCATAAGTAGAGCGGGAGCAACTACTATTGCTCAATTCTTGATAGCCGGACTTCCTGCTATATATATTCCCTATCCTTATGCTAAGGATAACCATCAGATATATAATGCTGAGGTGGTAGTTAAAGTAGGTGGAGGGGAGTTACTCTTAGAAAATCAATTAAATTCTGAGAAATTAATTAATCTTTTGGATAAATGGGATAATAAGGATAGACTTGCTAAAGCATCTGAAGCATGTAGAAAAATATCTATTGCTAATGGAAGAGAAAATTTTTGGAATCTTATTTTGGAGAAGTTAGAAGGGAGGAATTGATTTGTTAAATGCTAAAAGGATCCATTTTATTGGTATTGCGGGAACTGGAATGAGTGCTTTAGCATATATATGCGTAGAAAGAGGGTATGAAGTTTCTGGGTCTGATATTCAAGAAAATATTTCTACTATAAGACTTAAATCTAAAGGGGTAAAGATCTATAAAGGGCATAATCCTGAAAATGTGAATAATGTGGATTTAGTAGTTATATCTTCTGCTATTCCTCCCGATAATGAGGAATATGTTTATGCTAAGGAGAGAAATATTCCTATACTTCATAGGAGTGATCTTCTTGCCGACTTGACAAAAGAGAAGAAATCAATAATTGTAGGGGGAGCTCATGGAAAGACTACAACAACCTCTATGATTGCTTTAGTACTTGAGAATAATAAAATAGACCCTACTATATTGGTAGGTGGGGAACTTGAAGATATAGGAGGTAATGCAAAACTTGGAAATGGAGAATATTTAGTGGCTGAAGGAGACGAAAGTGATGGCTCTATTTTAAAATTAGATCCTTATATCCTTGTAATTACCAATATAGATAATGACCATCTTGACTATTATAAGAGCTTGGAAAAAATCAAAGATACATTCTTGAAAGTAATAGAAAAGGTGCCTAAGGGTGGTTTTGCAGTTTTAAATTTAGACTGTGAAAATGTCAGAGATATAATTAGAAAAATTAAAAATAAAGAATATTACACTTATGGTTTTTCTAACGCTGATTTTAAAGCAGATAATATAGTCCTCAACCTCTCCGGGTCAGAATTTGATGTTTATTTTAGAAATGAGAAATTAGGAAGGGTAAAGTTAAGAGTGCCAGGAAAGCATAACATATTAAATTCTCTTTCTGCTATTGCGGTATCAAAGATTTTGGGTTTAGATTTTGAGACAACCACCAAAGCTCTTGAAAGATTTCAAGGAGTGCAAAGGAGAATTCAGCTTAAGGGGATTATTGAAGATGATATTTTAGTCTTTGATGATTATGGACATCATCCTACAGAAATAAAGGCTACCTTAGAAACATTGCGACTTTATAATAGAAGGTTAGTGGTAGTTTTTCAGCCTCATAGATATACAAGGACGTATTTCTTAAGCAAAGAGATTGCTGAGGCTTTATCCTTAGGTGATGTGATTATTTTGACTGAGATATATTCTGCAGGAGAAAAACCTATTCCTGGTGTTAGTAGTAAAAATATTTATGATGAGATAAGAGAAAAATATCCTAACCTCGAGGTGTATCTTGTGGATAATATTATTGAGGCAGCATCTAAAGCAAAAAGTATTTTGAAAAAAGGTGATTTATTACTTACTCTTGGGGCTGGAAATGTATGGAAAGTGGGGGAAGCTTTACTTGCTCGGGGTAGAAAAGATGCTAATTTGGAATATTCTCAATAAATATAATTTTAAATCCAAAATCTATAAAGATGTGAATTTATCTCATTATACCTCTTTTAAGATTGGGGGAAAAGTAGACTTATTCATTATTCCATATTCTTGGGAAGAACTTATCTTAATTCTTCAAATTCTTAAAGAGAATAATATCCCAACAAAAGTAATGGGACAAGGTACTAATATTCTTGCACCTGATGAAGGGATTAAAGGAGCAGTAATTAGATTGAATCAGAACCTGGGGAAAATCAATTTTGTAGATAATAGCCATCTGGAAGTAGAATCGGGATGCTTAATCTCTAAATTAATCTCTTTTATGGTTGAAAAAAATATGGGTGGGCTTGAATTTATGATAGGTATTCCTGGAACTATAGGAGGAGCGGTGATGGGCAATGCTGGAGCCTTTAGAAAAGCTATAGGTGATTTTGTAGAGGGAGTCTATGTTTTAAATGAACATTTTGAGGAAATGTTTTTGGGCAAAAAAGAACTTAATTTTAATTATAGAAGCTCAAACATTCCAAAAGACTGGATTATTAAAAAAGTGCTGTTAAGATTAGAGGAAAAACCTAAGGAAGAATCTTTAAAAGAGATTAAGTTTTTTATAAAGGAAAGAAGTAAAAAGCTTCCTAAATATCCGTCTGCTGGGAGTGTATTTAAAAATCCTAAGGAAGGACCTGCAGGATATTTTATTGATAACTTAGGTTTTAGAGGCTTTAGTATTGGAGATGCTATGGTTTCTTATGAGCATGCAAACACTATAATAAATGTTGGCAGGGCAAGAAGTAAGGATGTTTTAGAGATTATAAATATTATAAAAGACAAAGTGAAGGAGGCCTATGGTATAGATTTGGAGCCAGAGATTATTATTTGGTAACATGAAAAAATTTTTACTTGTTTTTTTTATACTTTTAATAGTCATATCCTCTACTTGGATCCTCTATATAAGAATAGATCCAAAAGTTGATGAGCTTTTAAATGTAATAAGAAAGGATTTAAAGTTTAGGAATATTTTATTTGTAAGCTTATTAGTTCCTAAGATAGAGCAAAAATATAATCTCATTATTACTAAGATAAGCTATATACCATGGGGAATATATGTGAAGTATGATGAAGCAAAAACTTTACTCTATGTTGAATTTAATAAAAAAAACTACTACTACAATCAGAAATTTGCAATAATGAAAAAATATGCACCTTTTGATGGTACAATAAAAATAGAAGGAACAAATGATATAGGACTTATACAGGACATACTCAGAAATTTTGGATTTTTTAGAATCCATAGAATTAAGTTTTATGATAAATATTTTGAAATATACGGAGAAGACTGTATTTTAAAAATTAGTCTTGAAGATTATCAGGAAAAAAAGAGATATATCATGGATATTGTAAAGAATTTTAATTTGAAAGGAAAAACCTTAGATTTTAGATTTCGTATTCCTTTCATTGGAGGAACTTAGATGTCAGATTTTATAGGGGCTATTGATCTTGGATCTACAAAAGTTGCAGTAGTAATTGCCAATTTAAGTGAAAAAAATGAGGAATTAGAATTAATTGGATTTTCTATGATACCATCAAAGGGTATCAGCTATGGGGTTATTAATGACATTCAGGAGGCAAGCGCTTGTATAAAAGAGGCAGTACAAAGGGCAGTAAGAATGGCAGGAATAAGAAGTATTCCTAAAATGATAGCTACTATAAGTGGGGAAAAAATCACAGCTATACCAAGTAGGGGTATGATTATTGTTAAAAGCCGGGAGCAAGAGGTAACAGAGTCTGATGTTAGAAGAGCAATTGAAGCTGCAAAAGCTACGTCAATTCCAGAAGATAGAGAAGTCATATATCATGTAGTACGAGGTTTTAGGCTTGACGGACAAAATGGTATTATGAATCCTATAGGAATGATAGGGACACGGCTTGAGTCAGACTTGTTATTGGTAACCCATGATAAGGTTCAGCTAAGAAATATTATAAATGCTTTTCAAAAAGCAGAAATAAATATAGAGGGTTTTATTCCCCAAGAAATTGCAGCTTCGGAAGCTGTATTAACACCAGAAGAAAAAAATTTGGGGGTAGTTTTAGTAGATATTGGAGGAGATCTAACAAATCTTGCTGTTTTTAAGGAAGGATATCTGTATGCTATTGGAATATTGAAGTTGGGAGGGGAAAGAATTACAAAAGATATTGCAATAACTTTAAAAATACCTACCGAGGAGGCAGAAAGGGCAAAAAAGATCATAGGTACACTTAAGGAAGAAAAAGAAGAATCCTTAGAAGTGATGTCTTTACAACAGAAAAGAATAAAAATTAACACCTCTCAGGTTAGAGAAATTATTCAGCCAAGAGTAGAGGAAATTTTAGATTTTGTCTTGAAGAAATTAGAGGAGTTAAATTCTCCAATAGAATTGATTCCAGGGGGCATAGTAATTACGGGTGGTACTGCACTTTTGGATGGATTAGAAGAGTTTGCTCAGGAGTATTTGAAAGTACCTGTGAGGGTTAGTCGTAGTCTTCGGGTTTATAATATTTTTGAAGAAAAAGATGCTGTTTTTTATTCTTCAGCTGTAGGCGCTTTGGAAAGGATTACAAGGACAGTTTCTACAGATGAAAGTAGTAAAAATTTCCTTGACTATTTAAAGGAAATATTTAAAAATATATTTAGTCCTTTTAAGGAGTAAATATAGGGGAAGGTGGTGTATTATATTGTTCTCACTGTTGTCAGACAATTTAGATAAATTTGATGAGATGAGAGCAAAAATTAAAGTTATTGGTGTTGGTGGGGGAGGAGGAAATGCTGTTAATAGGATGATTGAGGCTGGAATTCAAGGAGTTGAGTTTATTGCGATAAATACTGATGTTCAGGTTCTTGCCTTAAATAAGGCTCCTCATAAGGTTCAGATTGGAGAGCAAGTTACCCAAGGACTTGGAGCAGGTGGCGACCCTAAGATTGGAGAGAAGGCTGCCATTGAGAGTAGAGATATAATTAAAGATATTCTTCAAGATGCTGACATGATTTTCATTACTGCTGGAATGGGAGGGGGTACAGGTACAGGTGCCTCTCCAGTTATTGCTGAGATAGCCAAAGAAATAGCTAAACTTGTAATCGCAGTAGTCACTTTACCTTTTAGTTTTGAAGGAAGAAAAAGAAGAGTAAATGCTATGGAAGGTATTGAAAAGCTAAGAAATAAGGTTGATACTTTACTTATTATTCCTAATGATAAGTTATTAAAGATTGGTGATAAAAATACTCCAATATTAGAGTCTTTTAAGAAAGCAGATGAGGTTCTGAAACAAGCGGTACAAGGTATTACTGAGCTTATTACTGTTCCAGGACTTATTAATTTAGATTTTGCAGATATTCAATCTATAATGTCAAGAGCGGGTACTGCCTATATGGGTATAGGTATTGGAAAGGGAGAAAATAGGGCTAAGGAGGCGGCACAAAATGCTCTTCATAGTCCTCTTTTAGATTTTTCTATAAATGGAGCTAAAGGTGTTATATTTAATGTAACTGGAGGCTTAGATCTCTCTATTCATGAAGTAGAAGAAATAGCAGAAGTAATAACCCCAAAAGTAGATCCTGAGGCAAACATAAAATTTGGTGCAGTTATAGATGAGAATATGAAGGATACAATAAAAGTCACCTTAATTGCTACTGGTTTTGATCATCAAGAAGAGGTAGTGAGTCAGGAAGATAGTACTAAAAGAAAAGATTATACTAGTATTTCTGAAGAGGACTTAGACATACCAGCAATTCTAAGGAGAAAAAGATTAATTGAACTGGAACATAAAAAAGGAGATAATCAATCTTAGAGAAAAAGAAAAAGGATTTAAGTTAACAAAAAGGGGTGGAGATGTAAGTATACTACTAATATATCCAAATGCTTACTCTGTTAGCATTAACAACTTAGGATATGTAGGTATTTATGAAATCTTTAACAAGTGTCAGGGGATTCTTTGTGAAAGAGCTTATATACCTAATGATTGGAGGAAAAGAACTGACTTTAGACTTTATTCTATAGAAAGTTTTAAATCTTTATCTGAATTTGACGCTTTAGCTTTTTCTGTAAGTTTTGAATTAGACTTCCTTAATATTGTCTACATCCTAAGCAGAGAAAATATTCCTCTTTTCTCTTACGAAAGGGATGACTCTTATCCATTAATTGTAGGTGGAGGTATAGCTTTAAGTGCTAATCCTGAACCTCTTGCAGATATTTTAGACATCCTATTTATAGGAGAAGGAGAAGAGCTGGTAAAGGAATTTTCAGAATATTTAATTTTTAAAAAAGAAAAAAAACTAAACAAAAAAGAATTTTTTGAAATCCTGAAGAATGTCGAAGGTATTTATATTCCTTCTGTGGAACAGAAATTACCTATCAAACGAAGAATATATTTAAACTTTGAAAATGATCCCATGGTCTCTCCTATAATATCTGAAAATGCCGTATTTTCAAATATGGCCTTGTGCGAATTGGTTAGAGGGTGTAAATATCAATGCAGATTTTGTCTTGCTGGTTATTTTTATAGACCCTATCGATCCTCTACTATAGAAGTGATAAATAAAAAGTTAAAAGAGTTTTATGATTTTTCGCCTAAAATTGGATTAATTGTCCCTGCTATTGATCCTAACTTAAACTTGAGAGAAATTGAAAATATGTTCTGTAATGGGGAAGTACTCCTTTCTTTTTCTTCCTTAAGGCTTGAAGATATTAATGAAGATTTGCTTAGTTTAATTGAGAAATCAGGACAAAAAACTGTGACCATAGCTCCTGAGACAGGAACAGACAGATTGAGAATAGTCTTGAATAAGGGCTTTTCCAATGAAGATATATTAAATTTTGTGAATAAATTGAAAAATTACAAGATCAAAACCTTGAAATTATATTTTATGCTTGGACTTCCTACAGAAAAAAGTGAAGATATAGAAGGTATTTATTCCTTAGTAAGAGAGATAAGAAAATTAAATCCCAAAGTAGAAATAAGTGTTAGTTTCTCTACTTTTATACCTAAGCCTCACACACCTTTTCAATGGGAGAAAATGGAAAATGAAGAGTATATTGTTTCTACGCAGAAAGTTTTATCCGAGAAGTTGAGGGAAATTAAAAGGGTAAGAATAGAGATGGAAGATTATTTTTGGAGTTTTTGGCAAGGAGTTTTTAGTAGAGGAGACCGGAATTTAAATAAGCTTTGGAAAGAGATATATGAGAACAAGGAGATTTCTGTTTCAATTCTTAAAAAGTTTATGAGGAATAATGAGGATCTTTTTTTGAACTATCTTAATAAAAAAGACAAAAATGATGTTTTGCCATGGGATGTGGTAGATACAGGGGTGAGAAAGGACTATTTATGGAGGGAAAGGGAAAAAGCATATGAAGGAAAGCTAACTATGGCATGTAGAAAAAATTGTAATGCTTGTGGAGTATGCACATGATCTGGAGATCTAAGCTTTTGAGTGAGTTTTCTGAAATTTCTCATGGGTTTGTTTCTTATCCTTTTTCTTTTCCCTTTAAATTTGGTTTTCGTTACCTGTATAATTATCTCAGGTTCTTTTTTCTAATTAAAGTGCCTTCTGGGAATTGGATTTTCGCAGATCAGGTACATGGTGATAAAATATACTTAGTCAAAAAAGAGGTAAACAAAATTTTTCCTAAGATTGCGTATAAAACCGATGCCCTTCTTAGTTTGGAAAGAAAAAGACCATTAATCATGTTTTTTGCTGACTGTATGCCCATTTATATATATGTTCCCAAAATTAAACTTGTGGGGTTAGTACATTCAGGCTGGAGAGGCACCATAAGAGACTTTCCTTTGAAGGTTATTAAGCATATAAAAGAAAGTTATAGTATAGATTCTAAAGAGATTTTAATAAGTGTAGGTCCAAGTATTCATTCTTGTTGTTTTGAAGTAAAAGAAGACTTTATAAGTCAACTTCCTAAGGAATATAAAAAGTTCATAATAACAAGAAATCACAAAACTTTCTATGACCTCGTAGAGCTGGTAAACTATCAATTCAAAAAAGAGAATATTCCAGATTCAAATATAGAAATTTCTCATATATGCACTTTTTGTGACAAAAATTTTTACTCTTTTCGTAGAGATAGAAACTCAAATAGAAATTTAGGATACATCTTTTTAAAATGACCTTATATAGAGAAGATTTTTACAAAATTCAAAAAAATAAAAGACTATTTAGACCTAAAAGATTTTTGATTTTATTAATAACATTGGTAACTTTTGCTTTAGTTATTTTTCTTATCACGAGATGGAAAGAGAACTATGAGATTATAGGTATATTTGTTTTTGATGAGCAAGTTCTTAGAGCTCCCTTAGATGGGATTCTTAGGACTAATGTTAGAGAAATGGAAAAAGTAAGAGTAGGACAGGTAGTTGGATATATTGAAGATACAAATAAAAGAACTTCTCCTGAGGAAGACATTTTAGGAGATAAATATAAAGACACATTAAAAACCTTAGATGAAATAGGAGAAAAAATAAATCTTTCTATAGATGAACTAAGGATTGAGGCTTTTTTAGGAGATTTTAGTAGGTACAATGAGATTGTAGAAAACATAAAAAGGTTATCCTTTTTGAGGAAGGAGTACATCATCAAGCTAGACACAATTTATGAGGAACTTCAAAAACTTAAGAAGAAATATGAAAATTTAATTATCTCAGAAAAATCTGGCTATGCAATTTTTCATATAGATAACCTTGTTAAAAATGACTTAAAGTGGAAGACTCTGGCTTGGGAGGATTTAAAAAAAGCAAGATATTCGTATTATTTAAACCGGAAGGTAAAAAAAGGTGAAATAATTGGAGTTATTAGAGATTTTCCTCCTAAGTATTTAGTCCTTTTCTCTAAAGCCCCTTTTGAAAGAAATAAATATCTAATAATTAATTGTAATGATAGGATTATAATCAAGGTAAAGATTTTAGAAGTAGAAGTTTTAAAAAATTTTTACAAAATAAATACTTTACCAATTGAGATTGACAATATAATATTAAAAGAGAGAATAATTAAAGGAAGGGTGTTAAAGGTTCTTTAGTATGAATGATCTTTCCTTCATAGCAGAAAACTGGAAAAGAGTTCAAGAGAGGATAATAAAGAAAGCTGAAGAGTGTGGAAGAGATCCTTCTGAGATTTCAGTAGTTGCTGTTGCTAAAGGATATCCTCCTGAATATATAAGAGAGGCAGTTAAGATAGGTATAAATAAAATAGGAGAGAATAGAGTTCAAGAGGCAGAGAAAAAGATCTCTTTACTTTCAGATCTTCCCTGCGAGTGGCATATGGTGGGACATCTTCAAAGAAATAAAGTGAAAAAAGCGGTAAAAATGTTTTTTCTGATACACTCTGTAGACTCTCTTGATCTTGCAGAAGAAATTAACAAACATGCAGGAAAGGAAGGAAAAAAAGTAGACATTCTTTTACAATTAAATCTTTCCAAAGAACCTACCAAACATGGTTTTAAGGAAGAAGAGTTTTGGAGAACATATGAGAAAATCTTTGCGCTTAAAAATTTAAACATAAAGGGACTTATGACTATAGGACCGCTTACACAAGACAAAGATGCAATTAGAGAGGTCTTTAGAAAACTATATAATATATGGAAAAAACTTATAGAATTAACAAAGTTAGATCTCCCTTATCTCTCTATGGGTATGTCTGAGGATTTTGAAATAGCTATAGAAGAAGGATCTAATCTTTTGAGATTAGGTAGAATAATATTTCAAAAAGATTTTGAGGTGAGAAGATGAAAAAGATTCTTTTAGTAGAAGATGATAAAGGGATTGTAAATTCTTTGACTCTCTTACTTAACAAAGAGGGATACGAGGTAGAAGTTGCATATGATGGGGTAGAGGCTTTAAACAAATTTAAACTATTCAATCCAGATCTTGTGCTTTTAGATATTATGTTGCCTGAAAAGGATGGCTGGGAGGTATGTAAGGAGATAAGAAAAATAAGTAATGTTCCTATCATTATGCTAACCGCGAAAGACGAAGAAGTGGATAAAGTATTAGGATTAAAGATGGGAGCTGATGACTATATTACTAAACCTTTTGGTGCAAAAGAACTTTTGGCAAGGATAGAAGCAGTACTTAGAAGGTATCAATCAGATTTATCAAAAAGTCAAAAAATTGTGGCCCCTCCCTTTGAGATGGACCTTGTGAAAAGGACAGTAAAAGTAAAAGGAAAAGAAGTTAATTTGTCCTATAGAGAGTTTGAGATTTTGAAGCTTCTTCTTTCTTCTCCAGGGAGAGTGTGGACTAGAGATATGATAATAAAACACATATGGGGTGAGAACTTTTGGGGTGAACCCAGAGCAGTAGATGTATATATAAGATGGTTGAGAGAAAAGGTAGAAGATGATCCAAGTCATCCTAAATATATTATTACTGTTAGGAACTTAGGATACAAATTCCAGGAGGGGAATGAAAATAAGCAAGGTTGAAGAAAGATGGAAAGTACTTACTGAGAATGTTCAACTTGGTATCCTTATTGTGGATAAGGATGGTGTTGTAGTTTTTGCCAACAATAAGATAAAAGAGCTATTTGATATTCAAAATAATAGTAAGAATAATAGAAAACTTATAGAGTTAATACCTGACTATGAAATTGATGATCTTTACAAAAAAACTCTTGAAAGTAAAACATATAATAAAACCAGTTTAAATTTTTGGGGAAAGGAAAAGAAATATCTTGAGGTTGAGGCTTTTTATCTAAGTGGAAATCAAGAGGTTTTATTGATTATTAATGATTATACCCCTCTTCATAGAATGGAAGAGAATTTTAAAGAGTTTCTTGGAAATGCCTCTCATGAGTTAAGGACTCCTTTAACGTCGATCCAAATATTAATTGATTTGTTTTCTGAAAAAAAGATTACTCTAGATGAAATATACAATGAGTTTTTTCCACATTTGAGAAAAGAAGTGGAAAGGATGTCAAAACTTGTGAGTAATTTATTAAATCTGTCTAGACTTGAAGCAGGAGTGATAGACTTACAGCTTAAAGAGGTAAATCTTACGGAAATAGTAATGGAGGTTATAGATAGATTAACTCCACATATTTCTAAGAAAAATTTAGAAGTAAATTTGAAAATTCCTGAGAAGCTCGTTATAAATGCTGATCCTCAACACCTTGATACTATAGTTTTTAACATTGTTGAGAATGCAGTAAAATATACTCCTCAAGGGGGGTTAATAGAAATAGGGGTCAATGAAAATGAGGACAATGTAATTCTCTGGATTAGAGATACTGGTATTGGAATACCTGAAAAAGACTTAAATAGAATTTTTGACAGGTTTTATAGAGTTAGTAAGTCAAGGACTAATGAAGATGGATTTAGTACAGGCTTGGGACTTTCTATAGTAAAAAAATTAATTGAAAGGCATGGGTGGACTATTAGAGTAGAAAGCAAAGTTAATAAAGGAACAAAGTTTGAGATTATAATCCCTAAAAGAAAGGAAGGAATAGAAAATGGTTAATGTCTATCCCTTCACAGCATTTAGGTTCAATTCAGAACTTCCTATCAATGATCTAATCTCTCCCCCTTATGATGTTATTCCTAAGGAAGATAGGGAGAAATATTTGAAGAAACATCGATATAACATAACTCATTTAACTTTGGGAGATTCATCTCCCATTGACTATAGGGAGATAAAAAATCTTTTTTTAAAATGGATTGATTCTCATATATTAGTTAGCGAGAGTCCTGGTTTTTATTTATACAAACAGGAATTTCAGTGGGGAGATAGAGATGAGTATAATTACAGTATAATTGTTTTGTTGGAATTGGAACCTCTGGGTGAGAATATACTGCCCCATGAACATACTTTTTCTGGCCCTAAACTTGATAGGCTTGAACTTTTAAGAAATTTAAGAGCTAATTTAGAACCAATTTGGGGTATATATGAGGACAAAAGTAGTATGTTGCGAAGTATTTGGATAGAAATTGAGAAAGAAGAACCTATGATTAAAGCTCACAGTTGGGATAATAGGAATCATCTTATATGGAAAATAGAAAAGGCGGAGCATGTTAACCTAATTATGAACTTTTTCGTAGATAAAAAAATTCTAATTGCTGATGGTCATCATAGATATGAGGCTTCATGGCTTTATTATAGTGAAGTTAAAGATCCTAATGCTAAATATATCATGATTTTGATGACTGACTTATATGATCCTGGAATTAAGCTTCTTCCAACTCATAGGATTTTAAAAGATATAGAAATTGAAATTAATGATCTTAGAAGATATTTTGATCTATATTTAGAGGATAATAAGATTGAAAATTTGGATTTGCTTTTTAGACCCAATAATCCCTATATATATTATGTGGTAAATAATAAGATTTTTAGATTAGTACCTAAGATTAACTACATGAAAGAAAATAAAGAGCATTCAGAACTTTGGTGGGTTTTACCTACTACTCTTTTACATAAAGGTATATGGGAAGGAACTCTTGGAAAAACGGAAAATGAATTACAGGAGAGAGGATTAGTAAGATTTTCTCATGATGTAAAAGAGGTTAAGAGTTTACTATATAGCGGTACCTATAGATCGGCCTTTGTATTACCTTCCATACCTATTGAAATGGTATATACTCTTGCTATTAATAGAGAACGTCTTCCTCAAAAGTCTACTTATTTTTATCCAAAACCTGTTTCTGGATTAATTTTGTGGAAAATGAATGGTTGATCTAAATGAAAAGAAGAGAAATAAAACTAATATTAGTTGTAGTTTTGTTGACTTTTATAGGATTTCTCTTTATATATGATACTACTGCTACTCGTCTTATAGCAAAAGAACTTTCCCCATATGTTTTTCTACAGAGACAAGTAATAGCTTTTTTAATAGGCTTAGTTTTTTTTGCATTCTTTGCCACTACCTATTATCGATTATGGGAAAGGGTGTGGAAGTACGTATATGTAATCAATCTGTTTCTTTTGGTTATGGTGATCTTTTTTGGAAAAGAAAGCTTAGGGGCACAAAGGTGGTTCTCTATATTTGGTTTTTCTTTTCAACCATCCGAACTTTCTAAACTTCTACTTGTAATATCCCTTTCTGGATTTTTAACTAACTTAGATTATGAGAAGAAAACTCTTGGTTTGAGAGAATTTATTCTTACTCTCGTATTAGTTATTATTCCTTTTATTGTTGTAATGATCCAACCTGATTTAGGTACTGCAATTGTCATTTTTGCGACAGGGATTTTTATGATATTCTTATCAGAAATTTCTGTTAAATATTTCTTGAGATTGATTCTACTTGGTTTATTATTACTTCCTTTTTTTTGGTTAATATTAAAACCCTATCAGCAGCAAAGAATAATTACTTTTTTAGACCCAATGAAAGATCCTCTTGGAAGTGGATATCAAGTAATACAATCGCTAATTGCTATTGGTTCTGGGGGTATTTGGGGTAAAGGATGGTTTCAAGGAACCCAAACTCACTTGAACTTAATACCAGAACAACACACTGATTTTATCTTCTCAGCTATAGGAGAAGAATTTGGTTTTATAGGAAGCCTTTTTGTGGTTTTCCTCTACTATTTACTTTTCAGATATACTTGGGAGATTTGGGGGAGTTTAAAAGATAAGTTTGGCAAATATATAGTAGGAGGCATACTTTTTTGCTGGTTTTTCCAAACTTTTATAAACTTGTGTATGGTTTCAGGAATATCACCTGTAGTGGGTATCCCTTTGCCTTTTATAAGTTTTGCAAGAACTTCACTTATCACTAACTATGCTATGTTAGGCCTAATAGTAAACATTTATGTAAGAGGAGAAAGGCAACTAATATGATAGATGTAGACAGGTTACTTTCAGATGTAGAAAAACCTTCAAGGTACATAGGAAACGAGCATAATATTGTGATAAAAACTTGGAGCGATATTAAACTGAAAGTTGCTCTTGCTTTTCCAGATTTGTATGAAATCGGCATGTCTCATTTGGGTTTCCAAATAATATATTATCTTTTAAATAGAAGAGAGGACGTTCTTTGTGAGAGGGTATTTGTTCCTGGAATTGATCTTGAAAGAAAACTTAGAGATGAGAGAATACCTTTATTTACTTTAGAGACAAAAAGACCTATTAATGAATTTGATTGGATAGCTTTCAGTCTTGCCTATGAACTAACATACTCAGGAATTATTACCATACTTGATTTAGCTAATGTTCCTGTTTTTTCTAAAGAAAGAGCTGAGAGTCACCCTCTAATAGTGGCAGGAGGCCCTACAGTTTTAAATCCTGAACCTATAGCAGATTTCTTTGACATTATTTTTATTGGGGAAGCTGAGGAAGCCCTCGATGAAATAGTGGATATTTATATTAAGTGGAAAGAAGAAACAAAGAGGTCTAAAGAAGAACTTTTTAAGGCTCTTTCTAAAGTTGAAGGGGTATATATACCATCTCTATATGAAGTAGAATATAAAAATGGTAAATTTTTTAATTTGACCCCCAAATATGATTGGACTCCAAAAGTAATTAAAAGAAGGATTGTTTATGATCTTGATAATACATTTTTTCCAACGAAACCTCTTGTTCCTCTTCAACAGGTAGTTCACGATAGGGGTTTTGTAGAAATTATGAGGGGATGTCAACGAAATTGTCGATTTTGTTTTGCAGGTTATATATACAGACCTAAGAGGTATAGGAGTGTGGAAAAGATTATAAATTATGTACGGGAAATAATTAAAAATACTGGTTATGAGGAAATAAGTCTTCTCTCTTTAAGTAGTAGTGATTATCCAGAGATAGAAAGGCTTGTTAATTTGCTTACTGAAGAATTTTCTAAAGAATTAGTAAGTTTTTCTTTACCCTCTTTAAGGGCTGATAATTTTTCCTTATCTCTTGCTGAGAAAATTTCAAAAGTAAGAAAATCAGGACTTACTTTTGCTATAGAATCTGGAAGTGAAAGATTAAGGAAAGTAATTAATAAAGGGTTAAGAGAAGAAGACTTTTTAAAAACTCTTGAAATTGCTTTTCAAAAAGGTTGGAATAATATAAAACTGTACTTTATGCTTGGTCTTCCCACCGAAACTAATGATGATATTTACCAAACTATAGATTTAGTTTATAAGATACTCAAGTTAAATAAAAAGGTAAAACTACATCTTAGTTTTTCTGTGTTTATACCTAAACCTCATACACCTTTTCAATGGGAAAGATTTGAAGATAAAGGTATAATAGAAGCAAGAAAACAAGTTCTTTTTAAGCATTTAAATAAAAAGAAAAATATTGTCATAGATATCCATGACTACAATATGAGTTTTCTTGAAGCAGTGTTTTCTCGAGGGGATAGAAGATTAGCTAAAGTAATTTTTGATTCATGGAGTAAAGGTAGCAGGTTGGAAGGATGGAAAGAGTATTTAAATTTAACTCTTTGGAAAGAAGCCTTTAGTGAAAATAATATTGATCCTACAACTTATACAAGAGAAATAGACATAAATGAGAAGCTTCCATGGGATCACATTTTTGTTGTCTCTAAAAATTACTTAATAAAAGAAAGGGAAAAAGCACATAAAGGCTTAGAAAGTGGAGCATGTGAGTGGAAAGTCTTGTGTGACTTTTGTGGAGTAAAACATGGAGAATAGAGTAGTCTATCGATTAGCTTTTTTTAAGTTGAATCTTTTAAAGTATGTAGGAGCTAATGATTTTCTTAATTTTTTGGGACGTGCTCTAAGAAGAGCGAATATCCCTGTAAAATATTCCGAAGGATATAATCCAAGACCTCTTATATCTTTAGGTTTTCCTTGTCCTGTAGGAGTAGAAAGCAGAAGAGAATACATTGATTTAACTCTGCAAGAAGATATGGAGGAAAAAGAACTGATAAAAAAGCTCAATGATCAAATTCCTAATGATATAAGATTTTATGAAGCCTACAAAATTAAAAAATCATCTCTTATAGAGGATACTTATGGCATTGACTACGAATTATATATTTTTACTCATTTAAAGGATCCTTTTCTTCTTGAGTTTAAAAATTTAGATTCTTTAGAGCATAGAAAAATATTAGCAAGGAGAGGAAATAGTATTAAAGAAATAAAACCCTTTGACTATATTAAAGAAATTTCGTATCAGAATTTAAGAGATAATATATTTTTGATTAAATTAAAAACTATTAAATTAGAAAACACCATACTTCGAGGGGAGGAATTTCTTGAGCTTTTTTATATAAAGCCCGTATTAATAAAACAAATAAGAGAAGTGATATTAAATGTATAAGCTTTTTATAACAGATCTTGATGGAAGTATAATAGATGGGTCAGAAGTTATTTCTACTAAGAATCTTAAGGCTATAAAAATATTAAGAGAAAATAATATTGAAATAACTATTGCAACAGGAAGAAGATGGTCATCTATCTCCAAAATTGTGGAACCTTTGAGTTTAACTCTTCCTGTTATACTTTACAATGGGGCTGGAATTTATGATCCATTAAGAAAATCTTTTTTATATTTGCAGCACCTTTCGAAGGAAGAGGTGATTGGAGCTTTAAAGGTTATACACTATTATTTAAGTTTTGTTAAATTAGGAATTTACCACGATGATAAACTATATGAAGATAGTGAGGCTTTAGAATTTCTGAAAGACAATAAAAATGGAATAATCAAGATTTTTATAGAGGGAGAGAAAGAACTTCTTAAAGAATTGAAAAATAGATTAGAAAAAATTTATTTAAATGTAGTTTTTTCCTCTTATAAATACTTAGAAATTCTACCTAAAGGGGCTTCAAAAGGAAAGGCACTGAAAAAACTGCTTAAAAATTTGGATATAAAATTAGAGGAAGTTATAGCTCTTGGGGATTACGATAATGATGAAGAGATGCTCAAGCTTTCAGGTTTAGGCATAACTTTGAAAAATGCTTCTGAAAGATTAAAGAAGATTGCAGACTATGTTATTGATGCTTCTCCTTCTGAGTCTGTTCACTATATAATACAACAGGTGCTTAATTTTGAAAGGAGGTAATTGGTCAATGATACTTACTGTAGTTACCATTAATAGTTTAGAGAATGCAGAAAAGATAGCAAATGTACTTTTGGACGAAAAACTTTGTGCTTGTGTAAACATAATTCCTGAAGCAAAATCAATTTATATTTGGCAGGGAGAAAAAAAAGTTGAAATGGAAGTAATCATGTTGATAAAGACTGAAAAGAGTAAGTTCTCAGAACTTGTTAAAAGGATAAGAGAATTACATCCTTACAAGTTGCCTGAAATAATAGGGATTCCAATAAACTATGGTTTACCTGAATATTTAGAATGGATAAAAAGTTCTCTTCAATAGATGAATATTTTATGCACGAAGCAATTAAAGAAGCAAAAAAAGCGCTAAGGAAAGGAGAAGTTCCTGTGGGAGCAGTTATAGTTTATAACGGACAGATAGTAGGAAGAGGGTATAATTTAAAAGAGAGCAAAAAGAATCCGATTTCACATGCAGAAATGATTGCTATAGAGAAAGCAGCTAAAAAACTAAAAGGTTGGAGACTTTGCAATTGTACTTTATATGTGACTTTGGAACCTTGTATAATGTGTTTTGGTGCTATTCTGAATTCACGTATAAGTAGGTTAGTTTATGGAACTGAAAACAGAGAAGAGGGCTTTACACAATTTGTAAATATTAGGGATTATAAAAAATGGAAAGACATAGAGATAATTTCTGGAATTAAAAAGGATGTATGCGAGTCTTTGCTAAAGGAGTTTTTTAAAGATATGCGGAGTTCACGTTCATGAATTTTTATGATAAAATAATAGGGAATGGAGAGGTGGCTGAGTGGACGAAGGCGCTCGCCTGGAGAGCGAGTAGACCGCGAAAGCGGTCTCGTGGGTTCGAATCCCACCCTCTCCGCCATATTTTTATAAAGGTGAGTTATGAGTAGTATTAGGGAATTGTTGAGTACTTCAAGTGTGGTTATAAGTTTTATTGTAGGCTTTTTAGCTGCATATGCAGTGATCAAAGAAGTAGATTTTTCGAAAATTTTTAAAAATGAAAAAAGTATAGGAGCTTTTATTGGCAAAGTAATATTGTTTTTCTTTATTACGTCTTTTATTTGGGTTCTTTTGAGTTCTTTATTTATACTTTTAAGAATTCAAGAATGAATCCCAGGGCTATGCTTAGGTGGGGAGCTAGCGGTGCCCTGTACCTGCAATCCGCTATAGCAGGACCGAAAGGCCACCCGAGGTATGGTCTTGTGGGAATAGGAGGAGAAAAGGAAGCTATGAAGGTTAGGAACTGTGCACTAAGGGTGCCTCGAACCCCGCCAGGTCCGAAAGGAAGCAACGGTAAGAGGTGGCTCTTAGGTGCCGCAGTGTACCTGACTGGAGCTTACCTATCTCTTTCTACCCGTAGGGCCATATCGACGGTGGAGGCATAGCCCTGGGCTCCGATTGAAGATATGTGGACAGATACGCACGTACATTTAAATGATGAGCGTATTTATCCCCAATGGAGAGAATACGTAGAGAGAGCAAAGAAAAATGGAGTTGTTTCATTCTTTGTAGTAGGATATGATTGGGAGTCTAGTTTGAGAGCTAATCACTTAAGTATTTTTGAAGGAATTTATTCGATTATCGGTGTTCATCCTCACGAATCATCAAGCCCATATGTAGATGAATTAGATTGGAAAAGTTTGGTGACCGAAAAAACTCTTGCTATAGGAGAAATAGGACTTGATTACTATAGGCTTCATTCTCCAAAGGAAAAACAAAAAGAAGTTTTTTCGAGGTTTATTCAATTTGCTAAAGAAGTTAATAGACCAATTGTAATTCACTGTAGAGATGCTTGGAAAGATCTTATTGACATAATGAAAGCTGAGAAGGTATGGGAAGTAGGGGGAATAATGCACAGCTATAGTGGAAGTTATGAAACTTTTAAGCTCGTTTCTGAATGGAATTTCTTATTTAGTTTTTCTGGTCCTATAACCTATCCTAACGCTAAAAATTTGAGAGAGGTTTTGAAAAAAATTCCCCTTGAATACATTGTTATAGAGACTGATGCTCCATATTTACCGCCTCAGTCTTGTAGAGGAAAAATGAATGAACCAGCTTATTTACCTGAAATTGCTGAAAAAATTTCTGAATTGAAAAATGTAAGCTTGGAAGATTTATCTATTAAGTTTAGAGAAAATTTAAAAAATTTATTTGGGAAAGAAATATGAGTGAAATTGTCTACTGTTTAGGGAGTAGCTTATACCTAAACATAACAAATAGATGTACTAATCGATGCGTATTTTGTATCAAAAATTTTACAGATCAGGTTGGAAACAAAAGGTTAGTACTTGATAGAGAACCGTCTTCAAAAGAGATAATAGGATCCCTCAATAAGATAGATTTGAGGACTTATAAAGAAGTTGTGTTTTGTGGGTTTGGAGAACCTCTTATTAGGGTAGAGGTTGTAAAAAGTGTGTCAAGGTTTATAAAAGATATGTTCCCTCATCTCCCTATAAGAATAGATACGAATGGACATGGTAATGTTTTTAATCAGAGAAATATTCTACCTGAAATTGCCCCTTACATAGATGCTATCTCCATAAGTCTAAATGCAGAAGATAAAGAGAAGTATGATAAAATATCCCGACCTGTTTTCAGTGATGCTTACAATGCAGTAATTGAATTCATTAAGCTTTCAAAGATATACATAAAAGATGTAGCAGCTTCGGTAGTTAACTTACCTACGGTTGACATTGAAAGGTGCGAAAAAATAGCTAAAGATTTGGGAGTGAAGTTTAAAGTAAGAGAATTTGTAAAATCATTGTAAGTATGTTACCTTCATATATTACTCTTTACAAATCTGGAGAACTCAAAAAAAGAGTAAACTTTCTAAAGGAAATACTAAAAAATTGTACTCTTTGTCCTAGAAAGTGTATGGTAAACAGAGAGAGGGGGGAACTTGGATATTGCAAAGCACCTTATAAACCGGTTATATCTAGTTATTTTCCTCATTTTGGTGAGGAAAAGATCTTGGTGGGTAAAAATGGTTCTGGAACCATATTTTTTACCTTTTGTAATTTAGGATGTGTTTTTTGTCAGAATTACACTATAAGTCATTTAGGAGTGGGAGAGGAAATGTCAACAGAAGACCTTGCTTACATAATGATATATCTCCAAAATCTTGGATGTCATAATATCAATTTAGTTACTCCCACCCATTTTATTTCTCAAATAATAGAAGCCTTATTAAAAGCTATTGAATTTGGTTTGAAAATTCCTATTGTGTACAATACAAGTGGTTATGAGAGCTTAGAGACGCTTAAATTACTTGATGGAATAGTTGATATTTACATGCCAGACATCAAGTTTTATTATCCTGAGACTGCTAAAAAATTTGCAAATGCAGAAGATTATCCTGAAGTAACTAAGAGTGCTTTGAAGGAAATGTATAGACAAGTTGGAAATTTAATTCTCAACGAAGAAAACATAGCCTTAAAGGGTTTAATTATAAGACATCTTTTAATGCCCAATCATATATCAGAGTTAAGGGAATGGTTGATTTTTATTAAAAAAGAATTATCTACTGAAGTTTTTATTAACATAATGGAGCAATATCGTCCTCTATATATGGCTTATAAATATCCTGAGATAAACAGAACTATAAATTATAAAGAATATCAAGAAGCTATTAGCATAGCTAAGAATCTGGGTTTTAAAAATTTGTATTTATATTAAAAAAAGATCCCAATACCCTCTTGCAAAGTTAGAGGGGGATGTGGTAGAATTTAAAGCGCCCGATG
>NZ_JBMFQK010000011.1:0-59971 GCF_049968615.1 Dictyoglomus sp. | reverse complement strand
GAGGGCAGAAGAAAAGGACTTTTAAATCGTGATGACCAAGGCGATTACTGGTGGGAACTCAGGGATTGCGCCTACTACCCTGAATTTGAAAAGGAAAAGATTGTGTGGAATAGAATAACATATCAAATTATTTTTTCTTATGTTTTGCCTAATTATTTTGTATTAGACAGTACATTTATGATTACAGGCAAAAATCTGAAATATTTAATTGGTTTGCTAAATTCAAAAGCCATTGCTTATTGGATAAATTTATCTGCTGCTACTTTAGGAGAAGGCAGCTATGGAGCGAAAATCTATATAGAGAATGCACCAATTCCTCCCATCACTCCCCAAAACCATCACATAGTAAAAGAGATAGAAAATCTTGTCTCCCAAATCCTCTCCCTCACCCAATCCCCTGACTACGACCAGAATCCACAAAAACAAGCAAAAGTTAAAGAACTTGAAAAAGAAATAGATAAATTAGTTTATAAACTTTATGATTTAACAGAGGAAGAAGTTAAAATAATAGTTAGATAGGGAAAAAATGATCTGTAAGTTATAAACATTATGATATTAAACGACTTTCAAATCAATTTTACACAAAAAGAAAACACGTTCTCCTCTCTCAAATCCTCTTTACCAAGTCTCCTGACTACAACCAAAATTTTATCATCTTAATCCTCTACTTCCTGGCTTTACAAGGGGTACCCCCTCTTTACACAAGGGACATTCCTCGGGTTTATAAGTATCAAGTTTCAATTGGATCAAAGAGTATAAAGGTTCATCAAAGATTTTTTTTCCGCCACTTCTATCCACAATACAGGCAAAAGCTACCACTTCTCCTCCATACTCCTTTACCAACTCTGCCACCTCTAACGCAGATCCGCCTGTAGTTACTACATCCTCACATATAAGAACCTTTTCTCCAGGATTTATATTAAAACCTCTTCTTAATTTCATTTTTCCCTCTTCTCTTTCTGCAAAAATTCCTCTCACTTTTAATGCTCTTGCAAGTTCATAAGCAACAATTATTCCTCCAAGAGCAGGTCCTACTACTACATCTATCTGTAAGTCCTTTGGAATTTTTTCAGCAATTTCTTTGGCAATTTTTTCAGAAAGGTCAGGATATTGAAGAATAAGAGCACACTGAAGATAGTTTGGACTGTGAAGTCCTGATGAAAGCAAAAAATGCCCCTCTAAAAATGCTCCTTTTTCTTTAAATATCTCAAGCCAATTCATAAAAGTTCATTCCCTCCCTAAATAAGATATTTATAAAAATTCTTTGGATTTAGCTCTTGAGAGAAGGGGAAGATTTCATTTATATATCTTCTTACATCTACACATAAGTGACATTTGCCTACATATCCCTCTTGTGATTTTTTAAATCCAAATTTTTCTGCATATTTCATAAGTCCATAGGGACCTTCTTCTACTAAGATTTTTACAAAAGGAAGTTTTTCCAAGTCAAAGTTTTCATAGAATTCTTCTAGGTCTTCTATTTTGCCTAAGGATAATCCTCCACAAAAATATGGAATATAGTTTCCATAGAGATCAAAATGAGCATGTTGAGATTCTAAGATTTCAAATCTGCAATTTTCTTCCCTAAAAACTTCTGCCGAATATTTTTTAAATAAATGTCCTAAGTAGAAGCCTGATCTTCCTCCTGGAATTAACGCATAGCCTTCCCAAAAGATATACCCAGCCATTTTCTCCCCATAAATTTCTATCCATTTTTCTAATGGTATAGAGTTTTCAATATCAATTTTTGCAATCTCTCCTAAAAAGTGCTCCATGTATACAATAACGTTTTTGGGTCCAAATACTTCTAAGGCAGTTTCTATAGCAAGAAGAGTTCTCTTTAATGGAATTTTCTCTGCGTGAAAGGGAGAACAGCTTATAAATATTTTAGGAAGGCCTGATGATTTTAGAAGGGAGAATTTTTCATATACATCTTCTTTGTTTATACACCAGCTGGCATTGGTTTCCACATAACCTATGTATAAACCAAGTTCTTTTGCTTTTTTTACTGCATAAAGTAGGAGAGGGAAATTTAAGAAGGGCTCTCCTCCTGCAAAATGAATACCATGGAATAGTATATTTTTATCGGGGGGAGGAGTATAGTCCTTCCATATTTTCTTAGTTCCATTGAGTAGCGAGTCTAAGTATTCTCTACTTATAAAGTCCGTCCACTCGGGACCTGAAGCATATAAACAATGTCTACATCTTGATGAGCACTTATATGTAAGTATTATTCCTAAGGAATCTATAGGAAGAAGCATATTTTAATAATACCATAATTTTTGCTATGATTATAGTATGACTATATCTTAGCAGGGAGGATTTTGAAATGAAAATTCTTTGGGATAAGCCCATAGATGTGAGTCTTTTAATTCATGAGGATATGCTTTTTTGGCCCAATGATCCTAAATTTCAAAGGGAATGGGTAGCAAAAATATCGGAAGGTAAGAATGCAAATCTTTCAAAGATAACTTTAGGGTCTCACACAGGAACCCATATAGATACGCCTTACCATTTTCTTGACCATGGCAAAACTCTTGAAAATATTGATATATCCAGATTCTATGGTTTTGCTAAGGTCTTTGAAATAAAAAATCCTAATAAGATTCTCTTACAAGATATTGAGACTTTGCCTATTGAAGAGGGAGACATTATTCTTTTTAAAACAAAAAATTCTTTACTTTTAAAAGAGAACATTTTCCACGATGATTATGTTGGTTTGTCACTTGAGGCTGCGAGATATCTTGCGGACAAGAATGTAAAGACCATAGGAATAGACTATTTATCTATAGGTCCAAGAGGAGATGAGGGCAGAGAAGTGCATAGGATACTTTTAGGTAAAGAAATAGGGATTATAGAAGGTTTGAATCTTTTAGAAATAAAAGAGGGAAGGTATTTCATGATGGCTCTTCCCTTAAAGATTAAGGGTGGAGAGGGCTCTCCTGTAAGGGCTATTTTATTTCCTATAGAGGAATAGATGTCTTATGAGAGTTGCAGTTGTCCATGATTGGATCGTTAATATAGGTGGTGCTGAGAAGGTATTAAAGGCAATTTTAGAGCTTTTTCCTGATGCTGATGTTTATACTCTTGTTTATTTAAAGGATACCCTCAGAAAATTAGGGATAAATAATAAGGTTTATTCTTCCTTTATTAGTGGACTTCCTTTTGCAAAAACAAAATATTCTTACTATTTACCTCTTATGCCCTTAGCTATTGAGCAATTTGATTTGTCTAAATATGATCTTGTTATCTCTAGTAGTCATTGTGTAGCAAAAGGAGTATTAACGAAATCTTATCAGATCCACATTTGTTATTGTCATACTCCCATGAGATATATTTGGGATCTATATTTTCCGTACTTAAAGGAACATAAATTAGAAAATGGTATTAAGGGTATATTTGTGAAGCCTATTCTTCATTATCTAAGAATATGGGATGTTTCAAGTGCTAATAGGGTAGATTATTTTGTTGCCAATTCTCAAAACGTAGCAAATAGAATAAGGAAAATATATAGAAGGGATTCTGTAGTAATATATCCTCCTGTGGATGTGGAAAGGTTTCTTCCTTCTTATAAGAAAGAGGATTATTTTATGGTGCTTTCTCGTCTTGTTCCATATAAAAAAGTAGATTTAGTGGTAGAAACTTTTAACGAGCTAAATCTTCCTCTTGTAGTGATTGGTGATGGGGAAGAAATGGGGAAGATTAAAAAGATGGCAAAGGAAAATATAAAAATTTTGGGTTGGCAAGAGGATGATGTGGTAAAGGAGTATCTTGCAAAGGCTCAAGCTTTAATCTTTGCCTCTGAGGAAGATTTTGGTATCGTACCTGTGGAGGCTCAAGCATGTGGTACTCCTGTAATAGCCTATAATAGAGGTGGTGCTAAGGAGACAGTAATTGATGGAGAAACAGGGATACTCTTTGAGGAACAAAATGTAGAAAGTCTAAAAAAGGCTGTTTTGAGATTTTTAAAAGAGAGGGATAATTTTCAAAGGGATAAAATTATGGAGAATGCTAAAAGATTTTCTGAGGATCGTTTTAAAAGGGAATTTAAATCCTATATAGAAGGGATAATAAGGTAGAAAATTGAAAATTTATGATAAAATAACTAATGTTATGAGAGGGAAATTAATAATCCGAAAGACAATTTTTTTAAGTTTTTTAATTATTTTTATTTTATTTTTAAATCCTATATTTGGATGGTCTGCCAAGACTCATCAAAAAATTGTCAAGGAGGCTCTTTATTCTTTGCCAAAAGAATATCAACGAAAACTTGTGCCATATTTAGATGAGCTTCTTGAGGGTAGCGTAGCTCCAGATAAAGTATATAGAGATTTTGATAATCATATATTCCATGTTCATGGGAATAAGGGTAGAGGTCCTGAAAAGGTGAGAGAAAAGTATTATGAGATTATTAGTCTAATTCAGGAAAGGAAGCCTTGGAGACTTATTGCTTTTCAGCTTGGAGTTCTATCCCATTATATTGCTGATTTAAATCAGCCTCTTCATACCGATTCAAGTAAAAAGGAAGATCAGTTTCATAGCAAGTACGAAAAAGATGCCGAGGTGATAAATCCTAAAATTACTTCTGATTTGACCTTTATTAAGTATCCTACAAGGCATATTTTAGATAGTATATTTAATGCGAATCGCTTTTATAAAGCTATAGAAAAAGCTTATTTAGAGGGAGACCAGTTTAAGGATGTTTCCAAAGTTACCCAAAAACAGATAAATAAGGCAACCTACGATACTGCATCCTACTTCTATAGTATCCTTACAAGAGGAAGTAGGGGCACCACATTGATGGATCTAATTTATGATTTTATTGACTATATTTTTTCTTTGTTTAGGATCAATTTTAAAATGTAGTTGGGAGGAATTTCCTATGAGAATTGCAATAATTGGAGGAACGGGTGTTTATGATCCAAAATTTTTGGAAAATCCTGAAGAGATTAAGGTTTCTACTCCCTATGGGGAGGTAAAGCTTTTAAAAGGGATATATCAGGGAGAAGAAGTAGGATTTCTTGCAAGACATGGGGCAGGACATACAGTTCCACCTCATAGAATAAACTATAAGGCGAATATGTGGGCTTTAAAAAGCCTTGGGGTGGAAAGAATACTGTCAACTACTGCTGTGGGGAGTTTAAAGCTTAATTTAGTTCCAGGGGATTTAGTAATTCTTGATCAGTTTATTGACTTTACTAAGAATAGAGATCATACTTTTTATAACGGTGATGATGGTAAAGTAATTCATATAGATTTTACTAATCCTTATTGTCCTGAATTAAGAAATATTTTATATGAGACATCTAAGGAAATAGGAATAAAGGCTCATCCCTTTGGGACTTATGTATGTACCGAGGGACCTCGCTTTGAGACTCCAGCAGAGATTAAAATGTATTCTTTCTTCGGAGACGTGGTGGGTATGACCAATGTGCCCGAGGTTATTCTTGCAAGAGAACTTGAAATCTGTTATGCATCTGTATCCTTAGTGACTAATTATGCGGCCGGTATATCTCCTAATCCTTTAACTCACAGTGAGGTTCTTGAGGTTATGACACAAAATATTGAAAAAGTAAGAAAATTATTTGCAGCAGTGATCCCTAAGATTCCTAAGGAGAGAAATTGTATTTGTAAGAATGCACTAAAGGAGTATAGGGAGAAGGGATTGTTATGAATCCAATTGAATGGAAGAATAATATCTTATACATTTTAGATCAGACAAAACTTCCTTGGAAAGAAGATTATATTCTTTGTTTCAAGTATCAACAGGTAATAGATGCAATTAAAAAGATGAAGATTAGAGGGGCACCAGCTATTGGAGTTGCAGCTGCTTATGGTATCACTTTAGCTGCTATAAAGTATACGGGTTCGAATCTTGCTGACTATGTTCACGAAGTTATAGGAGAGTTTGCAGTATCAAGACCTACTGCGGTAAATCTTTTCTTTGCTATTGAAAGAATGGCAAAGGTGGTCAATTCTAATAAAAACTTATCTCCATCGGAATTAAAAATTTTGCTTCTTGAAGAAGCTAAAAAAATAGAGAATGAAGAAAGAGAGAAATCCATAGCAATATCAAATTTTGGAGCTGAAATACTACCAGATGGTGTAAAGGTTCTTACCCATTGTAATACAGGGAGTCTTGCAACAATTGGTCCTGGAACTGCTCTTGGAATTATTAAGGAAGGATGGAAGAGAGGAAAGATATCTCATGTGTATTTCACTGAGACAAGACCTCTTCTTCAGGGAGCAAGACTTACAGGTTGGGAGCTTGCTAAGGAAAATATTCCAGCTACCATGATAACTGATAATATGGTAGGATATGTCTTTTCTAAAAAGATTGTAGATCTGGTAATTGTAGGTGCTGATAGGATTACCTTAAGAGGCGATGTGGCAAATAAGATAGGCACTTATTCTTTCGCTATTCTTGCTAAATATCACAATATTCCATTCTATGTGGCTGCGCCTATTTCTACCTTTGATTTTAATCTTGAAGCTGGTAGTGAAATACCTATTGAAGAAAGAGAACAAGAAGAAGTACTCTCCTTTGTTAATAAAAGAATAACCCCAGAAGGGATTTCGGCTTTAAATCCTGCCTTTGATGTTACTCCCGCAGAACTAATTTCCGGCATTGTTACTGATAAAGGTGTGATTTATCCTCCCTTCAAGGAGAATATTCAGAAATTAAAGGAGGAACTTAAATTATGAGAATCTTGATTGAGAATGTTAGTGTTTTCCAAGAGGGTGATATTCTTAATAATAAAAATATTCTTATTGAAAATGATATTATAAAAGAAATCTCAGAAGATAAAAATTTTGAGAAAATAGATTACGTGATTGAAGGAAAAAATAAAATAGCTTTGCCTGGACTTGTTAATACTCACACTCACCTTGCCATGACTCTTTTTAGAGGATTTGCTGACGATCTTCCCCTTAAGGAGTGGCTTGAAGAAAAAATCTGGCCTCAAGAGGCGAAATTAACGGCCGAGGATGTTTATTGGGGAAGTCTTTTAGGAATATGTGAGATGATTAAAGGGGGAACTATTGCTTTTGCTGATATGTATTTCTTTATGGATGAAGTGGCAAAAGCAGTAAGTGAAAGTGGTGTAAAAGCTTCTTTGTCAGTGGGTATGATAGGAGTCTCTGGGAATGAGAATGAGATATTAAATAGAGGGGTAAATTTTGCTCAAAATTGGCACAATGCTGAAAATGGAAGAATTAAGGTTATGCTTGCACCTCATGCTCCTTATACTTGTCCACCTTCTTTTTTAGAGAAGGTCATAAACAAAGCTGTGGAGATGAATTTAAGTATTCATACTCATCTTTCAGAGACATACTTGGAGGTAGAAAATATCAAAAACATTTATGGTCTGACTCCAGTAAGACTTATGGATAGAATTGGACTTTTTAATGTTCCTGTTCTTGCAGCCCATTGTGTCTTTGTAGATGATGAAGAAATAGAGATACTTTCTGAAAAAGGGGTAGGTGTGGCTCATAATCCTCAAAGTAATTTAAAACTTGCATCGGGAGTTGCTCCTGTGAAAAAGATGGTAGAAAAAAGGGTAAAAATAGGTCTTGGTACTGATGGGCCTGCAAGTAATAATAACTTGGATCTATGGGAAGAGATAAGATTAGTAGCTACGTTACATAAGGGAGTAGAAAAGGATCCTGTTTGTATTCCTGCTAAAGAAGCCTTAAATATGGCTACTAAAAATGGAATGGAGATTTTAGGTTTTGAGAATTCTGGAATTATTAAGGAGGGATATAAGGCAGATTTGATTCTTGTGAATATTAATAAACCTCATTTTTATCCAAGGCATAATCTAATTTCTCACCTGGTTTATTCTGCTTTATCTTCAGATGTGGATACGGTAATTGTGGATGGAAAAGTTTTGATGGAAAAGAGGGAGCTAAAGATTCTTGATGAGGAAAAGATCATGTTTGAGGCTGAAAAAAGAGCCTTTGATTTAATTAAAAAAAGATAGGAGGATGAAGCTATGGCAGCTTCTTGGGTTTATATCGAAGATATACCAAGGATCCAAGAAGGAGAAGTTGAGATAAGAGGTTGGCTTTTTAACAAAAGATCTAGTGGCAAAATTGTATTTCTTATAATAAGAGATGGTACAGGATATATTCAAGGAGTAGCTACTTTGGATAATTTCACCGAAGAGGAGTTGGATAGTTTTGAGAAAATACCTATTGAATCCTCACTTATTGTGGTTGGAGATTTGAGGAGAGAGCCTAGAGCTCCGGGAGGATACGAATTACTACTTAAAAGAGTTAATATAGTTTCTTATTCTGAAGATTATCCTATACAGAAAAAGGACCACTCTGTAGATTTCCTTCTTGAGAGGAGACATCTTTGGATTAGATCTCGTAAACAAAATGCCATTTTAAGAATAAGAAGTGAAGTAGTTAAAGCTATTAGAGATTTTTTGGACGAGAAAGGATTTGTTCTGATTGATGCTCCCATACTTACCCCTTCTTCCTGTGAAGGTACAACTACTCTCTTTTCTCTAGATTATTTTGATCTTGGGAAGGCATATCTTTCTCAAAGTGGACAATTATATATGGAAGCAGCTTGTATGGCTTTTGGGAAGGTGTACTGTTTTGGTCCTGCTTTTAGAGCTGAGAAGTCGAAAACCAGAAGGCATTTGACAGAGTTTTGGATGGTTGAACCTGAGATGGCTTTTTGGGATTGGCAAGATAATATGAAACTTCAAGAGGAATTAGTAAGCTATATAGTCCAGAGGGTTTTGGAAAAGAGAAAAAGAGAATTAGAGATTTTAGAGAGGGATACAAAACCTCTTGAAAAGGTTGTGCCTCCTTTCCCAAGGATAACTTATAGGGAAGCTATAGAGATTCTTAAGAGGAATGGACAAGATATAGAATATGGAGATGATTTTGGAGGTGACGAAGAGACCATAATATCAAATCAGTTTGATAAGCCTGTATTTATTCATCATTATCCTGCTAAAATAAAACCTTTCTATATGCAACCAGATCCAGAGAATCCCAATGAGGTTCTGAATAATGACCTTTTAGCTCCTGAAGGATATGGAGAAATAATTGGAGGTAGCCAAAGGATACATGATCTGAAACTTTTAGAGAAAAAGTTAGAAGAATACAATTTACCAAGAGAGGTTTTTGAGTGGTATTTAGATTTGAGAAGATATGGAAGTGTTCCTCATTCGGGATTTGGGCTTGGGATTGAAAGAACTGTGGCTTGGATATGTGGATTAAAACATGTAAGAGAGGCAATTCCTTTCCCAAGAATGATATATCGAATTTATCCATAGATAATTAAGTTGACATTACTACATAATTTGGTTATACTTGAATTACTAAGAACAGGGATGTTCTGTTAGAGGAGCATCCCTGTTTTTTATTAATACACATAATTTTAGGGAGGTGAAGATATGAAGCGTTTTGTTAAAATTTTCGTTATTGCACTTTTAGTTCTTGCCCTTTTTGTTCTTCCTTTGCAAGCTGCAGGAACAATTAAAATTGGGGGAATCTTTCCTATCACAGGACCAATTGCAACCTTTGGAATTTCCTGTTCTAATGGGGCTAAGATGGCTGTAGAAGAAGCTAATGCAAGAGGTGGAGTATTAGGAAGCAAAATAGAGCTTATTATTGAAGATGATCAATATAAGCTTGAAGAGGCTGCAAACGCAGCTAAGAAGTTAATAGAGAGAGACAAAGTTGTGGCTATTGTTGGTGGTGTTACAAGTTCCGAAGCTCTTACCATTGGACCCATAGCTCAAAGTGCAAAAGTGGTGCTTGTTACAGGTACCGCTACAAATCCGAAGGTTACCCAAGTGGGAGACTTTATTTTCAGGGTATGCTTCTTAGATGATTTCCAAGGTGAAGTAATGGCTAATTTTGCATATAAAAACTTAAAAGCCAAAACAGCTGCAGTACTTACTGCTGTAACCAGCGATTATAGTAAAGGTCTTGCCGATTCTTTCAAGAAAAAATATGTTGCTCTTGGAGGAAAAATTGTAGCAGACGAATCCTATTCTGAAGGAGACACTGATTTTAGGGCACAGCTTACTAAAATTAAAGCTTCAAAGCCTGATTTTGTCTTTGTTCCAGGATACTATTCTGATGTAGCTCCTATTTTAAACCAGGCAAGAGAGCTTGGTATTACAGTACCTTTTGGTGGTGGTGATGGTTGGGATTCTCCAGAACTTTTGAAACAAGCAGCAAAAGCAGCCGAAGGGTGTTTCTATACAAACCACTTCACTCCAGACGCAAAAGATCTTTTGGTTCAAACTTTTGTGAAGAACTATACAAAGAAATATGGAATGGCTCCTGATGCTCTTGCAGCTCTTAAATATGATGCTATGAAGTTCTTATTAGAGGGTATTAAGAAAGCAGGAACAACTGATCCTGTAAAGATAAAAGAAGCTTTGGCTTCTATGAAGACCTTTAGAGGGGTAACTGGAAGTATGACCTTTGATGCTAACAGAAATGCTATAAAGAGCGCATTTATACTTCAAATTAAGGGTGGAAAGGTAGTCTACTATACCACTGTAAAACCTTAATAAGGTATGGGGGGATAGAAAATATCCCCCCTTTTATGTATAATTTAATCTTGATTAGAAAGGCTAAATAGGAAAATATGCTTGAAAATATATTACAGCAGATTATAAATGGAATATCTTTGGGTAGTATATATGCCCTAATAGCTTTGGGTTACACTATGGTATATGGGATACTAAGGCTGATAAATTTTGCCCATGGGGATATATACATGCTTGGAGCTTTTATTGGGTTTTTTGCTCTTGGAAGCTGGAATATGCCTTTTGCGTTCGGCTTAATAGTGGCCATGTTGCTTACTGCAGTTATTGGTATCTTAGTTGAGAAATTAGCTTACAAGCCTTTAAGAAATGCTCCAAGAATTTCTCTTTTGATAACTGCAATAGGAGTATCTTTTTTTCTTGAAAATATAATGGTTCTTTTGGTTGGAGCAACTCCTCGAGCTTTTCCTCAAAAAATTCCTACCGAAATTTATTTTATAGGTGAACTTATAATTACTAACAAGCAAATAATTATTCTTTCTGTTTCGATCTTACTCATGCTGTTTTTACAATTTATTGTGAATAAGACAAAAATTGGTAGAGCCATGAGGGCAGTTTCTCAAGATAAAGAAATGGCACAGATGCTTGGTGTAAATATAGATAATGTTATAAGTTTCACTTTTGCTTTGGGCTCTGCTCTTGCTGCAGCAGGTGGTGTTCTAGTAGGGATGTACTTTAATAAGATTGAGCCTTATATGGGAGTTATGCCTGGTTTAAAAGCTTTTGTAGCTGCTGTTTTAGGTGGTATTGGAATTATCCCAGGAGCTATGTTGGGAGGATTTATAATGGGAATTGCTGAAGTTTTGGTATCGGGTTTTATATCCTCCACTATAAGGGATGCAGTTGCCTTTGTAATACTGATAATCATTCTTTTAATTAAGCCTACGGGAATATTAGGAAAATATATGAGGGAAAAGGTATAATGAAAAGGAATATTCTTACTTTAATTGCTCTTATAATTTTATTAGTCCTTGCAAGGCTTAGCCAAGGGCTTAATCCTTATTTTTATCAAATTCTCATTTTTTGGGGAATTAACTCTATCCTTGCTATGAGTTTGAACCTTATTAATGGTTTTACGGGGCAATTTTCTATAGGACATGCAGGTTTTATGGCTGCAGGTGGATATTTATCAGCTGCTTTGACCATTTATCATGGAGACAAGATTATAAAACTTTTAAGTTTTATGCCTGAAAGTATTAGTAAAAATATAGCCTTTTTTATTTTTCTTATTGCAGGAGGACTTTTCTCAGCATTATTAGGAATTATAATTGGTATTCCTACTTTGAGGTTAAAAGGAGATTATCTTGCCATTGCAACCTTAGGATTTGGAGAAATAATAAGGGTAATAATTTACAATATGGATGTAGTGGGAGGTGCTAGAGGTTTTCCTGGCATTCCTCAGCTCACTAATAGCGTTTGGGTGATGTTCTGGGCTTTTATTTGTTTTATTGTTTTATACAGGATGATAAATTCATCTCATGGTCGTGCCATAATATCTATTAGGGAAGATGAAACCGCATCCGAGGCTATGGGAGTAAATACAACTTATTATAAGGTTCTTGCCTTTTCCATTGGAGCATTTTTTGCTGGTGTAGCAGGGGGTCTTTTTGGACATTATTTAATGCTTCTTCATCCTGCAAGTTTCACCTTTATGAGATCAGTTGAAATTTTGCTTATGATAGTTCTTGGGGGACTTGGAAGTTTAACAGGCTCTATTATAGGAGCTTTTGTTTTAACAGTACTTCCTGAAGCTTTAAGAGGATTTTCAAGCTTAAGGTTAATTATTTATTCTTTGACTTTGATTGTTTTAATGCTTATTAGACCCACAGGTCTCATGGGGAATAAGGAAATATCATTGGGTAGTATTGTGAGAAAATTAAATAAAAGGATAGGGAATGTAAGATGAAAATCCTTGAAGTAAAAAATCTTTCTTGTGCTTTTGGAGGATTAATGGCAGTTTCAGACTTATCTTTTGAACTCCATAAGAATGAGATCTTAGGAATAATAGGTCCTAATGGGGCAGGGAAAACTACGGTTTTTAATTTAATCACTGGCTTTTATCTTCCTTTAAAAGGGGAGATAATATTTAATGGAAAAAATATAGTGGGACTTAAACCTTATCAAATTACTAGGTTAGGTATAGCAAGAACCTTCCAAAATCCGAGATTGTTTAAGAAACTTTCGGTTATGGAAAATGTCATGATAGCTATGCATAAAGTATACAATGCTCATATGCTGGATGCTATTTTACAAAACAAAAGATATAGCGTAGAAGAAAGTCTTCAAAAAGAAAGGGCAGAAGAAATCCTGGAGTTTTTTGGATTGTATAGGAGAAAGAATGATACTGCAGAAAATTTACCCTATGGTGAGCAAAGAAAACTTGAGATTGCAAGAGCATTGGCTACAAATCCTACTCTTCTTCTCTTAGACGAGCCTGCAGCAGGAATGAACCTAAACGAATCTTTAGAGCTTGTGGATTTGATAGCAACTATTAGAGACAAATTTGATTTAACAGTCTTATTAATAGAGCACCATATGGAAGTAGTCATGAATATCTGTAAAAGGATTATTGTACTTGATTTTGGAATGAAAATAGCAGAGGGAAATCCAGAAAAAGTAAGAAATGATCCTCGAGTGATTGAAGCTTATTTAGGTAAGGAGGTAAAAGGTGTTATCCATTAGAGATCTTCATGTTTATTATGGTGGAATAAAGGCTCTTCAAGGTATAAATATTGATGTAAACGAAGGAGAAGTGGTAGCTCTTGTAGGAGCAAATGGAGCGGGAAAGACCACTACTTTAAGGTCCATATTCCGCCTTACGCCTATTGTTAAAGGAGATATTTTCTTTTATGAAATAAATCTAACTAAGGTTCCTACTCATAGAGTAGCTTCTCTTGGAATAGCTCATGTTCCTGAGGGAAGAAGAGTTTTTCCTAATATGACTGTTAGGGAAAATTTGGAGATGGGAGCGTTTCTAATAAAGGACAAGAATATAATCAAAAATAATCTTGATTTTGTTTATTCTTTATTCCCAAGACTTAAGGAAAGGGAAAAACAGCTTGCCGGAACACTAAGTGGTGGAGAACAACAAATGCTTGCAATAGGGAGGGCGTTAATGTCCAATGCAAGACTTCTTCTTCTTGATGAACCTTCCATGGGACTTGCTCCTCTCCTTGTTCAGGAAATCTTTTCTGTTTTAAAGAAGATAAATGAAGAAAAAAGAACTTTGCTTTTGGTTGAACAAAACGCTAATATGGCCTTTTCCATAGCCCATAGGGTTTATGTAATGGAGACCGGAAAAATAGTGCTTTCTGGGACTACTCAGGAAGTTGCCAATAATGAGGCTGTTAAGAAGGCCTATTTAGGAGGTTGATTTAAAATGCTTGTTAGAATGAGAATGACAAAAAATCCTATAAGTGTTTCTCCAGAGACATCTATTTTGGAAGCATGGAAGATTATGCAGGATTCTCAAGTGAGAAGACTGCTTGTGATGGAGAAGGGGAAGCTTGTGGGAATTGTTACCGAGAGGGATTTAAGATCAGTCTCTCCCTCTCAGGCTACTTCTTTAAGTATTTTTGAAATAAATTATTTATTAGAGAAGTTGAAAGTAAAAGATGCCATGACCCCTAATCCTATTACTGTTGATGCTGATGCTCCTATCGAGGAAGCAGCTTTAATTATGAGAAATAACAAGATAAGTGCTTTGCCGGTTATTGAAAATGATGAGGTGGTAGGTATAATAACTGAAAGTGATATTTTTAGAGCGTTCATTGAGATGCTTGGTAATGGGAAGAAGGGGTTAAGATATACTTTAAGAATAAAAAATACTCCTGGCGAGATAGCTCATATTGTAAGCCTTATAGCTAAGGAGAATATAAACATAATGAGTATGGCTACTTTTCCAGCGGAAGACACGGAAGATTATGGTTATTTAGTTCTTAGATTAGAGACCGAGGATCTTACTTTTGTAAACGAGATATTTAGAAAAAACAATATACCGGTAGTGCATATACGTAAAATTTAATAAATTATTAAAAACTCTTCCAAATGTTGTTAAAAAAATATCACCATAGTATAATTACGTGGAGAATTTCAAGGTAGAAAAGGAGGTAGCTATGAAGGTACTTGTTTTGAACTGTGGAAGTTCATCAGTTAAATATCAGGTTTTTGACATGAAGAATGAGAGTGTGTTAGCGAAGGGGCTTGCAGAAAGGATAGGGCTTGAAGGCTCAAGGATAGTTTATCAAAGGGGTTCAGAGGCGAAAAAAGTTTTCGAAATTCCTTTACCTACTCATAAAAAAGCTATTGAAGAAATTTTCAAATTATTAGTAGACAAGAACAATGGGGTTTTACAATCTTTAAATGAGATTGATGCGGTAGGGCATAGAGTAGTACATGGAGGGGATAAATTTGTAGAGTCTGTTCTTGTGAATGATGAAGTATATAGTATCTTTAAAGGGATACTTGATTTGGCACCTTTGCATAATCCTTATAATCTTCAAGGAGTTGATGCATGTTCAGAATTGATGCCAGGGGTCCCACAGGTTCTTGTATTTGATACATCTTTTCACCAAACCATGCCTGAAGAAGCATATATTTATGCTTTACCTTATGAGTGGTATGAAAAATATAAGATAAGAAGATATGGTTTTCATGGTACTTCGCATTACTATGTATCAAGAAGAGTAGCAGAACTAATAGGAAGACCTGTGGAAGAGCTAAAAATTATCTCTTGTCACTTGGGAAATGGAGCAAGTATAACTGCTATTAAAAATGGTAAATCTATTGATACCAGCATGGGATATACCCCGTTAGAAGGACTTGTAATGGGAACGAGATGTGGAGACATTGATCCTGCTATCCCTATTTTGTTAATGGAAAAAGAAAATTTAACTCCAAAACAGATAGATGAAATTTTAAATAAGAAAAGTGGTATTTTAGGAATATCCGGAGTAAGTAGTGATTTTAGGGATGTGGGTGAGGCGGCTGAAAAAGGCAATAAGAGGGCTGAATTGGCCTTAAAAGTTTTTGCTTATAGGGTAAAGAAGTATATTGGTGCCTATTATGCAATTCTTGGTGGACTTGACGTGCTAGTGTTTACAGCAGGCGTTGGAGAAAGGGGACCTTTGGAGAGAAGTTTAATATGTAGTGGTTTAGAGCATCTTGGTATAAAGCTTGATCCTGAGAAGAATAAAGTTAAAGGAGAGGAGTTAAGAATTAGTGCTCCTGATTCTAAGGTGGAAGTTTGGGTTATACCTACCAATGAGGAATTAATGATTGCAAGGGAAACAGTAAGAGTAGTAGGTGAAAAAATAATTAAGAAGGTGATATAGTGGAAATTTATCTTGCTGATTTACATTCAGAAGTAGGAAAGGTTTTTCATTTTGAGGAGGATTTTATTCCCCATTGTGAAGATATTTCTTTTATAGAACCTGTACATGTAAAGCTAAAATTAGTGAATTTGGGAAAAGAGGTTTTAATAAAAGGGTCTTTAAAAACAAAAATTAAACTTGTATGTAGTAGGTGTTTAAGAGAATTTCCTTATGAGCTTGAGGCAAAGATTCAGGAGATATATTTATGGGATATTCCTATACAAAGAAATATTAGCCCTGGAGAAATTATAGAACTTAAAGATGAGGATTTTAAGTTTGTTCTTGAAAAAGAAAGTTTATTTTTAGATCCCTTGGTGGAAGATATTATAAGATTGAATATTCCAGTTAAGCCTCTCTGCCGTCCAGATTGTAAAGGTTTGTGTCCTGTTTGTGGTCAAGATTTAAATTTAGGTGAATGCGAGTGCTCAAAGAAGATACAAGTTGACCCTAGGTGGGAGCCATTAATGAAGTTTATGGATAAAAAGGAGGGAAATAGGTAATGGGACTTCCAAAGAAAAAACTTTCAACTACAAGAAGAGATAGAAGATGGGTAAGGTATAAACTTAGTGGCGTGGCTCTTGTAGAGTGTCCTCACTGTCATAAGAAAATTAGACCTCATAGGGTATGCCCCTTTTGCGGGTATTATGAGGGAAGGGAAGTTATAGCTGTAAAGTCAGAAAAGGAAGAATAATTTTTTAAGGAGATTTGAAAATGGGTGTAGGGATAATAGGAATTGGGACGGCAGTTCCCTCTCGTGTTTTAACTAATTTTGACCTTGAAAAAATGGTAGATACATCTGATGAATGGATCACAACAAGGACGGGAATAAAAGAAAGGCGAATTGCAGATAATAAGACAACTCCTTCAGATTTAGGAGCAGAAGCAGCGTTAAAAGCTATAGAAATGGCAAAGATATCACCAGAGGAAATAGATTTGATTATTGTAACTTCTGCCTCACTTGAAATGGTTTTTCCTTCTATGGCTGCTATAATTCAGAACAAAATAGGAGCAAAAAATGCTGGTGGGTTTGATCTCTTGAGTGCATGCACAGGGTTTGTATCTTCGGTAATAACTGGTGCTCAATTCATAAGAACGGGAGATGTAAAAACTGTATTAGTGATAGGTACAGAAGTCCTTTCACGTTTTATTGATTGGGAAGATAGAAACACATGTGTTCTTTTTGGAGATGGTGCGGGAGCAGTAATTTTAAGAGAGGTCGGAGATAATTATGGTTTACTTTCTTGGAGTCTTCATTTAGATGGGTCTGGAGCAGATCTTTTAGCTATTCCTGGGGGTTGTGCTAAATATCCTTGTTCTGAAGAGGTACTTAAGAATAAGCTTCATTATATAAAAATGAATGGAAGAGAAGTATTTAAATTTTCTGTAAGAGTAATAGGTGAGGTTACTGAGGAAGCGCTATCAAAAGCAGGTTTGAGTTCAAAAGATCTTAATTGGCTTGTTCCTCATCAAGCAAATATAAGAATAATTGAAGCTGGTGCAGAAAGATTAGGTATACCCCTTGATAAGGTGGCTATTAATCTACAAAAATATGGAAATACTTCTACCGCTTCTATTCCTCTTGCTTTGGAGGAGCTAATAAAGGAGAAAAAATTAAAAGATGGGGATATTGTAGCGTTGGTAGGTTTTGGAGCTGGATTATCCTGGGGTTCAGCCGTAATGAGGTGGAAGGAAATTTAAATTTTATTGAGGGTGAGGTTATGAGTGTATTTGTTTTTCCAGGACAAGGTTCTCAATATGTAGGTATGTTCTCAGAATTTTTAGATAAGGAAGAATTTAAAGATTACTTTGAAAGAGTTAAAGAGGTAGTAGGAGAAGATTTTATTAAAAAAGTGCAAGAGGGTCCTGAGGATGTTTTGAGAGATACAAGAATATCTCAGCCAGGGATTTTTATTGTTAGTGCAATTTTATCTGATTATCTTATGGAAAATGGTGTAATTCCTAAATATTTAGTTGGCCATAGTTTAGGAGAGTATTCTGCATTTTATGCAGGTAAGGTTTTTAATTTTGAAACTGGATTAAAGCTTATAAAAAAGAGAGCTGAGGTTATGAGCAGTGTGGCTGAGAGAGTAGATGGGGGAATGTGGGCGGTAATAGGAGATTTAAGTGAGATAGAAGAGAGTCTTATGGAATTGCAAAAAGAAGAGATACCTTTATGGGCTGCGAATTATAATGCACCATCACAGTTGGTATTGTCTGGGAAAAAAGAAGCCTTTGAGATATGGTATTCGAAGATGAAGAATAAGGTAAAAAAGGTTGTGCCTCTTTCTGTGAGTGGTCCTTTTCATTCACCATTAATGAGAGAGGCTGAAGAAATTTTTAAAAGTTATTTAGAAAACATAGAATTTAGTGATCCTAAAACTTATATTGTAAGTAGCACTACTGGTGACGTGGTTAAGAGTAAAGAAGAAGCAAAAGAAATACTTGTTAAACAATTTACATCTTCAGTAAGATGGATAGATGCCATTAATAAGCTTACTGACTTGGGAGAGAGGATTTTTATAGAGGTTGGTCCTGGAAAAGTTCTTCAGGGATTGATAAAAAAGATAGATTTCAATGTAAAAGTTTTAGGCGTAGAAAAGGTAGAGGATCTTGAGAAAATAAGGGGGGAGTTATAATATGTTGAAAGATAGAGTAGCTTTAGTTACAGGAGGTAGTAGAGGAATAGGAAGGGCTATTGTGCTCTCTTTTGCAAAAGAGGGGGCAAAAGTTTTAATAAACTATAAGGGTAATGAAAAAGCAGCTATGGAGACTTTAGAGGAAGTAAAGAAGATAGGTGGTGAGGGAGAGGTATTTAAAGCTGACGTTAGTATAGAAGAAGAAGTTGATAAGATGTTCAATTTTGTACTTGAAAAATGGGGAAGGTTAGATATATTAGTTAACAATGCAGGAATAACAAGAGACAATTTACTAATAAGAATGAAGAGTGAAGAGTGGGATCAGGTGATAAATACAAATTTGAAAGGTGTTTTTTACTGTACAAGGTCGGCAGTGAAGATCATGTTGAAACAAAGATACGGTAGAATAATAAATATTTCATCAGTAATAGGTTTGAGAGGGAATATAGGTCAAGCAAATTATGCTGCTGCTAAGGCAGGTATAATAGGCTTTACAAAGGCTGTGGCAAAGGAGGTTGCTTCAAGAGGGATAACAGTAAATGCGGTTGCACCAGGATTTATTTTGACAGATATGACTGAGGTTTTGTCTGAGGAGATGAAGAAAAAAGCCCTGGAAGAAATACCTATGGGAAGATTTGGAGATCCTAAAGATGTGGCAAGTGCTGTAAAGTTTCTTGCATCCGATGAGGCAGGGTATATAACTGGAGTAGTTTTAAGTATTGACGGAGGACTTTCTATTTAGTATTTTCTATAAAGTTAACATAGGAAGGAGGTGAAGGGATAAATGGATGAGAGCACCATTTTTGAAAAAGTCAAAAAAATAATTGTGGATCAACTTAGAGTAGATGAGAATCTTGTTACTATGGACTCAAATATTCAAGAAGATTTAGGAGCCGACTCTTTGGATGCAGTAGAGCTAATAATGGCATTAGAAGAAGAGTTTGGTATTGATGTGCAAGATGAAGAAGCTGAAAATTTTAAGACTGTGGGTGATGTAGTAAGGTATATAGAAAAGAGGCTATAATATTCGTAAAAGGGTACTGGTAAAAATCCAGTACCCTTATTTTTAAAGGGGGTATTTCGTTTAATGAGGAGAAGAGTTGCGATTACAGGTTTAGGTGTTATTTCTCCTGTTGGAATTGGAAAAGATGTTTTTTGGGAGAATATTAAGAAAGGGAAATCAGGAATTTCTTTTATCTCAAAATTCCCAACTGATGATTTTCCTACAAAAATTGCAGGTGAAGTAAAAGATTTTAACCCTGAGGAGTTCATAGATAAAAGAGAAGCAAGAAGACTTGATAGATTTTCCCAATTTGCTATTGCTGCTACAAGGCTTGCTCTTGAAGACTCAGGATGGAATCCTACAGAAGAGGAGAAGGAAAATACTGCTGTTATTGTTACATCTGGAATAGGTGGTTTTGAGACCTTAGAGAATCAATTTAGATCCTTATTTGAAAAGGGACCAAATAGGATTAGTCCTTTTCTAATACCTATGGTTATCATAAATATAGCCTCTGGAAATATTTCTATCTTCTTTGGATTTAAGGGGCCTAATTATTCTCCTGTTTCTGCTTGCGCCTCTTCTGCTCATGCTATTGGTATTGGCTATAGATTAGTCTCTACAGGAGAAGCGGATTTTGCTATTGTTGGAGGAAGCGAAGCTTCCATAACTCCAATGGGAATTGCTGGTTTTTGTGCTCTTCAAGCTTTATCTACTCGAAACGATGAGCCAGAAAAGGCAAGCAGACCTTTTGATGCAAAGAGAGATGGCTTTGTCATGGGAGAGGGAGCAGGAATTCTTATTCTTGAGGAACTTAATCATGCTATAAATAGAGGTGCAAGAATTTATGCAGAAATAGTTGGTTTTGGTGCGTCGGATGATGCATATCATATTACTGCTCCAGATCCCGAGGGGAATGGTGCAATTTTGTCTATGAAAAGAGCGATTAAAGATGCAGGTATAAATCCAGAAGATATTAATTATATAAATGCTCATGGGACTTCTACAAAATTAAATGATAAAATTGAGACTCTTGCTATAAAGAAGGTTTTTGGAGAGTATGCATATAAAATCCCTGTAAGCTCAACCAAATCTATGGTTGGACATCTCCTTGGAGCAGCAGCTTCTGTAGAGTCTATAGCTACAGTATTGTCCATATATGAGGGTATAATTCATCCTACTATAAATTATGAGGAGAAAGATCCAGAATGTGATTTAGATTATGTACCTAATGTAGCACGTAAATGGGATATAAAATATGCTTTAAAAAACTCCTTTGGTTTTGGAGGGCAAAACGCTACGCTTATATTTAAGAAGTATGAAGGATGAGAGACAGGAATATAAGAAATGTAAAAGTAGAAGATATAGTAGAAAGAGTAAAGGAGAAAACTAGGGTTTCTTTTAATGACAAAGACTTATTAATAGAGGCCTTGACTCACCCTTCTTTTAAGCATGAAAATCCTAATTTCAAACAGGATAATCAAAGGCTTGAGTTTCTTGGAGACGCAGTTTTAAATATGATAATTACCGAAATTCTATTTCAAAGATATAGAGAGGCATCAGAGGGATTTTTAACTCAAAAGAGAATTTATCTTGTGAAAGAAGAGACTCTATATAAAAAGGCAAAAAGCCTTGATCTTGGAGAATTGATTTTGTTAGGGGTAGGAGAAGAAAAACAAGGTGGAAGAGATAAAATTTCGATTCTAAGTGATCTTTTTGAGGCTTTTATTGGAGCTCTCTATTTGGATAAAGGATATGAGTATACCAAAAATTTTGTGGAGGAAATTTTTAAAGAAGAGATAGAAAGTATAGAGATGGAGGTTGACTGGAAAAATCTTTTACAGACTTATCTTCAAAAAGAGGGTAAAAAGCCTCAATATATCGTGTCTCGAGAAGTAGGACCTGAACATGACAAGACCTTTTATGTGGAATTATGGATTGATGATGAGAAGATATCAGAAGGAGAAGGAAAAAATAAAAGAGAAGCAGAAATTAAGGCAGCCCAAAAAGCTTTGGAGAAGATAAAAAATGATCTATCTTAAGAGTTTAGAACTTACTAATTTTAAATCTTTTATTGGAAATAATAAAATTCCTTTTTCTCAGAAATTCACTGTTATTACAGGTCCTAATGGGAGTGGTAAGAGTAATATACTGGATGCTATTCGGTGGGTGCTTGGTGAGCAAAGAATAAAGGCGCTAAGGGCAGAAAAAACTGACGAGATTATATTTGGAGGAAATAGGTTTTATTCTAAGGCTAACTATGCAAAAGTAGAACTCTGTCTAAATATTTTCAACGAAGATTATTTTATTAGTAGGAAGCTGTATAGGGATGAGGATAGCGAGTATTATCTAAATGGTAAAGGGGTTAGGTTAAAAGATGTACAGTTTTTCCTTAATAATTTTGGGCTTGGTAAGTATAGTTTTGTTTTTTTAGGTCAGGGAGAGATCGACGAGTTAATTTTAAAGGAAAATGGAAGAATAAGAGAATTGATAGAAAATATTGCAGGTATTTCTGGATATCATGAAAAGGTGAAAGAGTTGTTGCTTAAATTAGAAGTAATCGAAAGCAAATGGCAAGAGCTGGAGGAAAAACGAAAAGAGCTTTTAGGGGTAATTGAGGAGTTAAGGGCGGAGGTAAGAATTGCTGAAAGATATAATGAATTGAAAAATAAGTTGGAAGATGTGAGAAAAACTTTAGCTTTTATTAATTTGAGAAAGATAAAGGAAAATATTGAGAAGTACTTAATAGAAAAAGAAAAAGCTGAAAAAAGACTTTTGGAACTGAACGAATTAATCTCTGAAAATTTAGCTAAAAGAGAAAATCTTAATAAAGGGTATGAAAAATTAGTGGAAAAGGTATCAAGCTTGGAAGAAGTTTTAAAGAGCATAGATCAAAGAATATACGACCTTAGCCTAAGGGAGAACATCTATGTTGAAAAGAAAAAAATTCTTGTTGAGAATCTAAAGAATATTGAGAAGGAAAAAATTCTTTTAAAAGATAAAATCTTGGAATTAAAAAAGAGAGAAGAAGAGATTGGAAATCTTTTTCAGGATTTTAATCATGATGAGTTTTCAAAAATTGAGATAGAGCTTAAGAAGAAGGAAGATTATCTTCAAGATCTTATTGTAAAAAAAGGAAAGATAGAGGATAAAGTAAAATCCTTTGAGGTTTTGAAAGATCAGCCAGATATTGAAGAATTAAAGTTCGTAAAGGAGAAATTGGAAAACTTTATTGTTAAATATAGGAAGAAACTTGAGACTTTAGAAAGGTATAGGGAAGAGATAGAAAGTAAACTTTTAGAGGAAAGTAAGATTTTGAAAAAGAAAGAAGATACTTATGAAAAGAATAGAATAGAGATACTAAAGCTCAACAATATTCTTGCCGAGTTAAAAGAAGCCACTCTTGAGAATCTCCCCCGTGGAGTTAGAGAACTGTTAGTATATAAAAAGGACAAAATTCATGATATCTTAAAAAATCTCATAAATATACCTAAGGAATACATGGTGGCTCTATATAACTTTTTGGGGAATACTATATACGACATCGTTGTTGACGATGAAAATACTGCAAGAGAATTGATAGGCTATTTAAAAGAGAGAAAACTTGGCTGGGCCACTTTTAGACCTCTTACCTTATGTAGAGATGAAAGAATAAGAGAAATCCCTCAAGAAATTTCTAATGTTGTAAGAGCCATAGATGTGATTGAATATGATCCCAAATATGATAGATTAATCAAAAATGTGTTAGGGAATGTATTAATCTTTACAGATTTTCAGACAGCCTCAAATTATAAGAATCTTCTTTGGGAAGGCTGGAGGATTGTTACTGTTCAAGGGGAGGTATTTCATCCTTCAGGGACTATAAGTGGAGGAGTTAGGTTTGGAGTTGAAGTGGCTCTTAATACGGAGAGAGCGATCCTTGATGCTGAGGAGAAAATAAGAGATTATACTGAGGCAAATAACTTTTTAAAGAGGGATATAGAAGAATTAGGAATTAGCATTGAGAAAAATAGGAAGCTAAAGCAAAAGTTAGAAAGTTTAATGTTAAGAATAGAAAATAAAATAAATGAAAAAGAGAAGGCTCTTGTGGAACTTGAAAAGAAAATTAATTTATATGAGGATTATCTTAAAGAGGGAAGGATTGTCTTAAGAGAATTTGATTCCCTACTCAAGGAAATTGAGAAAGAAAAGTTGGAAGTTGAAAATCTCAGGAAAAGTTATGACGAAAAGAGAATTAGAAAAATTGAGGTTGAAAAAGATTTAACATTAGTTAAGGAAAATCTTAATGGCTTAAAAGAAAGATTAGAAGATTTAGAAGAAGAAGAGAAGAGAGTTAGAGATGAACTAATTTTGTTGGAGAAGGCTTTGGATGAGTGCAAAGATGAATATGAGAAAATAAATAGTGAGAAAGAAAATTTTGTAATTGAAAATAAAAAATTTCTTGAAGAAGGGGAAAGAATTAAGAACGAGATAAAAAGGCTTGAGAGAGAATGGCAAAAATTGAGAGAAGAACTTGTGATTCTTGAGGAGAGAAAAAGAGATTTACAAGAAAGGATCAAAGAATTAGAAATGGAGTATGATAAAAACTATAAAGATGGATTAGATGTGAAGATAAATCTTTCTGAAGAGGAATTAAAGAAATTGGAATCAGAAATAATTCAAGAGATGGAATCTTTGGGTCCAATAAATTTCCTTGCTGAGACTAAGTTGAAAGAAGAGGAGTCAAAATATAAATCTCTTCTTTTCCAGATAGAAGATATTGAAGGTTCTATTAATTCATTAAAAAAGATTATAAAAGATACAAGGGAAGAAGCAGAAAGAAGATTTTTAAACGCTTTTAGTTCATTCAGAGATAGGGCTAAAAACAATTGGAAATTATTCTTTCCAAATGCGGAGTTTGATTTGTTAATTGAAAATGAGAAGGAGGTCCTTGATTCAGAAGTAAAGTTAAAAATTTCTTCTCAGAAAAAGAATTGGAAAAGTTTGTTGATGCTTTCAGGTGGTGAAAAGAGTATAGTAGGGATTGTACTCCTTTTATCGGCTGTAGAACTTGCTCCTGTAAACTTTTGTTTTTGGGACGAGATAGATGCGGCTTTAGATAATCAGAATGCTCAAATTTTGGGAAAGAAGATAAAGGAGCTTAGTGATAGAAATCAGTTCATTCTTATTAGTCATAATCCTGTCTTGATGCAGCATGCAGATATAATATATGGAGTAACTTTGAATGAAAAGGGAGCATCTCAAGTTTTATCTTGGAAGGTAAAAGAGGAGGTATGAAATTGAGTTTCTGGGATAGATTGCCAAAAATAAAAGGATTTGCAGAAAGACTGCAAAATATTTTTAAATTTTCAAGAGTTGATACGGAACTTTTAGATGAACTTGAAATGGAACTTATTCAGAGCGATTTAGGGATAGAACTTACTAATGAGATAATAGGCGAAATAAAGAAAAGAAAGATATCAGATATGCAAGAGCTTAGAGATTTTCTATTTGATTTCTTCAAAAGTATATTGGATGGGTTAGACTATAAGCTAAGGCTTTATGATAATAGGTTGAATGTAGTGATTTTCATAGGAGTAAATGGTACAGGAAAGACAAGTACTGTGGGTAAATTTGCATATTATCTTAAGAACTTGGGCTATTTTCCTATTATAGCTGCTGCTGACACCTTTAGAGCTGCTGCTATTGATCAAATAAAAAGATGGGGTGAGAGAGTAGGAGTAGATGTTGTAGCTCAAAAAGAGGGTGCTGATCCTGGAGCAGTGGTTTTTAATGCTATTGAAGCTGCAAAGGCAAGAAATAAAGATGTTCTTCTTGTGGATACTGCTGGTAGAATGCATACCAAAAGTAATCTGGTTGAGGAACTTAAAAAGATAGAGAAAATAGTGGAAAAAACCTTAGGATATCCCCCCTCAGAGAATCTTGTAGTGATAGATGCTACCTTAGGACAAAATGTGGTAAGACAGGTAGAGATTTTTCATAATGCAGTAAACTTAACAGGAGCTGTACTCACTAAGTTAGATGGAACTGCTAAAGGAGGAGTGATATTTAACGTGATAAAAAGATTTAATATACCTGTAAAGCTGGTTACCATTGGTGAGGAGTTGGATGATTTGAAGCCTTTTGATCCCAATGAATTTGTTGAGTCCTTTATACCGGAGGTAAAGATATGATAAGAAAAGCAAAGATAGAAGACATACCCGAAATTCATAAAATAATCAATGAATTCGCAGAAAAAGGTCTGCTTCTTCCCAGATCCTTAAGTGATCTTTATGAAAATATTAGGGATTTTTACATTCTTGTTATTGATGGAAAGGTAGTTGGAACATCCGCTCTGCATATTATATGGGAAGATTTGGGTGAAGTAAGATCGGTCATTGTAAAAGATGAGTATAGAGGTAGGGGATATGGGAAGAAGCTTGTAGATACATGTTTGAGAGAAGCTAAATTTTTAGGCCTAAAAAGAGTACTTGCTTTAACCTATATTCCAGAGTATTTTAAAAAACTTGGTTTTGTTGAAGTAGACAAAAGAACATTACCTTTTAAGGTATGGAGTGACTGTGTTAAATGCCCAAAATTCCCTGACTGTGGGGAAATAGCTCTTCTTTACTACTTATGAAATACTTGTTAGTTCTTTTGATTTTTCTCTTAGACAGGATCACTAAAGAGCTCGCAGAAAGAGGCTACTTTAGCAGATTAAATATTGATTTTTTCTTGAATTTTTACCTTACTCATAACTATGGTGTTGCTTTTGGAATTGATATTGCACGAAAAATCATTTTAATCTTTAATTTTTTAGCTCTAATTGTCCTTGTTCTTTTGTATAGAAAATTTGGATTTATAGGACTTGCTTTTATTTTAGGTGGACTTCTTGGGAATTTATATGATAGAGTTTTTTATGGATATGTGATAGACTTTATTCATCTGAGGAACTTTTTTGTTTTTAATTTGGCAGACCTTTTTATTAGCTTAGGAGGGGTATTAGTATTTTTTAAACTAATAAAGTGAGAAGGAGGTAGAGAGAAGAGATGTATCCAAAATTACTTACAATTCCACAATTCCAGTTTTTGAAGTACAAAATAGGACCAATTGTTATTTACTCATGGGGAACATTTGTGGCTCTTGGTTTTCTCATCGGTATACTCCTTGCTATGAGATGGGCTAAAAGGGAGAATATTAATCCAGATCATGTGCTCAATGTGGCGGTATGGAGCATAATCTCCTCCATAATAGGAGCAAGAGCGGTCTATGTAATTAAGTACTGGAATGCTTATAAAACTAATCCTATCACTATCTTGCATCTATGGGATGGCGGATTAATATTTTTTGGAGGGTTCCTTGTAGCATTAGTTGTAGTTTTGCTTTATTTGAAAAGGTATAAGATTGATTATTGGAAGTTTTTAGACATATTAGCCCCTGCTGTTGCTATAGGAAGTGCTATAGGTAGAATTGGATGTTTTCTTAATGGTTGTTGTTATGGGTATGAGACTCCTCTCCTTTGGGGAGTAAAGTTTCCAAATGTTTATGGATATAGACATGCAACAGAACTTTACTATACAATAGCTTTTCTTATTGTGTTTATATATCTTTTGAGAGTTAAAAGTAGAAAGACCTTTGACGGAGAAGTAGCAACTAATTTCTTTATTTACTATTCTTTTGCTTTTTTCCTTGTAGAAATCTTTAGAGATAATCCCCGTAATTTCCTTTATTTAACAGGTTCTCAGACTGTTTCTTTACTTTTAATTGCTTTTGGTATCTACGCTTATAGGAGAAGAAGAGCAGGGCGTCCTATTATTCCAGAGCAATGCTTATTCTGGAAGATTATGACTGCAAAGCCTAAGGTCAGTAAAAAAAGATAATTCATTTATATGACTTTAAGGGTTGCTTTTATGAAATTATCTATAAGGTCAGGAAATTCTATACCAAAAGCTTTTGCAGCTTCTGGGTATAGGCTTGTTTCTGTCATTCCAGGAATGGTGTTTACTTCTAAGACGTAGATATTGTTTGTGTTTTCTTCTACGATCATATCTACTCTTGAGAGGTGTCTACATCCGAGGGCTTGGTGAGCTAATATGCCAAGCCCTTGGGCTTTTTCATAGACTTCCTTAGGTAGCCTTGCGGGAATTATATGATCTGAAAGTCCTGGGGTATATTTGGTTTTATAATCGTAAAATCCTGTTTTAGGTATGATCTCTATGAGGGGTAAACATATAGGCTTGTTTACATCATAAATTCCTGCAGTAATTTCTATTCCTTTTATGTATTCTTCCACAATAATATTTTCATCGTATTGAAAAGCAAGTTCTATACCTTTTAATAATTCTTCCTCTTGGTTAACTAATGAAAGACCAATAGTGGATCCCTGGGTTGCAGGTTTTATAATCCACGGTTTTTTAAGGTAGGATAAGTCTTTTAAAATTTCATTTAAATCTCTTGTTTCAATTTCTTTCTTAGATAGCTCTTTCCATTTAGGAGTTGGGATTTGATGGAAGGTGAATATCTTTTTTGCCATCATTTTATCAAGAGCAAGAGCACTTGCAAGGACGCCGGATCCCACGTAAGGAATACCTAAAAGTTCAAGTAATCCTTGAATAGTTCCATCTTCTCCATATTTACCATGAGCAGATATAATAGCCACATCAATTTTTGATTTTTTAATATTTTCAACCACATTTTCATCGATAGGGATTTCAATATAATCATATCCCTTTAACTTTAGGGCATTTATAATATTGCGAGCTGTTTTTAAAGCAATTTCTTTTTCACTTGACTTTACGCCAATAAGAACCCCAACTCTCATACTGTAAGAGTCTCCTTTCTTTTTCTTTGTTTTATTTAAAGATTTTACACGCAATTTTGGGTTTTATAAAGAGAATCTTGTATAATAAAACCAAAAAAAGGAGGACTCTATGGGACAAAAGATTGATGAACTTTTTTTAGAAATAAAGGATAAAAAGATTAAAGAGAAAGTAAGAGAGTTATATGATGTATTTCAAAAAGTAGCACAGAAGGGTGGATTATATGTCACTGGGTTTTTAAGTTTGACAGAACAATATTATTTCCAAAGAATAAGTGGTTACTTTACTAATGAATTATACACATCTCTTTATGGTGGTGTAGATGGAGCAGAGAGAAAAAGAGGATTTATTTCAGATAAAATAGAACTGATTGAATACATTGATTACAATAAATATTTAGTAGGTATAAGTATAAATCCTGAAGAAAAGATGTCCATCTCCTTTTTAAAAGAGATTTTTGAGAAAAATGTTCTATTGGATAAGGTAGGTGACATATGGTATTCTGATGGAATAAAAATGGTTCTGGCAAGCGAGACTTTGTTCGAGGTTCAAAAGATTTTGGGGGAGAATAATATAAATTTTGAATTATTGACCTTAGATCAACTAAAAACCTATTCAAAAGCTACTAGAATCATACGCACTACTGAAAGCTCTAAAAGGTTAGACTCTATTGGTGGTGCTGCTCTTGGAATTTCAAGAAGTAAGATGCAAACTTATATAAAGGCAGGCGTTGTTACGGTAAATGGAAAAAAAGTAGCTGATACTCACTATGAGCTTGAGGAGGGAGATGTGGTAATAGTCCAAGGACTCGGAAATTTTAAGATAAATAAAATTAATGTAACTCCAAAAGGTAAATTCTATATGGAAATTGAGAGGAGTTTAAGAAGATAAAGTGGAATACTTTGAGTTGATGTTTAAAACAGCAAAAGAATTAGAAGAGCCTATAGTGGCTATTTTGGAGGATGTAGATTCCATAGGTATAGCTATAGAAGATAACTTTTTTGATGAATCTATTCTTTGGGATTATATAGATAAAAGTTTTTCAGAGAGAAATTATATTCTTATAAAAGCTTATTTTGATCGGAATGTAGATATAGATAGAATAATTGATAAAATAAGAACAAAAATTAAGGAGATATTTGGAGAAGCAAAGGTGGAGATAGAGTATAGGATTATTAGAGAAGAAGACTGGACTAATAAGTGGAAGAAATATGCAAAGCCAATATATTTAGATAGAATTGTAGTTCTACCCTCTTGGGAGGAAATAGGAAATGTTGAAGATAGAATCCTCATTAGAATAGATCCTGGAATGGCTTTTGGAACAGGAAATCATCCCACTACTATTATGTGTATTGAGATGCTTCAAAAATATCTAAAAGAGGGAATGGATGTTTTAGATGTAGGAACTGGATCAGGAATTCTCTCTATTGTTGCTAAAAAGCTTGGAGGAGATAAGGTTAAAGGGGTTGATATTGATGAAAAGGCTATAGAGGTTGCAAAGAAAAATGCAGAAGGGAATCATGTAGAAGTGGAGTTTCAGAAAAATGATCTAATAGATGGAATAAATGAAAAATACGATATAGTTGTAGCAAATTTAATTGCCGAGATTATTTTAAAACTAAATGCTAATGTAAAAAGGGTTTTGAAGACAGATGGAATATATATTGTTTCGGGAATTGTACAAGAAAAGTTAGACATGATTTTAAACTCTTTAAGAGAAAGTGGTTTTAAATTGTTAGAAGTAAAAGAAAAAGAAGATTGGTACACGGTTGTGGCTCAAAATGAAGATTAGGGGACATCATTTACTTTGTCTTTTACATTTTGAAGGAAAGGGATATTCAAGAGATTTTATAGAGAATATGTATAAAATAAAGGAAGCTCTGGAGAAGGGAAAAGTTTTCTTCGTGCTAAACAGTTGTGATGATATATGTAGGAAATGTCCTTATATGGAAGGTGGTCTTATGTGGCGATTGTTCTTGGTTCTTTATATGTAAAGAGAAGAACTTGTTCAAGTAGGAGGGCAGGAAAATTATGTATAATAAAGAAAATTTTCCTGCCTATTTTTTATGTTTTGATGATACCTATTTTAATCAGAGAAATCTTATAAAATTTGGAAAGATCATAGATTTAAGAGCTTTTACTCAAGTAAAGTATCTTTGCTCATATGATAAGTTAGAAGAAATTGGAAAGTTTGTTGGTTCTGAAAAGGGAATTAAATTTTTAGGAAAAAGCGATTTTCATTATCTTACCTATCTATTTGTGAGGAATATTAAGGTTAAGTTTAACTTTATTGTAATAGATCATCATCTAGATTTTAAAAACACTTTTGATGGATATATTAGCTGTGGCTCCTGGTTAAGAGATGTTCTAAAACTTCCTTTAGTTGAAAAAATTTTTTTAATTACTTCCGATAATAATACCATGAAGGTGCCTAATAAACTAATAATAGTGAATAAGTTTAGCATTTTGGAAGACGTATTAAGAAGGTTGCCTATTTATATAAGTATAGATAAAGATATTTTGGACAAGAAATATTTAAGTACTAACTGGGAGCAAGGCAACATGAATCTTGATGAGTTTTTGAATTTATTAAATTTTCTTTCTCATTTTAATGTTATTGGTGTGGATGTTTGCGGAGAACCTGATTTTAATTTAGCTGAGTATAAAAAGAGTGAACAATTAAACTTGATGATTTATAGTATTTTTGCTAAAAATATCTCTCTTAAAATTTCTGCTTAAGGTTTTTTTATAGCTTCTCTTAACCTTGACAAATACAATTTTATCTAATAATATAAACTTAGCTAAGTTGATTAAAAGGTTGGGGAGTCGTCTAGCTGGTAGGACGCCTGACTCTGGATCAGGTAGGGATGGTTCGAATCCATCCTCCCCAGCCAAAAATAAGTGGCCCTATCGTCTAGTGGACTAGGACGTTGGGTTCTCAACCCAAAAACCGGGGTTCGAATCCCCGTAGGGCCACCAAATAAAAAATAAAAGCCCCAAGGTTTTTACCTTGGGGCTTTTTGTTTTCTAGTTCTTTAGATATTAGTACTCGGGTGGTGGAGGAGGTGTTTGTTTTTCTTTTTCTGGTTTTTCAGCTACAAGCCCTTCAGTGGTGAGTACTAATGCAGCTATACTTGCAGCATTTTGTAATGCAGATCTTGTTACTTTACATGGATCTACAATTCCAGCATCAAACATGTTTACAAATCTGTCTCTTGCAGCATCATATCCCATTGGGCCATCCATTTCTTTAACCTTTTCTGCGATAATGGATCCTTCTTTACCAGCATTGTTTGCTATTAACTTTAATGGTACATCCAAGGATCTTCTTACAATTTCTATTCCTATTCTCTCATCCTCGTTGTCTACTTTAATGTCATCAAGAGCTTTTATTGTTCTTATAAGGGCTACGCCACCTCCAGGTACGATACCTTCTTCTACAGCAGCCTTGGTTGCGGATAAGGCATCTTCGATCCTATGCTTCTTCTCTTTAAGCTCTACTTCGGTAGCTGCTCCAACTTTTATTACAGCAACTCCACCAGCAAGTTTTGCAAGTCTTTCTTGTAATTTCTCTCTGTCAAATTCAGAATCGGTCTCTTCTAATTGCTTCTTAATTTGAGCGATTCTAGCTTCGATGTCTTTCTTGTTCCCTTTTCCTCCAATAATGGTGGTCTTATCTTTATTAGCTCTTACTTTTTCTGCTCTTCCGAGCATGTCTAAGGTTACATTCTCAAGTTTGATTCCAGTCTCTTCAGAAATAAATTGGCCACCAGTTAATATGGCTATATCCTGAAGCATGGCCTTTCTACGATCACCAAAGCCAGGAGCTTTTACAGCAAGGGATTGTAATACTCCACGTAGTTTATTGACTACTAATGTGGCAAGAGCTTCTCCTTCAACATCTTCTGCTATTATTACCAATGGTTTACCAGTTTGTACAACTCTCTCAAGAATTGGTAGTATTTCACTTACTGCACTGATCTTCTTATCAGTGATAAGGATGTATGGTTCTTCTAATACTGCTTCCATTCTTTCTGGATCTGTAATCATGTATGCCGAGAGATATCCTCTATCAAATTGCATTCCCTCAACAAGCTCCAACGTAGTTGTTATTCCTTGAGATTCTTCTACAGTTATAACTCCATCTTTTCCTACTTTATCCATTGCTTCGGCAATAAGATTTCCAATTTCTTCATCGTTATTTGCAGAAATTGCTGCTACATGAGCAATATCTTGCTTGGTCTCTACTGGTTTTGCGATCTTCTTTAGTTCTTCCACTACTTTTTCAACAGCTTTTTCTATTCCTCTTTTTACATACATTGGGTTTGCACCAGCAACTACATGTTTCATTCCTTCATGTACTAATGCTTGAGCAAGAACTGTAGCAGTAGTAGTTCCATCTCCTGCTACATCGTTAGTTTTGGAGGCAACCTCTTTTACTAATTGAGCACCCATATTTTCGAAGGGGTCTTCAAGATCAATTTCTTTTGCAATGGTTACACCGTCGTTAGTTATAACTGGAGCACCGAATTTCTTCTCAAGAACTACATTTCTTCCCTTTGGCCCTAAGGTAATCTTTACAGTATCAGCAACAGTGTCGAGACCTTTGATTAGTGCGGTTCTTGCTTGCATATCAAGGCTTACTAATTTGGCTGCCATACTTTATCCCTCCTTTTCCTAAGATTTTTTATTCTTCAATAACAGCTAAGATATCTCTTTCACTAAGGATAAGATATTCTTCACCTTCAATCTTTACTTCTGTACCTGCATACTTAGCAAATATTACTCTGTCTCCCTCTTTGATCTCCAATGGTACTTTTTGTCCGTTATCGAGGATTCTACCAGTCCCTACGGCAATTACTCTTCCTTGTTGGGGTTTTTCTTTTGCAGTGTCGGGTAATACAATACCTCCCTTTGTTTTTTCCTCTTGCTCAATCACTTTAACCACCACACGATCACCAATAGGACGCAATTTCACTTTTCCCAACCTCCTTTCGCAAATTTTTTTTGTTAGCAATCTAACCAGGTGAGTGCTAAAACCAAAAAATAATATATATTAATTTTTAATTTGGGTTCAATGAATGAAAATAAGCAAAAAATGGAGAATATCCAAAAAAAATTGACAATATCCTAAAATATCATTGTTTTTCTTTAATTTTTGCCAATTCTTTGTAAAATTCTACTAATTTCATAGCACTTTTATCTATGGAAAATTCTCTTGCTTTGATTTTTGCATTGTTTTGCATTGTAGCTAAAAGATTTCGATTATTTAATAAGAGTTCTACTTTATTTGCAAACTCTTCTGGATCCTCTTTTACAAGAAATCCCTCCTTTCCATCTTCTATTAGACTCATAGAACCTGGGGCTTTTATTGCTACTATTGCACAACCTCCAGCCATAGCTTCTAATGTAACAAGTCCCTGGGTCTCTGTGGTGGATGCAAAGACAAAAATTTCAGCTATTTTATAGAAGTTTACTAATTCTTCTCTGGGATGCCATCCCATAAATACTATTTTATCTTCTAAATTCAGCCTCTTGACTAAATTTTCTAAGTTTTTTCTTTCATCACCATCTCCTACTACAAGAAGAATTATGTCCTCTCTTTTCTTAAGTAGCTTTTCTAAGGAAGTAAATATAAATTCTATGTTTTTTTCCTTTGCAAGTCTTCCTGCATAAAGTAGAATTCTTTTTTCCTTCCATGGAAAATTTCTAAGAAACTCTTCTTGAATAGGTTCCTCCCACATGGAAAGATCAATTCCTGTAGGCAATATTTCAATTCTTGTCTTTACTCCAAAATTTATTATCATGTCTTTTATTTCCTTTGTGGGAGCTATGACTAAATCTACTTGATTTGCATATTTGACACTTTCTTTAATGGCAATTTTTGCTGAGATTTTTTCTGGAACTAATGGTATATAGTGGACATATTTGTGATATTGAGTATGATGGGTAAAAACTATAGGTATATGATATTTCTTTGCAAGTTTGAGGGCTGTTTTTCCTATTACAAAGGGATGGTGAGAATGTACAATATCAAATTTTTGTTTCTTAAAAAAATCTTCCACTAAAAAAGCAAAATATATAGGAATAGGTTGAGGGGTAATAAACTTTATGGCAAAAGATGGAAATCTCCAAATTCTTTCGCTGACATTGTCTTTATATTTAGGGAACCAAGGAGGATACTTAGGAGCGAAAATGTATACTTCATGGCCCAGTTTTTCGAGAGCATCTCTATAACTTTCTACTGCTATTGCCGCTCCTCCTGTGTTGGGAAGATAATTATTAGTAAAAAAGGCTATTTTCATGACACCCCTAAAAGTTTTTTATACAAATTTACTGTAGCTTCTGTAGTTTTTTCTATATTATAGGTTTCTGCTATAACCACTGCTCTTTTTGAATATTCTTCTCTTAAATCTTTATTTTCTGCAAGCTGAACTATTTTTTTGATCACATCATTTTCGTTCCAAGGGATATAATTTGGAGCTAAAGGTGCTTTGTATTCCTCAAGGTCTCTTAGAAGTAAAGGAAGACCAACCGCAGAAGCCTCTAAGACAGCTATACTGAAGTTTTCTTGTCTCGAGGGAAAGAAAAAGATATCCGCCATGTTATAAAATTTGTTTAGTTCTTCGTGGGGGGATGGACCAGGGAGGATTAAATTTGATGGAGGATTTTTTAAAATCTTTTTTATCTCTGCGTATCCACCACTAAGGAAAGAAAATGGAACACCTCCAACCCATAGGAATTTATATTGGGGAAGAGACTCCGCTGCTTTAACAAAGGTATCAAAACCTTTCCTCTTTATAATGTGTCCTACACTTAACAAAACTATATCCTCGTCAGATAAATTAAATTTTTTCCTCATTTCTCTTCTTAGATCTTCATCTTTTTTAAACATGCTTAAGTCTATGCCATTAGGGATAAATACGATTTCAGTTTTAACTCCCATCTCTTTTAGTTTTTCTACCTCCAAAGGGGAAACAGCGATAACAACGTCTGCTTGATTGTAAAATAGAAGAAGATATTGAGCAAAGATAGATTTCCATTTTTCAGCAAGGATGGCACTACCAAGCATCGTATCAGCTATTACATGGGCTGTAAAAACAATTTTACTCTTGTTACTTTGCTTTACATATCTGAAAAAAATATCTCCTAAGGAGTGAAAATGAAGTATATCATATGGTCCTTCTTTTAACGTTCCATTATAATAAACTTCTATGTCCTTTCTCCTTTTAAGGGCTTCATATAGCATTTTACAGGCTGTTTGATCTCCACCGCCCTTTTCTCTTGATGAGGGAATTCCCGGCTTGAAGATTAAATTAACTTTTATTTTCTTTTCCATAATTCACCCCAATTACCAATTTTTGACACCTAAAATATATACTAAAACAATTGCTCCTGCAAGGAAGGTTAAATAGTGGGTAAGAGTTCTCCAAAGAATTATAAATATACCTAAGATATATTTGGGTACAAACGGAGCAAAGCCAAGAGATATCAAAATTTCTATAGCCCCACTTCCCCCAGGAGATGGTACGTAGAACATCATGAAAAAGATTGGAATTTGTACTAAAACTACAGAAAGATAATTAACTTTAAGGTTAAATGCAGACATAAGTACAGGGGCAATAAGAAAATAGGTAATCCAAGAGAGGAGATTAAAAAAGAAAAATCCTAAGATTGTGAGCTTTTTCTCTTTTAAGAAGAACCATAAGGTATTATGAAAATCTCTCACAGTCTTGTTTACAACCCTTAATATCTTAAAGGGATGGATTCTTTTTAGGAACGGTATTCTTCTTAGTTTTATTAATATATAAGAGACCAACCTAATTATGGGTCTTGGTTTGAAAAGTGCAAAAAGAAAACCCCCAACCACTAGTAAGAAAAGGATAGCACTGTACTGGACTAATTTTCGAACTATGTTTTGGGGGAAGAGATATGAGTAGAAATAAATTATTAAAGGGGAAGCAATAGCAAAAGTAAGGGTGTTTATTACATATCTGAACAAACTTAGAGCAGTAGCCTGGCCAATTTTTATATTTTTCTTGGAGAGGAGATAAATCTCTAAAGGCTCTCCACCTGCAGAGGTTGGAGTAATACTTGATGCAAAATAATAAGACAAATGAATTTGTAAAGCTTCTATGAGATTTAAATTAACCCCTTCTATACCTCTAATTAAGATGCTATATCTAATTCCAGACCATATCCAGCTTAGTGTGTTAAGCAAAATAACATATATTAAGTATTTTCCATTTATAGATTTAAGGGCTTCCCAAGTTCTTGAGTCTGTGGTTATAAAAAGGATTACAACAAACACAATAGTAGTTATGATTAGTGATATTTTTAAACCTGATTTTATGGTACTGCTTAAGTCTTTCATCTTTCTCCCAATAAGAGATCAGGATTTGCTGAAAGATAAAGATCACTTTTATAACCCTTTTGGTAAAGATGGTATCCCGCACAAGCAATCATAGCGCCATTATCGGTGCAAAGATAAGGTGGTGGGATGTACAATTTTATACCTTCTTTTCGGCTTTCTTCTTTAAATCTTCTTTGAAGATAACTATTAGAAGCTACGCCTCCTGAGACTACTAAGGTTTTAATATTAAATTTATTTAAAGCTAAGAAGGCTCTCTCTAATAATTCCTCGACGACCCTTTCTTGAAAAGAGGCTGCTATGTCTGCAACAGGTATTTCTTTACCTTCTTTCTTCAAGTCTCTTACAAGATATAGTACTGCGGTTTTTATTCCACTAAAACTTATATCTAATTCCCTATCACATTTTATTTTTGGAAAATTAAATATGGGTTTTCCCATCTTTGATATTTTATCAATTTCTGGTCCTCCTGGATAATTAAGACCTAATATTCTTGCTACCTTATCGAAAGCTTCTCCTGCTGCATCATCAAGGGTTTGTCCAAGGATTTTGTAAACTCCAATATCCTCCACAAGGATATATTCGGTGTGTCCACCAGAAACTATTAAAGCAATAAAAGGAAAAGTAGGAGGGTCTTCTCCTAAAAAGTTTGCAAAAATGTGTCCTTCAAGATGGTTAACTCCAATTAGAGGCTTATTTAAGGCAAGAGACAAGGTTTTTGCTGCCATTATTCCAATCCATAATGCTCCAATAAGACCAGGTCCCTGGGTTACTGCAATCAAGTCTATATCTTTGAATTCTTTTTTTGCCTTTTCTAAAGCAAGTTCTATAAGTCTATTTAATACTTCTACATGAATCCTTGAAGCAACTTCAGGTACTACTCCTCCAAAAGTTTTATGTATTTCCACTTGAGACGAAACTAAATTACTCAGTATTTTGTTCCCATCTTCTAATAAGCTTACACTGGTCTCATCACAAGAAGTTTCAATACCAATAGTAATCATTCTTTCACCTTATAATGTTAATTTTTTGACCATAACCAAAGCATCTTCCCCATCTTTATAATACCATTTTCTTACGCCAACTTTTTTAAATCCTTTTTTGTAATATAAATTTTGGGCAATAGTATTGGAAACTCTAACTTCTAAAATTATATTTTTGACTAAGTTTTTTTGACAATAATCTATGATAAAATCAAGGAGCTTTTCTCCAACTTTTCTTCCTCTATAATTAGGATGTACAGCTATGGTGGTTATTTGAGCTTCTTGAAAGATTATCCAAAGTCCAACAAATCCTATTATTTTGTTTTCATGAATTGCTACAAAATAATGAGCAATTCTATTTGAGGAGAGCTCTCTTTCAAAACTTTCCCGACTCCAAGGATTAGAGAAGGAAAGTTTATTGATCTCATCTACTTGATCAATATCTTCAAATTTCATAGGTCTTATTTCAACTGAGAGTTCATTGCTCTCTTTCTGGTCTTGCATTTCTCCTCTCCCAATTAATTTCAGCACTGGATTTTTGCCTATAATCTGGAAGAAGATTCAAGTAATCTAACGTATCTCCCTTTTTATATTTTTCAAGTGAGAGATAGATGATAGCTTCTCCCCGTGGAGAATTTTGATGTTCAGAGGAGATTATAATATCTTCAGGGATTAAAAATTTAAGATCGTCTGGTATTTTTCCTATAATTATTACAGGTTCCTTCTTGAGAGTACTGAGTAGATTTATAAAGTCTTGATATGAGAAAATTCCTTCATTATAGATTCTTTCATTTTTGGCATTATAAAAGCCTGCATGTATCTCTCCCCTTCTTGCAGGCATTATGGGTACCTTCATACCTAAAAAGGGTGTTTGGTAGGCTAAACATTCTAAGTAAGAAATTCCTATTATAGGTTTTTTGAATATTTGAGCAAGAGTTTTTACTGTAACTATTCCAATTCTAAGTCCAGTGAAGGATCCAGGACCTGTTATTATAGTGTAGAGATCAATATCTTCTAACTTCCATCCTGATAAGTCAAGCAAAGTTTTTATATTTATTGTTAGAGTCTCCCCATAAGTCTTAGAATCTGTAGAATAGAACAGCTCATATAATTTGTTATCTTTCCATAGTATTATATTACTTTTTTCAAAGGCAGTGTTTATTCCAAGGATAAACATTTTTTCAATTCCAAAAGTAGATTTTCATATTTTTCTCCGTAAGGCTTAAATTTGATTAGTCTTTCGTTAAAATCTACGTGTTCAAAAGTAATTTCCATCCGTTCTTTAGGAAGTAGTCCTCTTATTTTGTCAGCCCATTCTATCACTATTATAAAATCACTGTTCAAGTATTCTTCAAAACCTATGTTTTCTAACTCTCTTTCTGGAATCTTTAATCTATATACATCTATATGTAGCATTCTATGTTTTCCCTTGTATTCTTTTATTATTAAAAAAGAAGGACTATTCACAGGTATGGTTATATGAAGGGCCTGAGAAATTCCTTGCACAAAAGTAGTTTTTCCACTTCCCAAATCTCCTATAAGAGCTAATATATTCCCTGGATTTAAAAGATTTCCTAAGGCTTTACCTAACTCTTTAGTTTCTAAAGGACTTTTGCTTAAAACTTCCATATTATTCCCAAGGATCTTTTAGCAATATTATTTCGTCCCTTGCAGGTCCTGTACCTATTATGGTAATTTTTGTTTCAAGTTCTTTTTCAATTCTTTCTTTATATTTTATTACATTTTCAGGAAGATCATTATAATTTTTTATGTTTTTCAAAGACTGTTTCCAACCAGAAATTTCTTCGGTTATGGGTTCACATTTTTCAAGAATATTTAGAGATGATGGAAATTCATCAATAATTCTTCCTTTGTATTTATAAGCTACCACAAATTTCAATTTTTCCAATCCACTCAGAACGTCAAGCTTAGTTATTGCAAGCTCTGTAAAACCGTTAATTCTTTTTGCATATCTTAATGCTACAAAATCAAGCCATCCTACTCTTCTTGGTCTTCTTGTTACTGTGCCATATTCTTGTCCTTTTTCTCTTATAATTTCAGCAAGCTCATCTTTTATTTCGCTGGGAAATGGACCCTCGCCAACCCTTGATGTATATGCCTTTATAACGCCTATAACTTTGTTTATGCTTTGAGGTGGTATCCCAGCCCCAACACAAACTCCACCGGAGATAGTAAAGGATGAGGTTACGAAAGGATAAGTTCCAAAGTTTATATCTAATAAGGTTCCTTGTGCACCTTCAAAAAGTATTTTTTTACCTGCTTTTATGTGATCATAAATTAATTTTGATGTATCCGTAATAGTAACTCCCTTTTCCATGAGTTTTTCGAAAGTGTTTAATTGAGAGTTGTAAACTTCCTCAAAGGGGGGCAGTTGAAAATCAGAAGAGAGAGTAGCTTTTTTTAAAGAATAAATATAATTTAATTTTTCTTTGAAGACTTCTTTATCAAAAAGATCTCCTACATGTAAAGTATCTCTTGAGAAGTGATCCGTATAGGCAGGGCCAATTCCTCTTGCTGTGGTTCCTATCTTTTTGTTTCCTCTTTTTTCCTCGTAAAACTTATCTAAGAGTATATGATAAGGAAGAACTAAAGGAGATCTATCACTTATATATAAATTTTTTATCAATAATCCATTTTTTTCTGCTTCTTCAATTTCTTCCAAAAGCCCATTAAGGTTTATAATCACTCCTGTAGCTATCACATTCAAAGTTTTTGGAGATATGATACCTGAGGGAAGAAGACGAAATCTATAAGTTTTGCCATCTACGATTACAGTATGTCCTGCGTTATTTCCTCCATTAAATCTTACCACTACTTCAGCATTCTGAGATAGGAGATCTATAATTTTTCCTTTTCCTTCATCTCCCCATTGAGCACCTATTACCACAAGGGTTTTTTCATTGGGCATTCTATTCGCCTCCTAAAGCTTGTTTTATATCCTCTATTATTTTATTATCATCCTTAAAAATTTTTGCTACTTTTGTTTCTATAGCTGCCTTAGCTACAGAAAAAGAAACTGCAGGAACCACTCTTTCATCAAGAGGGGAAGGTATAAGATAATCCTCTTGTGGTTCTTCTACTAAAGAAGCAATAGCTTTTGCAGCAGCAACTTTCATTTCATCGTTTATTTCTTTAGCTCTAACGGTAAAAGCTCCTCTAAAGACTCCTGGAAAAGCAAGTAAGTTATTTATTTGATTGGGATAATCAGATCTTCCAGTACCTATTATTTTTACTCCCTCTTTTTTTGCCTCTTCAGGCATAATTTCAGGAATAGGATTTGCCATCGCGAAAATTATAGGATCTTTGTTCATCAATCTTATGTATTCGGGGGGAAAGAGATTTGCCTGAGAAACTCCTATAAATACATCGGCTCCTTTTAAAGCGTCTTTTAGTTCACCTTTTTCTCCTTCGGGATTAATTGTACGAGCTATCTCCTCTTTTATTTCATTCATATTTTCTTTTCTTCCAGGGTAAATGATTCCATTTCTATCAAGGATCCTAATATTTTTAGCACCTTCTCTCAGGAGAAGCTTAGTTATAGCGATACCAGCGGCTCCTGCTCCTAGTATTACTATTTTTACCTCATGAATTTTTTTGTTTACAAGTTTTAAAGCATTTATTAATGCAGCATAGACTACGATTGCAGTACCATGTTGATCATCATGAAACACAGGGATATCTAAGATTTTTTTTAATCTCTCTTCTATTATAAAACATTTAGGGGCAGCAATATCCTCTAAATTAATTCCCCCAAATATTGGGGCTATCATATAGGTTATCTCAATAATCTTCTCTGGATCTTGGGTATTCAAGCATATAGGGAAAGCATCTATATTAGCAAATCTTTTAAAAAGTAAAGCTTTCCCTTCCATAACTGGTATGGCGCCTAAGGGCCCTATATTTCCTAATCCTAATACTGCAGATCCATCACTAATTACTGCAACAGTGTTTGCTTTAATGGTTAGATTGTAGACTTCATCGTTGTTTTTGTATATCTCTTCGGAAACCCCTGCAACTCCAGGAGTATATGCTAAGGAAAGATCATACTTATTCTTTAAGGCGATTTTTGAATCTATTTTTATTTTCCCTTTATGTTTTCTATGAAGCTCAATAGATTCCTGATAAATATTCATCTAATCCTCCTCTTTCTTCTCCTCAGGGTAAACTACCTTTATATGGACTTCTTCTAATTGCTTAGGATCAACCTCTGATGGGGCACCAGTAAGTAAACAAGTTCCACTTTGAGTCTTAGGGAAGGCTATAACCTCTCTTAGAGAATTAGAGTTGGTCAGTATAGCTATGATTCTATCAATACCCAATGCAATTCCTCCATGGGGTGGTGCTCCATACTCAAAAGCTTCAAGTAAAAATCCGAACTTCTTTTTAGCATCCTCCGGGGTTATGCCTAAAATATTAAATACTTTTTCCTGTATTTCTTTTTTATGTATTCTTATACTCCCACTTCCAAGTTCTGTTCCATTTAGTACTAAATCATAACATTTAGCTTTTACCTTTAATGGATTAGTATCTAATAGGGGTATATCTTCATCTTTTGGAGATGTAAAGGGATGGTGTTCTGCAACAATTCTTCTTTCTTCCTCATCATATTCAAATAGTGGGAAATCAGTAATCCATAGAAAGAAAAGTCCCTCTTTCTTTTCCATATTAAAAAGTTCTGCTACTTCCAGTCTCAAGATTCCAAGAATTTTGACCACATCTTTCCAAGTGCCTGCTATGCAGAAGAAAGAATCTCCTGATTTAAGATTGAGATTCTTAATTAATTTATCCTTGATGTTTTCATCTAAATATTTACTTATGGAAGATTTCAGTTCTCCATCGGCATATGTAAACCACATAATACCTTTTCCTTTTAATTCTCTAACTTTATTTTCAATAATAGACCACTCTCTTCTTGAAGGCACTATATTTTTAAGTACGATTCCTTTTATTACACCATCTTTTTCAATGGTAGATCGGATAAATTCCAAAGGAAGATCTTTTAAAATATTGGTAACATCCACTATCTTTAAATCATATCTTAAGTCTGGTTTATCACTTCCGTAAGTGTTCATTGCATCTTCGTAAGAAAGTCTTGGGAATGGAGTATTTATCTCTATATTCATTACTCCCTTTAGTACGGTTTTAAAAAGCTCTTCTATTATAGTAAATACATCTTCCACTTCTATAAAAGACATCTCCATGTCAAGTTGAGTAAACTCTGGTTGTCTATCAGCTCTTAGATCTTCATCTCTAAAGCATCGAGCAATTTGGAAATATCTATCAAACCCTGCAACCATAAGAATTTGTTTAAATAGTTGAGGGGATTGGGGAAGGGCATAAAATTTTCCTGGTTGAAGTCTGCTTGGAATTATGAAATCTCTTGCTCCTTCTGGAGTACTCACTATAAGGTAAGGTGTTTCAATTTCTATAAATCCATTTTTAGCTAAGAAGTTTCTAATGGATAGGATAAAATTGTGTCTAAATATTATGTTTGATTGCATTTTATCTCTTCTAAGATCTAAGTACCTATATTTAAGTCTTACTATTTCATCTATTTCCTTGTTTGTCCACAAATTAAATGGTAAAGGCTTTGCAGTGTTTTCTATTTTTATTTTTTCTACCTCAATTTCGATCTCTCCTGTTGGTATTTTTGGGTTTTCCATTCCTTCTGGTCTCTTTCTTACCTTTCCTTCCACTGATATGACCCATTCATTACCTACTGTATCTGCTATATCATAACTTTCTTTGGATATAGAAGGATCAAAAACTAACTGAACGATTCCACTGCGATCTCTTAGGTCAATAAAAATTAGTCCCCCATGATGTCTTATTCTGTGCACCCAACCACTTAAATATACTTTTTCTCCTATATTTTTAGCATTAAGCTCTCCGCAATAATGAGTCCTCCTCAAAGTAAGCCCACCTTTCTTTTTGGAAATTCTTCGTAATTATAACACGAGAGTTTATAATTCTTTAAGATTCTCTATTCTAATTTCTTTTTCTTCTCCTGTTTTAAAATTTTTAATTCTTAAGATATCTTTTTCTATCATTTGGTTTATAAAAATGACATAGTCAGAATTCAGTTTATCTGCCCACTTAAGTTGAGTTCTTAAAGGTTCATTAGGAGAGCCTATCTCAACTCTGTGATTTATGCGAAGAATTTTTGAAATTTCCACAGCTTTTTTAATATATTTTTCATTCTCAATTGCTAAAAAGAAAAGAGAGGGTTTTTCTATCTTGATTTTGTCTTGTTGCTTTATAAGAAGAATTAGTCTCTCCATACCTAAAGCAAAACCAAGTCCTGGGGTTGATGGTCCACCATAAGTTTCCACTAAGTTATCATATCTTCCTCCGCCTACCACAGCATTTTGAGCTCCAAGAGATGTAGTGGTTATCTCAAATACTGTTCGAGTGTAATAATCGAGACCTCTTACTAATTTTGGACTTATCTTAAAATTTAAGCTTGCTTCTTGGAGGTATCTAAGTACTTTGTCAAAGTGGTCTTTACAATCATTACACAGAAAATCAAGGGGTTGTGGAGCGTTCTCTTTGAGAGGAATAATTTTTTCATCCTTTGAATCTAAGATTCTTAAAGGATTTCTTTCCAATCTTTCCTGATCTATAGGAGATAGAAGATCCTTGTATTGGTAAAAATAGTTTTTAAGAGCTTCCCTATAAGCTGGTCTGCATTTGAGACACCCCAAAGAGTTTATCTCGATTTCTAAATTTTCAAGTTTTAAGCTCTTTAGAATTTCTACTGCTAAACTTATAACCTCAAAGTCGATGTAAGGGTCTTTTCTTCCTAAGACTTCAACTCCTAACTGGTGAAATTGTCTGTATCTTCCTGATTGAGGTCTTTCATATCTGAACATAGGTCCTATGTAATAGACTTTCCATATTGGTTTTGTTGTATAAATTTTATTCATAAGATATGCTCTAATGACCCCAGGTGTTCCTTCAGGTCTCAAGGTTAAAGATCTTCCTTTTTTATCTTGAAAAGTGTACATTTCTTTCATTACTATATCTGTAGTTTCACCTGTTCCTTTTACAAAAAGTTCTGTGAATTCAAATATGGGAGTTCTTATTTCTTCATAATTGTATTTTTCAAATAAACTCCTTGCGATATTTTCAATAAGATGCCAAAAAGGTATTTCATCGGGAAGTATATCTTGTACGCCTCTTGGAAGTCCTATACTCATTCTTTTCTCCTCCTCGGTTTTTTAAGATCTTCAGTGTCAAGGATAATAGTAACAGGTCCATCATTTATTAGCTCTACTTCCATGTATGCTTGGAATATGCCTTCTTCTACTTTTTCACTCTTGTTTTTTAGATATGCTACAAATTTTTTATAATAGTCAAGAGCTTTCTCTTTATCGGCAGCGTCTGTAAAATCTGGTCTTTTCCCTCTTCTGCAGTCAGCAAATAGGGTAAATTGGGATACTACAAGAATGTCTCCATTAACCTCTTTTATACTTAGGTTCATTTTTCCATTCTCATCGGAAAAAATTCTCAAATCAGCTATTTTATCTGCAAGAATTTTTATATCCTCTTCCTTATCTTTCTTACTTATTCCAAGAAAGATAAGTAAACCTTGTGAGATTTGGCTTATAAGTTCTCCGTTTACTTTTACCGATGCCTTTTTTACCCTTTGTATTACTGCTCTCATCGGAATTCTTGTAATCTTTTTACCGAAATAATATCAGATAATTTCTTAATCTCTTCCATAAGATAATAAAAGGCAGGAGGGTTGTCAATCTCCACAATGAGTTTTATTCTTGCTATTCCATCCTTTCCTACTTTAGTTGCTAAATCTAGTATGTTAATTCTTGCTTGAGAAACTCTTTCAATAAGATCTTTAAGTAGTCCTACCCTGTCTATGGCCTCTATTTCTATCCCAGTTTTATATTTTCCTCCTTTAATTTTTTGCCATTCTATAGGGACAATTTTCTCAGGATGAGTCTTTTTTAGGTTTATCAGGTTAGGACAATCGGTTCTATGGATAACAATCCCTCTTCCTTTGGAGATGTATCCTATTACTTTATCTCCTGGAATTGGATGACAGCATTCAGCAATTCTCATCATTATATTGTCCAGTCCTGAAATCTCTATTCCTTCTACCAATTGTTCCTTCTTTTCTTCAGGGGATATGGTTACTACAATTTCCTTTTTATATTCTCTTCGAAATCTTTCTATGAATTGCTGAGGAGTAATATCTCCTGTGCCAATGCTTAGCAAAAAAGATTCCGTCTCTTTAAATCCACTCTCAGCTAAAAAGCTTTTTCCTAAGGAGTGTTCAATTAAATCATTTAGGCTTATCTCTGTCTTTTGGAGAAACTCCTTTAACCAGTCTTCGTTTCTTTTTATTTCATTTTCCAAAAGTTCTTTAGCCTTTTCTATAGTTTCTTCTCTAGCAATCTTTTTAAAATATTGTTTGATTTTATTTTTAGCTTGAGTTGTTTTTACAATATTAAGCCAATCTCTACTTGGTTTACCCTCTTCTTTGCTTGTAATTATCTCTACAATATCCCCATTTTGAAGAATATAGTTCAAAGGAACTATTCTTCCGTTTACTTTTGCACCTCGGCATCGATGACCAACTTCAGTATGTATGGCATATGCAAAGTCAATAGGTGTAGAACCTTGAGGAAGAGCAATTACATCTCCTTTAGGAGTAAAAACATAAATCTCCCTCTCAAAGAGATCACTTTTTATGGACTCTAAAAACTCTTGATCATCGGTTAATTCTTTTTGCCATTCAAGGAGTTGTCTTAACCACGATAATTTTTCTTCAAAAGAATCAGGCTTTTTAATTTCTTCTTTATAGAGCCAATGAGCTGCTATACCATATTCTGCTATTCGGTGCATTTCCCACGTCCTTATTTGTACTTCTAATGGTTTTCCGTCCATGGCGATCACTGTTGTATGTAAAGATTGGTAATTGTTTGATTTTTTATTAGCAATGTAATCTTTAAATCTTCCAGGAACAGGCTTCCAAAGGTTATGAATTATACCTAATACTTCATAGCATTCCTTTTCCGAGTTAACAATTACCCTTACTCCTAAGAGATCATACATCTCTTCTATTTCAATTCCTCTTCTTAGCATTTTTTGATAAATACTATATAGATGTTTAGCTCTGCCTGTTACTTCTGCATTAATGCCTGCTTTTTTCAATTCTTCTTTTATTATCTCAATGGCTTTCTCGATGAATTTTTCCCTTTCTTTTCTGGTCTCTGCTACTTTTTTAGCTACGTAATGATATTTTTCAGGTTCTAAGTATCTAAAAGCCAGATCTTCCAATCGCCATTTTATATCCCAAACTCCAAGCCTATGAGCGAGGGGAGCATATATTTCCAAGGTTTCTTTTGCAATTCTTTTTTGTTTTTCCTCTTCATGATATTGGAGAGTTTGCATATTGTGAAGTCTGTCAGCAAGTTTTATTATTATTACTCTTATATCTTTTGCCATTGCTATGAACATTTTTCTCAAATTTTGTGCTCTATAGGCTTCTGTAGGATAGAAACTTAGCTTTTCTAACTTAGTTATGGCTTCAACCAAAGAGAGTACATCTTTTCCAAATTCTTTTTCAATCTCTTCTTTTGTTACATTAGTATCTTCAAGAACGTCATGAAGAAGTCCAGCAATAACCACAGTTTCTTCCATGCCTAAATTCATTAAGATCTTAGCCACCTCAACAGGATGAGTAATATAAGGTTCACCAGATTTCCTTACTTGTCCTTTGTGGGCATTTTCAGCAAAAATAAAGGCTCTCTTCAGATTTTCAGAAGAATACTTTTCTTTACCTTGCTCTAATAACTCTTGTAATAGAATGGTTGCATCTTTCATAATTTTATTAATTATACAACAATCTTTTTATAGTATAAACATCAATCCTATAGCTGCTCCTATTCCCATTATTCCTCCAAATATAAAAGGTGCTTGGGGCCCTAATATGCTCCATAGCAATCCTGCTATGAAAGATGCTGGGAAAAGCCCTATTCCTACTAAAGTAGCATGAAGACCTATTACTGTTGCCCTTAAATGTGCTGGTGAAAGATCTGAAATTAATGCTTTTTCGACGCCTTCTGTGAAGGCAGTGTAAAGTCCGTAAAGAGTAAAAAGCAACCATAATTGACTGAATTTTGAGGCTATTCCAAACCCCAAATATACTAAACCATAGAAAATATAGCCTAAAATAATAATTCTTTTTCTACCTATTTTGTCGGAAAGAAATCCTGCAGGATAGGAAAAGATGGTATAAACTAAGTTATATAATAGGTAAAGAAAAAGTACATCTAATAAAGATGCTCCAAGATTTTGAGACCTCAAAAATAGGAATTGGTTTGACGAGTTTCCTAAAGTAAATATAAGAGAAATAATTAGAAAACCCTTTAGTTTACGATCTAAAGCTTTCCATTGAAATTTTATTCTTTTCTTTTCATTTAGAGCTCTGCTAGGAGTAGTCTCTTTAACAAGAAATAGCACTAATACTCCTAAGATAGCTGGTATTAAGCTTATTAAGATTATGGTTTTAAAAGTTGGAATATAGCTTGAGAGATTGCTACTTGCTTCTGGCAAATTTAGGCTTTTTATTATTAAGATAGAGAGTAATACTCCTAAAAAGGCTCCAAGGGTATCCATAGTTCTATGAAGTCCAAAGGCTCTCCCACGGTTTTCGGGTACCGATTCAGCAATTAATGCATCCCTTGGGGCCGTTCTTATTCCTTTTCCAAATCTATCAGAAATTCTTCCTATAAAAACTCCAATCCAACTATTGGCAAAATACAAGAATAATTTTCCTATAGCAGAAAGGCTATATCCTAAAATTGTAATTGGTTTCCTTTTTCTGATTTTATCGGAGACATATCCAGAATATACTTTTAAAAGTGAGGCTATGCTCTCAGCAAGTCCTTCCACTATACCTAAGATAGCAGGACCAGCTCCTAAGGCTAATAGATAGAAAGAAATTAAAGGATAAAACATTTCCGAACTTACATCAGTTAAAAAACTTGTAATTCCAGTGATTATTACATTCCACATTTTTTTATCCTCCTTGTTGATCTTTGATTTTCTTGATATTATACTACTTTTCTGTTTACATTATATTCTTTGATTGTGAGGTGATTTTATGGATAAAATTAAAATCCTGCTCTCAGTTTTTGGAGTTATTTTTTTGGCAGAGCTCGGAGATAAAACTCAACTTGCAGTATTAACTCTGTCTGTAAAAACAAAGTCCCCTTTTTATGTTTTTTTAGGCGCTTCTTTAGCCCTGGCTCTTCTAAGTTTTATTGGTGCATATTTAGGAGAGGCATTGACAAGATATATTCCAAGAGATACACTTGAAAAAATTGTAGGATTGATTTTTATATTGGTTGGAATTTGGACAATTTTTAAAGATTAAAAAGGTAAAAAGGTAGAATTTTAACAAAAATTCTACCGAAAACTTTTTATATTGCTTATTTTTTTCTTTTCTCTTCATTTTTTAATATTTCATTTTTATCTTCCTAGTATATAAAATATAAATTTGTCTAATCTCTAAGAAAAAAGGAGATGAGGTATGAAGGGTAGAAATTTCAAAACAGAGATTTTCTGGAGTGATGATAGGCCTGTTTTTCAAAATATTCCTGATTTATTAAAAATTCAATATGATTCCTTTAACTGGTTTTTGAAACAAGGTCTTAGAGAGGTTCTTGATGAAATAAACCCTATAGAGTCTATACGTCAAGGTCTTTCTTTGGAATTTGTTACCACTGAAGATGGTATAAAAATCGAGCCTCCTACAAAAACTCCTGACGAGTGTTTAGAAAAAGGACTAACGTATGAGTCATCTATTTATGTAAAGACAAGATTGTATTTTAAAGATGAGAATAGGAATATTAAGGACATCAAAGAACAAATGGTTTTTCTTGGAAATATTCCTCAAATGACTGATAGGGCGACCTTTATTGTAAATGGCACAGAGAAAGTTATAGTGAATCAGATCACCAGATCTCCAGGGGTATTTTTTCAAGAAGAGGGGAATCGTATTATTGCCACTCTAATACCTACAAGGGGTGGATGGATAGAGTTTGAATTAGATGGCGGAGGCATTATTTATATTCATCCTAATGGAATTAAAAAGTTTCCTGTGTCTCTTATTCTTAGAGCATTAGGATATGACCTGGATTATTTCAAAGAAATTTTAGGCCCAGAGGAATTAAGTTATTTAGAAATTACCTATGCAAAGGATAATGTAAGCGATAGAACACAAGCAATTTTCGAGGCTTGTGGAAGATTGAGACCTGGGGATGTTCCAAGTAGAGAAGAGGATGCCTTAAGGGTAATAAGGCAGATGTTTTTTGATGTTAGAAGATACAATTTAGGTAAAGTGGGAAGATATAAATTAAATCAAAGATTAGGTTTGAGCATTTCTCTGGATAATTATGCTCTTACAGAGGATGATCTCATTGAAATAATAAAGAGATTAACCATGATTAAAACAGGAAAAGATGAGACTGATGATATAGACCATCTTGGCAATAGAAGAATAAGGTCTGTAGGAGAACTTTTGCAGATGCAATTTAGAGCTGGGCTTGCAAGGGTAGAAAAGTTGATAAGAGAGAAGATGGCTTTAACCGATCCTGAACAAGCAAGTCCTATTGCTCTTGTAAGTACTAGACCTTTGATGGCAGCAGTCAAAGAATTTTTTAACAGAAATCCTCTTTCTCAATTTATGGATCAAACTAATCCTCTTTCAGAGCTTGCTCATAAGAGAAGAATAAGTGCATTAGGTCCTGGAGGGTTGACTCGAGAAAGAGCCACTTTTGAGGTAAGAGATATTCATCCCTCTCATTATGGAAGGGTCTGTCCAATAGAGACTCCAGAGGGACCTAATGCAGGATTGATAAACTATTTGTCCACTTTAGCCATAGTAGACGAGTATGGATTTTTAAGGACTCCATATTATAGAGTAAAAGATGGGAAAATAACCGATGAGATTGTTTATTTATCAGCCACAGAGGAGGACAAATATACTATAGCTTCTTTCGATGTTCACATTAATGAAAACAGAGAAATAATTGATGAATTGGTTCATGCTAGAAGAAAAGGAAAGTTTATACTTTGTTCTCCTAAGGAAATAGATTTTGTAGGAGTATCACCATACCAGACAGTAAGTATATCTACAGCCTTGATTCCTTTCCTTGAGCATGATGATGCAAACAGAGCATTAATGGGAGCAAACATGCAGCGTCAAGCAGTACCCTTAATAAACACAGAACCTCCTCTTGTGGGAACAGGAATAGAAGAAACTGTGGCAAGAAATACAGGAGTTATGGTTATATCTGATGTGGATGGAGTAGTTAAAAAGGTATCATCTTCGGAGATTGTGATTGAAACTGATAATAAAGAGGAGAAGAGATATCAACTTATAAAATATAGAAGGACTAATCAAGGTACTTGTTGGAACCAGAAACCCATAGTTGAAGTAGGACAGAGAGTCAAAAAGGGAGATGTTTTGGCTGATGGTCCTGCTACTTCCAATGGTAAGCTTGCCTTGGGAAGGAACGTACTTGTCGCTTTTATGCCTTGGGGTGGATATAACTATGAGGATGCAATAATAATAAGTGAAAGATTGGTTAAAGAAGACATATTTACCTCTATTCATATTGAAGAATATGAGATAAAGGCAAGAGATACAAAACTTGGTCCTGAAGAGATAACCAGAGATATTCCTAATATAAGTGAAGATGCTATAAGGTATTTGGATAAAGATGGAATAATAATGATAGGAGCAGAGGTTGGTCCTAACGACATTTTAGTAGGTAAGGTTACTCCAAAAGGTGAAACCGAACTTACTCCTGAGGAAAGGCTTTTGAGGGCAATTTTTGGAGAGAAATCTCGAGAGACTAAAGATACATCTCTAAGAATGCCTCATGGTGAATGTGGTAAGGTTATAGATGTAAAAGTGTTAACTAGAGAGAATGATGATGAGCTCCCACCAGGAGTGAATAAGATTGTAAAAGTTAGGGTTGCTCAAATAAGAAAAATCTCTGTAGGAGACAAGTTGGCAGGAAGACATGGAAATAAAGGTGTAATTGCTACTATCTTGCCTGAAGAAGATATGCCATTTCTTGAGGATGGGACTCCTGTAGATATTATATTGAATCCCTTAGGTGTTCCCTCTCGTATGAATGTGGGACAGATTTTGGAAACCCATTTGGGGTGGGCAGCTAAGGAATTGGGTATATATGCTATAGTACCTCCTTTTGATGAAGTATTAGGAGAAAATAGATCTGCTAATTTGGTAAAGGAGATGTTGAGAAAAGCTGGACTTCCTGAGGATGGTAGAGTGGTTTTATACGATGGAAGAACAGGAGAACCTTTTAATCAAAAGGTTACTGTTGGTTATATGTATATTTTGAAACTGATCCATCTTGCCGATGATAAAATCCATGCAAGATCTGTAGGTCCTTATTCATTGGTTACTCAACAGCCTCTTGGTGGAAGAGCTCAGTTTGGCGGTCAGAGATTTGGAGAAATGGAAGTATGGGCTTTAGAAGCTTATGGTGCAGCTCATACTCTTGAGGAAATGTTGACATATAAATCCGATGATGTGGCTGGAAGGACTGAGGCTTATTCTGCTATCGTTTCTGGTAATTTGATAAAAGAACCTGGTATTCCTGAGTCTTTTAAGGTTCTTGTCAGGGAATTACAAGGTTTAGGCATAAAAGTATCTGCTTATATTGGAAATAGATTAGTTAATCTCTCTAAGATTGAAGATGAATCTTAAGGAAGGGGAGGAATAAACCTTGAAGATAAAAGATTTTGATAAATTAGTTTTTGGTTTAGCATCACCAGAAGATATTTTAAGTTGGTCTTACGGTGAAGTTAAGAAACCGGAGACTATTAATTATAGAACCTTCAAACCTGAAAGAGATGGACTTTTTTGTGAGAAGATCTTTGGACCTGTGAAGGATTATGAGTGTTATTGCGGTAAGTATAAAGGGCAAAGATATGAAGGTATAACTTGTGATAGATGTGGTGTCACAGTAACTAAGAGCTCAGTGAGAAGAGAGAGAATGGGACATATAAAACTTGCTGTACCTGTAGTACATATTTGGTATTTTAAAAATGTTCCTAACTATATAGGGCTACTTCTTAATATAAGCAGTAAACAACTTGAGGAAGTAATTTATTATCATTCATATATTGTGTTAGATCCAGGGGATACTCCTTTACAGAAAATGCAGGTTTTAACAGAAGACGAATATGAAAAAGCTCTTAATGAGTTTGGTAATAGTTTTAAAGTAGGAATGGGTGCAGAAGCTATTAAAAAGCTTTTGAGAGATTTAGATTTAGAAGAATTGTCTTACGACTTAAAAAAACAAATCAACGAAATACAAGGTCAGAAAAAGGCGAAACTTATCAAAAGATTAGAAATTGTAGAAAGTTTTAGGCTTTCTGGTAATAAACCTGAGTGGATGGTACTTGAGGTACTTCCTGTTATTCCTCCTGATTTGAGGCCTATGGTACAACTTGAAGGTGGCAAATTTGCCACTTCTGATCTTAATGATCTTTATAGGAGAGTTATTAACAGAAATAACCGTCTTGCAAAGCTTTTAGAAATAAATGCCCCAGAGATTATTGTTAGAAATGAAAAGAGAATGTTGCAAGAAGCAGTAGATGCTCTTATTGATAATGGAAGAAGGGGTAAGCCTGTGACTAACGCTAGTGGAAGACCCTTGAGGTCTTTATCAGATATCTTAGAGGGTAAACAAGGAAGATTCAGACAGAATCTTTTAGGAAAAAGAGTTGACTTTTCTGGAAGAGCGGTTATTGTGGTTGGACCTGAATTAAAATTACATCAATGTGGACTTCCTAAAAAGATGGCTTTAGAATTATTTAAACCCTTTGTAATAAACAAGTTAATAGAACATGGATATGCTACTAACGTAAAGAATGCAAGAAAAAAAGTTGAAAGAGAAGCCTCTGAGGTATGGGATGTTTTAGATGAAATTATTAAGGAAAAATTAGTACTTTTAAATCGTGCTCCTACTTTGCACAGAGTTAGTATACAGGCGTTTGAGCCTAAGTTAATTGATGGTAATGCAATTCAATTACATCCCTTAGTATGTCCACCGTATAATGCTGACTTCGATGGGGACCAGATGGCGGTTCATGTGCCACTATCCCTTGAGGCCCAAGCAGAAGCAAGAATTTTGATGTTGTCATCCAATAACCTTATATCTCCAGCTCATGGAAAACCTCTTACCTTACCAACTCAGGATGTGGTTCTTGGACTTTATTATTTAACTATAATGGTACCCGGAAGAGAGATTGAGGATAAAAGATTTGCGACCCCGGAAGAGGTTTTGTTGGCTTTAGAGGAGAAAAAAGTTGATCTACATTCAAAGATATATGTCCACAAGAGAGGAATAGAAGAAACATATAATATATCTTTACCTGAGAGCCCTATGTTTATAGAGACTACACCAGGAAGGTTAATTTTGAATGAGATTGTTCCTGAGAAGTTAAGATATTACAACGTCACTATGAATAGAAGAGAAATTAGAAAAATTGTCGAAAAATGTTTTGAGATTTATGGTTGGAGCAAGACAGCAGAATTCTTAGACGAACTTAAAAGACTTGGGTTTGAATATGCTACAAAAGCAGGTGTAAGTTTTTCCATAGTAGATATTGAAATACCTAAGGAGGCAAAAGAGAAGGTTATAAAGAAAGCGGAAGAGGAGTCTATGCTTCTTCAAAAAGCTGTAGAGAGTGGTTTGTATTCTGAGGAAGAAAGATATCAAAGAGCTATTGAGATATGGACAAAGGCAACTGAAGAAGTAAAGGATATAATGCTTGCTAATTTTGGTATTTTAAATTCTGTGTATATGATGGCGTTTTCTGGTGCTAGAGGTAATGTGGACCAGGTAAGACAGCTTGCAGCAATGAGAGGTTTGATGGCTGATCCGTCAGGACAAATTATGGACATACCTATTAAGTCAAGCTTCTACGAAGGTTTAACTGTATCAGAACATTTTATTTCTTCTTATGGAGCAAGGAAGGGAGTAGTGGACACAGCATTGAGAACTTCTGATTCAGGATACTTAACCAGAAGACTTGTAGATGTAGCTCAAAGTCTGGTTATTAGAGAGGAAGATTGTGGTACTGAGGATGGGATATATGTAGAGCCTCTGGAGGATGAAGGGAAAATAGTATTAAGCTTGAAGGATAGAATCATAGGAAGATTTGCTGCTGAAGATGTTTATAATGATAAAGGAGAATTAATTATTGCTAAGAATGAGTATATAGATGTGGAAAAAGCAAAATTAGTGGAGAGGTTTGGTATAAAGAGGGTAAAGATCAGATCTCCTATGACTTGTAAGAGTGAGAAAGGGATATGTCAAAAATGTTATGGGGAGGATTTAGCAACTCATAGGCTTGTTAACATAGGAGAAGCGGTAGGAGTAATAGCTGCCCAATCTATTGGAGAGCCTGGAACTCAGCTTACTATGAGAACCTTCCACACAGGTGGTGTTGCTTTAACTTCTTTGAATTATCAGAATATTCAATTTAGAGTGACAGGAAGGGTTGATTTTTTGAATTTAAAGTTAAAAGAAAGATTTGAAGTCTTGGGTAAAAAAGAAAAAATGGTAGTTGGACGTAATGGAAGAGCAGTTGTTAAAGGAGAAGGCGAAGAAGAAATTGTACTTCCACCAGGAACCATTGTGTCTATAGATTCTGGAACCGATGTTACTAAGGGAATGAGTTTAGGATATATAGATCCTAATTTAAGATATATAGCTTCACCATTTACTGGAAAGGTTATAAGAGTTGAAAAGGTAGGAGAAAGTTACAATAAAAAATTTACTTTTCTCAATGTGAAATACGATAGAGATCTTAATAATTATGAGTTGTCTTATAACGAAGAAGCACATCCGATTTTCTGTTCTGTAGTGTTGTTGGATGAAACTGGTAATGAGAAAAGAATAGAATTACCGGAAGGTGTGGCATTTCTCTTTAAAATTGGAGACTTTATTAATGAAGGAGATATAATTGCCGAATATAGTAGAGAGACCATGAAGATTCAGGCTTGCGAAGAAGGAAAAGTGGTAGATATTCTTGAGAGAAATGGAGAAATAATAGATCGAATTGTGGCAACAGGTGAAGCTGTAATTATCATAAGAAATAGCGAAGGAAGAGAAGTTGAATATAGAATTCCTCGTGGACTTAAATTACATGTAAATGCAGAAGATAATGTAGAATTTGGCACTATTCTTGCTTACTTCCCTGCATACCAACAGAAAACTGCAAAAACAGAAGATATCGTTCAAGGTCTTCCTCGTGTAGAGGAGTTGTTTGAGGCAAGGAAACCAAAAGGAAAATCTATTATAGCTGGTGTTAGTGGTATTGTGAAAATAACAAGGACTAAATCAGGAGAAAAGATAGTGATTGAAGGAGAAAATGGAAAAGATGAGCATATCTTGCCACCTAATGCTCAACTTTTGGTTAAAGAAGGCGATTATGTAACAGTGGGACAAGAGTTGACTAAAGGATATAGAAATCCTGCGGAAATTCTTGCTAATGAAGGTCTTGCTGCTGTACAGAGATATATTGTGGATGAAGTGCAAAAGGTTTATCTCAAACAAGGAGCAGAAATTAACGATAAGCACATAGAAGTAATAGTTAGACAGATGACTAATAGAGTAAGGATTGAAGATCCAGGAGATAGCAACTTCTTGTTTGGTCAACTTGTTAACAAAGTGACCTTTGAAAAGGTGAAACAGCAATTAGAAGAAGAAGGAAAAAGACCTCCTATAGCAAGAGAGGTTGTACTTGGTATTACAAAAGCAGCCTTAACCACAGAAAGTGTAATATCTGCAGCTTCTTTCCAAGAGACTACGAGGGTTTTAGCTGAAGCAGCAGTTAAAGGAAAAGAAGACTACCTGGAGGGATTAAAAGAAAATGTGATAATAGGCAGATTAATTCCTGCAGGCACAGGGCTCTTTAGGAAAATTATTCCTCAAAAAGTCTCCGCTAAGAAAGTAGAGGTTTTGGAAGATGGTGGAGAAATTGAAATTAACTCTTGACAAAAATAATTCTATAATGATAAACTTGTTTTCGCTTGCCTTTAGGGGCTTTGTATTATATTTAAATAATTTTCAATAACTAAGATGTAGGAGGTGTAATTTTGCCTACTATAAATCAGCTTATAAGAAAAGGGAGAGAACCAAAAGAAAGGAAAAGTAAATCTCCTGCTCTTATGGGGAATCCTCAAAAGAGGGGAGTATGTATCCGTGTAACTACAATGACTCCTAAAAAGCCTAACTCTGCTTTAAGGAAGGTTGCTAGGGTTAGGTTAACAAATGGGATTGAAGTATGGGCTTATATACCTGGAATAGGTCATAACTTACAAGAACACTCTGTAGTTCTTGTGAGAGGAGGCCGTGTTAAGGATCTACCAGGTGTGAGGTATCATATTATTCGTGGTGCTTTGGATGCTGCAGGTGTTGAGGGCAGAAGACAGGGAAGATCCAAATATGGAGCAAAACGTCCAAAAGAGGGAGGTAAGAAATAATGCCACGTAGAGGACCAGTTACTCCAAGAGAAATACCTCCTGATCCTGTATATAATAGCGTTCTTGTGCAAAAGCTTATTAATAAAGTTATGCTAGATGGTAAAAAAAGCATAGCTGAAAAAATAGTTTATGGTGCGATGGATATAATAAGGGAAAAAACAAAACAAGATCCATTAACTGTCCTTGAAAAAGCAGTGCAAAATGTAACACCTCTTTTAGAGGTAAGGCCAAGAAGAGTTGGAGGAGCAACCTATCAAGTGCCAATAGAAGTTCCTCCAAGAAGAGGACTCTCTCTTGCTTTAAGATGGATTGTTAGAGCTGCAAGAGAGAGAAAAGGTATGCCTATGAAGGAAAGGCTTGCTTTAGAGATTTTAGATGCCTTTAACAATACTGGTGGAGCAATTAAGAAGAGAGATGAAATGCATAGAATGGCAGAAGCTAATAAGGCATTTGCTCATTATCGTTGGTAATTAAAAAGGAGGAAGATAAACGTGCCGAGATGTCCATTAGATAAATTAAGAAATATAGGAATAGCTGCTCATATAGATGCAGGTAAGACTACTCTTACCGAAAGGATACTTTTTTATACTGGTAAAACTCATAAATTAGGTGAAGTCCACGAAGGAACAGCAACCATGGACTGGATGGAACAAGAGAGAGAACGTGGTATTACTATAACAGCTGCAACAACTACCTGTCAGTGGAAGGATCACATTATTAATATAATTGATACTCCGGGGCACGTGGATTTTACTGTTGAGGTAGAAAGATCCTTAAGAGTATTAGATGGTTTAATAGCGGTGTTTTGTGGGGTTGCTGGAGTTCAGCCTCAATCGGAGACAGTATGGAGACAAGCTACAAAATATAATGTTCCAAGAATAATTTTTGTTAATAAGATGGATAGAGTTGGTGCAAACTTTTTCAGGGTAGTGGAGATGATAAAAGATCGATTAGGGGTCAACGCAATACCTATTCAAATACCAATTGGTAGTGAAGATCAATTTAGAGGTGTCATAGATCTTTTTGAGATGAAGGCAATTGTATATTATGATGATCTTGGGATTAAATGGGAAGTTACAGAAATTCCCGATGAGTTAAAGGATCAAGCTAAGGAATATAGGCATAAACTAATAGAGACTATTGTGGAGCTCGATGATGAGCTCTTAATGAAGTATTTAGAGGGTGAAGAGATTCCTATTCCTGATTTGAAGAGGGTTTTGAGGAGGGCTACTATTGAAGGCAAGTTATATCCAGCACTATGTGGCTCGGCTTTTAAGAATAAAGGTATACAGCCTTTACTTGATGCTGTTATAGACTATCTTCCCTCGCCGTTAGATTTACCTCCCGTTAAAGGAATAAATCCTATTAGTGGCGAGGAAGAAATAAGGTTAGTAAGTGAGGATGAATCATTTACTGCTTTGGCCTTTAAAGTCATGACTGATCCCTATGTGGGTAAACTCACTTATTTTAGGGTTTATTCAGGAAAATTAGAAAAAGGTAGCTATGTGTATAACTCAACTAAAGGAAAAAAGGAAAGAATTGGTAGATTGCTTCAGATGCATGCCAATCATAGAGAAGATATAGATGCAGTATATGTGGGAGACATTGCTGCTGCGGTTGGTCTAAAGTTTACTACTACAGGAGACACTCTTTGTGATGAAAATAGACCTATAATTCTTGAAGGTATGACATTCCCAGAACCTGTGATTTCTGTTGCTATTGAACCAAAAAGTACTGAGGAGCAGGATAAATTAAGTATTGCTCTTCAGAGACTTGCTGAGGAGGATCCAACATTCCGAATAACTTATGATGAAGAAACAGGACAAACTTTAATCCATGGAATGGGAGAGCTTCATTTAGAAATTATAGTGGATAGATTAAAGAGAGAATTTAAAGTAAATGCTAATGTAGGTAAGCCACAAGTCTCATACAGAGAGACTATTAGAAAACCTGTAAAAGTGGAAGGAAAGTATATTAGGCAAACAGGTGGAAGGGGTCAGTATGGTCATGTATGGCTTGAATTAGAGCCTCTTCCAAGAGGTAGCGGTCTTGAATTTGTGAATAAAATTGTGGGAGGAGTCATTCCTCAACAATTTATTCCAGCTGTGGAAGCTGGTGTTAGAGAGGCTGCAGATCGTGGGGTGCTTGCTGGTTATCCTGTAACAGATGTAAGAATTACTCTCTTTGATGGATCATATCACGAAGTAGACTCTTCGGATATGGCTTTTAAGATTGCGGCATCTCAGGCTTTTAAAGATGGAGTATTAAAAGGTGATCCTGTTTTATTGGAGCCTATAATGAAGCTTGAAATAATTGTCCCTGAAGAATATATGGGAGATGTTATAGGAGACCTTAACAGTAGAAGGGGCAGAGTAGAAAAGATTGATTTTGTAAATAATACAAGAGTAATAAAAGCTTTAGTTCCTCTTGCAGAAATTTTTGGATATGCTACTACTTTGAGATCTTTAACTCAAGGTAGAGGTATATTCTCAATGGAGTTCTCTCATTATGAAGAAATGCCTCTTAATATTCAGGAAAAAATTCTATCTTCAAATCTAAAAAAATAAAATAGGAGGAGATAAAGGATGGCGAAGGAGAAATTTGTAAGGACGAAGCCACATGTGAATATAGGTACGATAGGGCATG